>NZ_JBIISY010000327.1:0-5365 GCF_044340795.1 Tardiphaga sp.
AGATTGGACAGGCTGGTGGCCTGCTTCATCACATTCGCCCGCGTGAGATCGTCGCCGCAGCGCTTCAGGACTTCCACCATCAGCTGGGCATTGCCGTAGCCATAGGTGTTGAAGTTCGAGTTCTTGTCGCCCTCGGGATAGTATTTTTCCATGAAGGCCAGATAGCGCTTCATGCCGGCATCGTCCTTCCATTGCGGATCGAGCGGGTCCTTGCCGTAATTGGTCGAGATCAGGCCCTTTGCATTCTCCAGTCCCGCCGGCACCAGCACCGCGCCCACCGATGTCGCATTGATGTCGACGATGTGGATCGGCTTCCAGCCCAAGTCGGCCACCTTCTTGATCGCCTGGGCGGCGAATTTCGGCGTCGAGGCGTTGAACAGCAGATCGGCGCCGGAGGATTTCAGTTTCACGATCTGAGAGTCGATGGTGGGGTCGGCGAGTTCGTAGCTCGCATCCGACACGATCATCGATGCCGCCTTGTCGCCGAGCCCGGCCTTCATGCCGGTGAGATAGTCGCGGCCGAGATCGTCATTCTGCCAGAGGATGGCGATCTTGGCGTTCGGATGGTTCTTCAGAATGTACTTTGCGTAGATCCGGCCCTCGGTCTGGTAGTTGGGATTGTAGCCCATGGTCCAGGGGAAATTTTTCGGATCGGTGAAGCGGGTGGCGCCAGTGGCGGCGAACAGCTGCGGCACGCCCTTGGTGTTGAGATATTTCTGCACGCCGGCATTGGAGGGCGTGCCGATGATCTGGAAGGTGAGCAGGACCTCGTCGGACTCCACCAGCTTGCGCACCTGCTCCACCGCCTTGGGCGGCGAATAGGCGTCGTCATACTGGATCAGGTTGATCTTGCGGCCATTGATGCCGCCGGTCTCGTTGATCATTTTGAAATAGGCGGCCTGGGTCTTGGCGATGGACGAATAGGCCGAGGCGGGGCCGGAGAACGGCACGGTCTGGCCGATCTTGATCTCGGTGTCACTGGCGCCGGGATCGTATTTCTTCTGGGCGGATGCGGGGGAGATGGTGAGCGCGGTGGCCAGCAAACACGCGGCGACCGAATGAACGAGCGTGGCTCTCATGTCGTTGCCTTCCCTGATGTGTCATCGACGGTCTTCCCGGTCGGGGCGCCGTCGTTGTGCAGGAGTGTGAGGGAAGGTTGTGGGATTGGCAAGATGAACGCGGAGGCACTCCGTCCCTCATGGTGAGGAGCGGCCACAGGCCGCGTCTCGAACCATGAGATGGCCAAGCTCGGAGCTTGCGGCCATCCCCAGCGAATGGCTTTGCCATTCGCAAGGAGACGCCGCTGCGCGGCTCCTCAGGATGAGGGGAGAGTAGGTGGCTGCTATCGCGCCAGCCACAGCACCAGCAGCGCCAGCGCCGCCGGCACCGCCTGCACATACAGAATCCGCTTGCTCACGCTCAGGGCGCCGTAGACGCCGGCCACGATCACGCACAGCAGGAAGAACGCTTTGATCTGGAACGCGAAGGCTGGCGCGGAATGCAGCAGGCCCCAAATCAGGCCGGCGGCGAGGAAGCCGTTATAGAGGCCCTGATTGGCGGCCAGCACCGCGGTGACCTCGGCCTTTTCCGGCGTGTTCTTGAAGGTCTTCAGGCCCTGCGGCTTCTGCCAGAGAAACATCTCGAGAATGAGAAAGTAGATGTGCAGCAGCGCCACCAGCGCGGTCAGTCCGTTACCCAGCAGTGTCATGGCGATTCCCCCGGTCATGATCCCCTTGGTCCATGGCTGTAGCATGCTGCCCTTGGTCGCAGTAGCCACCTGCCACGGATCATTGTTGTGGCCGCACGCGCAGCCAGCCTATAACGGGTGATTGCCATTGAGTTTTTCCCGTGACCGTGCTGCCTCCCGCTTTCGAGACCGACATTGCCGCCGTCCAGCAGATCGAGGCCGTGCCAAAGATCCTCGAAGTGGTGTGCCGCACCACCGGGATGCGCTTTGCCGCGGTGGCGCGGGTCACAGACAGCCGCTGGATCTGCTGCGCGGTGCGCGACGAGATCGCCTTTGGCCTGGCGCCCGGCGGCGAGCTGAAGGTCGAGACGACGCTGTGCCACGAGATCCGCCAGCATCGCGAGCCGGTGGTGATCGACCATGTGGCCAAGGATACCGTCTACTGCAATCATCACACGCCGGCGCTCTACGGGCTGCAGAGCTATATCTCGATGCCGATCTTCCTCGCCGATGGCAGCTTCTTCGGCACGCTCTGCGCCATCGATCCCGCGCCGCATGTGCTGAACACGCCGGAAACGCTCGGCATGTTCAAGCTGTTCGCCGAGCTGATCGCGTTCCATCTCAATGCGGCCGACAAGCTTGCGGTGAGCGAGGCGGATCTCACGAACGAGCGCAAGACCGCGGAGCTGCGCGAGCAGTTCATCGCGGTGCTCGGCCATGACCTGCGCAATCCGCTGGCCTCGATCGCCGCGGTGGCGCGGCGGTTTCGCAAGGCGGCGCTGAGCGAGGAGGAATTCGGTTATCTCGACCTGATGCAGAACAGCGTGCGCCGGATGGCCGGGCTGATCGACAATGTGCTGGATTTCGCCCGCGGAAGGCTAGGCGACGGGCTGACGCTGACGCGCACCGCGCAGGATCTCGCGCCGGTGCTGCAGCAGGTGGTGGGCGAGCTGCAGGCCCATGCGCCCGGCCGGCAGATCGATCTGGTGCTCGATCTCAAGCGGCCGGTGGATTGCGATCCCGCTCGGATCGGGCAGCTGTTGTCGAACCTGCTCGGCAATGCGCTGGCTTACGGCGTTCCCGCCCGGCCGATCACGGTGAGTGCGCAGACCGGGCTGCAGCAGTTCGAATTGTCTGTGACCAATCACGGCGCGCCGATTCCGCCGGAAATTCTAGGCAAGCTGTTCCAACCATTTTCGCGCGGCGCCGGGCAGGACAAGCAGGAAGGGTTGGGGCTCGGGCTCTATATCGCGTCGCAAATCGCGCGCGCCCATGGCGGGATGCTGAGCGCAACATCGACGGTGGACGAGACGCGGTTCGTGCTGCGGATGCCGCTGGGGTGACGCTGACGCGGAGCCGTAGGATGGGTAGAGCGTAGGCGCGGAGCGCCGGAGCGAAACCCATCATTCCGTCGATGCGGCAGGCTCCGCCGATGGGTTTCGCTGCGCTCTACCCATCCTACGGCCTCAGCGCGGCGGCGGATTACGCTTCGCTCATCCGCCCTACGGCTTCGGCGCCTTTCAGCCACGGCCGCGCCGACGAGGCCAGCCCTGTCAATCGGCCCTGGATATAGTTGCAGCCCCAGTCGTGCAGCATCTGCGCGCTCGTCTCGTCCTGGACCCATTCGGCCACGGTCTGGATTTCCAGCCGGCGACAGAGATCGATCAGCGTCTGCACGAAGGCGCGGTCATCGGCGGAGTGCGCGATGTTCTGCACGAAGGCGCCGTCGATCTTGACGATGTCCACGGCCAGCTTGCGCAGGTTGCGGAACGAGGTGTAGCCGGCGCCGAAATCGTCGATGGCGATACGGCTGCCGAGCGCCTTCAGGCGATTGACGAAGCCGCGGATGTCGTCGAGATCGTGGATCGCCACGGTCTCGGTGATCTCCACGATCAGCCGCTGGGCGACGCCGGGATGCGCGCGCATCAGGGATTCGATGGTCGCCAGCCAGTCCGGGTCCATCGCGGTCGCCGGCGAGATGTTGAGCGAGAGCTGCACGTCCGGCGTCTCGGCGAGCTCGGTGATGACGAGTTCGAGCACGCGGTGATCGACCAGGCGGATCAGGCCGAGGCGCTCGGCGACCGGCACGATGTCCGGCGCGAGCAGCAATTGCCCGTCGTCCTGCTTCATGCGCACCAGCGCTTCATAGAAAGCGGGCTTGCTGCGATCGGCATGCACCACCGGCTCGAAGGCGCAGACGATGCGGCGCTCGTTCAGCGCGGTGACGATCTCGTCGGTGACGCGGATATTGACGCGGCGCTGGGCGTCGCGCTCCACATTCGGCCGCCACAGATTGAAGCTGCCGCGGCGGCGGCGTTTTGCGGCGTCGAGCGCTTCCTGGGCGCGGTTGACGGCTTCATTGACGTCGCGGCCATAGCGCGGAACGCTGACCGCGCCGATGGTGGCGGTGACCGAGACCGGGCCGGACTTGGTCGGGATGACCTCGTCGCGAATGCCGGCGAGAAAACGCTCGGCCGCGATATTGGCATCGTCGGCGGTGCAGTTCTTCAGCACCAGGCCGAATTTGTTGCCGGAGAAACGCCCCATGATGTCGCCGCCGCGCAGCCGCACGCGAATGCGCTGGGCGAGATCGGCGATGACATCGTCGGCGACATCGAAGCCGAAGGCATCATTGATGCGGCCGAGATGATCGATGGCGATCAGCATGAAGGCGAAACTGGCGCGGAAGCGGGTGGCTTCCTCGATGGACTCGGCAAGTGCCGCCAGCAGATGCGTGCGATTGAGCTCGCCGGTGACGGGATCGCGCTGCGAGAGTTTGAGCAGCTGCTCGTCATGGGCATGGCGCTCATTGTTGATGCGCACGATGCCTTCGACGCGGAGCGGGCGACCGTCACTGCCGGTGCGGACGCTGCCATTTTCCTCCACCCATACCAGCGGCGCGGTGGTGGAGGCGCGCACACCGTAATCGATGCGATAGGTGCCGCCGGATTGCAGCGCAGCCACCAGCGCTTCGCTACGTACGGCGCGATGCGGCTCGATCAGTGCGGCAAAGTCGCTGCCGCGGGCGAGGGTGTTGGCGGGAATGTCGCTGAAGATCGCGGTGGCCGGCGCGGTCCAGGTGATGGCGTCGCTGCCGATGTCCCAGATGAAGGCGGCCTGGCCGAGACGCGCCAGAATCTCTGCTTCGGAGAAGCCGGACTGCGGCACCGGGACATGTTCAGGTGGGGCGGATGTCAAATGTCGCCTCGTTTCGGGACGCCGTTCGCGTGATTCGTGCCACGACAATACGGTCTCAGTGCTGAAAAAAGTTAGTCCAACTTCTTAAACAATGGAGAAATCGTAGCTATCTCGCAGGTTTGCGCAAGACCCGCGCAAGCCGATACAACTGTGGAGAGCAGCGGCACGGCTCTTGCGACATAGGTACTTGAGGGACCACCCTCGTCCTGATTTGAGACGCGAGCCCGTTTAACCATGTCGATCACGGCGACCAGCCGAGTATCCCCGACCACGTCGCATCCGATGCGGCGCGCGGGCGATATCGTGATCGAGCGGGAGACCGCTCCGGGCGACACGCGTGCGATCACACCGACGGAGCCGGTGACGCGTGCAATCCCGGCATCGCTGCGCAGTGTGCGGCCTGATCCATCCTTCATCACCCATCTGATCGCGACGGCCGAGCAGGTGCCGCAGACGCGGACGTTACGGCGTGCTGAAATC
>NZ_JBIISY010000328.1:0-5341 GCF_044340795.1 Tardiphaga sp.
CTCGGAGAGCACGCATCGCCTCGCCATTCGCTGACACAATTGGCGGCCTAGAGAACTTACTGTCATGCAGAATGTTCTGTTGAGCGTTGGGACGCAGGATCAAATACTCCGCAAGGGCGGCGGCGGAAACCCGTGGCTCAGCGCGTTCGCGAACTGACGGGTGAAGTGCTGGAGAGGAAGCCATGGAAGAAGACCTTTCGATAGCAATCGACAATCAGAAAACGCTTTGGCTTACGGAAATCTCGCGCGCGACATTCGACGACCAAGCTCTCGATGACCTGGGCGGCGACGGCGGCGTCTTTGTCGTGCTGGAAGATGTCTCAGAAGGCACCTTCGAAGTGCTCGCCAAGGCCGCTTCAATTTGGGCCGGCGAATCACTACTCAATATTATTGCCAGCTCGCTCAAGCGACCGCCACATCTAACGCTAGTTTCCTAAGCCTTGAGACCGGGCCCGGCGGAAGGCCGAGCCCGATGTACGGCTACTGCCTATTGCAGCACGGACGTAGCGCGTGACGGAGATCGGTTTCGATCCTAAACCGCTCCGCAAGACCGCTCGAAACGTGAAGTGTACTTAGATGTGTCGCACCATTCAGTAAGACCGCACCAAAACTGTGATGAGCATCAAGCTCATCAGTGAGGCGACGACGCATACTGCTTGTTTCGCCAACATATAGTGGCTTCCAAAGATTACCGCCGATGCTTTGGCAGAAAATATAGACGCCGGGAATGTCGCGATAGATCGTGCGAATGGGATCGAGTTGAAACTCGTACTGAGTTCCCAATTGCCCAATCCACGAGATCGGCACATACGGCCTGTTAACCGGGTAGAGTGACATTGCACTTCTCCACACTGGGGTCACCAAAGTGGGCTTGACCAGTGCGAGACCTCGGAGTCTAATCCGAGTCCTTCCACCGCCCTGCTTGCACCGGTCCACATCGGCGCAAGACTGGATCGGACAGAGGCCACCTTGGATTGCCGTCCGGGGTGGCTTTTTCCGTTTCAGCGTCAGCGATCAGTTTCATCAACATGATCTTACCCGTCAAGGATTAGTGACGGTTCCTGAATCAAATACTAAATATGGTGGAAAGGGTGGATAACCGTGGGGTTCCGCACACCCGCTCACACCGCCAACTATCAGAGATTCCTGCGAAATCGGGCGCTCGAAAAATCGCGTGGAGCGAGAGATAGCCGGCACTTGCACCCGCTGTTCACAGGTCAACGGGTGCCTAAGTTCGCGAAAAACTCGCTCAACCATCTCTTTTCAACTCCCCGCCGTTCGCAACGCTCGTAAACGTCCCTTGCCTGGCGATCTCCCACGCGGCTTCCATGAACCCGGCCCAGGCCATGCAGGCCAGTCAGCCGCCGACGCCGATGCGGCGGACACCCAAAGATTCCAGACGCTGGACGGTCATGGTTGGCTGCACGTTGGCCACAAGAGCCCATCAGCTACCGATATGCCGCGTCGGCAGCATCCGCTCATGAAGTACCCTGACGACTTCGATGATCGCACCAGCGCTTTCTGCACGATAGAAGACGACGTGAACGGGGTGCCCAACCGGTGCTTCACGACTGTGATCGCGGCTGTGGCGGATGTGATAGCTGCGCAAGCCGGCAAACAGATCACTGCAATCGACGCTTGAGGGTGAAGTGGGTTGCGCTGCGATCCGCCGCAACGCCGCCGTCAGCAGTGCGCGATAGCGCAGGCGTGCGTCGGCACCGTGCATGGTTTCACTGCTGCGCAAGATTGCCGCAATGTCCGCTTTCGCCAGTCCGGAGAGGCGATAGCGTGCCACGGGCGATCACCGTGTGGGAGAGGCGAGATCGTCCAGAGCGGCATCGAGATCCGCGTCGTCCACTTCGGTGAACCGGCCATTGTCCAGCGCGTCGAGGCCGGCCTGCAGCTGCGTGCGCAGCAGATCGAGCTTCAGTTCGTCCGCCTGAATGCGATGTTGCAAACCGCGCACGGCGTCGCGCATCGCTTCGGAGGCATCCTCATATTTTCCCGCGCGGACAACCTCCTCGACGAAGGCGTCCTGCTCGTCCGTCAGATGGATGTTGCGCACCGGCATGGCGATATCTCCGCTCGGCGAAGCCTATCGTAATCGGGCATTTTTGCCAATGCGCGCCCGGATCAGCTCCCAAACAGCTTATTCAACTCCCCGCCCTTCGCCCCATGCGCGAAGGCCGTAAATGTCCCCTGCCCGGCGATCTCCTGCGCGGCCTGCATGAAGCCGGCCCAGGCCATCCGGGCCAGTGCGCCACCGACCGAGATTCGACGCACGCCGAGCGAGGCCAGATGCTGCACGGTCATGGTCGGCTTGATGGTGAGCACATTGAGCGGCTTGCCGCCCAGCGCGGTCACCAGCGTGGTGATCTCCTCATCCGAGGCGACGCCGGGCGCATAGAGGCAATCGGCGCCGGCCTCGGCAAAGGCGACCAGCCGCGCGGTGGTCTTCTTCAGGTCGCGCTCGCCATGCAGAAAACCTTCGCAGCGCGCCACCAGCATGACGGCGGGATCGACACCATCGATGGCGGCGCGGGCGGCCTTGATGCGCTCCACCGCCAGCCGGTCGTCATAGAGCGGCTGGTCCGCGCGGCCGGTGGAATTCTCGATGGACAGGCCCGAGATGCCGCTGGCCGCGGCGCGCGCGACATTGGCGGCGACGCCGGCGGGGTCGTCGGCAAAGCCGTTCTCGAAATCGGCATTCACCGGCAGGTCGGTGGCGGCGGAGAGGTCCTTGAGGTGGGCGATGACATCGTCGGCCGTGACCTTGTTGTCCGGGCGGCCGGTGGACCAGGCATAGCCGGCCGAGGTGGAGGCCAGCGCCTTGAAGCCGCAATGGGCGAGATAACGGGCCGAGCCGACATCCCAGGGATTGGGCAGGACGAAACAGCCGGATTCGTGCAGCTTGCGGAAACGGGCGTGCTTCTCGGCGGTGGAGAGGGGCATGGGCGGTCTCCCGGTGTTTTATTCGTCATTGCGAGGAGCGTAGCGACGAAGCAATCCAGAAGCCACAAGCAAGGTCTGGATTGCTTCGTCGCCAAGAGGCTCCTCGCAATGACGGCTATCTGGGCCGAAGCTCAGACAGCCACCCGATTCCCGATCACCACTGCCCGGGCATCCCGCTATCCAGCAGCGCCGCCAGCCGGTCCAGCTCCGGCGCGATATCCCGCGTCACGTCGTCCGCACGGATCGCCAGCACGCGATAACCGCGCTCCTCCAGCCAGGTCTGGCGGGAGGCGCGGTCCGCCACGATCACCTCGGTCTCGTCGGGATTCACCAGCTCGACCGCGATGCGCTCGGGGAAACTGACGAAATCCGGGATGTGGCGGCCCACCGGGGTCTGGCGCTTGAACTGGCCTGCAAAGCGGCGGTCGGAGCGCAGATGCTCCCACAGGATCCGCTCGGCATCGGTGGGGTTGCGGCGGAGCATGCGCGCGAGGCCGCGGACGGTGCCGCTCTCGTGCTCCTTGGCGCCGCGGCCGTGTTCGGCCAGCAGCGCGCGCAGGCGCGTGGCCTGTTCGCCGTCGAGCACGCCGCCCTTGGCCGGGCCCTTGCGGCCCTCGGCGATGGCCATCACCACGCCGTGCAGCGTGTGCATGTCCTGCTTGGACGGCTCCATGCGGGTAAAGATGTTGCGCAGGTTCACCAGCATGGTGTCGCGCTTTTCCGGCGGGCGGAGGAATTCCACCTTGTCGAGCTCGGCGACCAGATTGTCGAAGAACGTCCCCATCTGGTGCTGCGAGGCGCGCTCGGAGCGCTCGGGCATGGCGTAAGGCAGCGCGTTGGAGGTCGCCTGCTTGAACCATTCATAGCCGCAGAGCAGCACCGCCTGGGCGAGGTTCAGCGAGGAGAAGCCGGGATTGACCGGGAAGGTCATGATCCGGTTGGCCAGCGCCACCTCCTCGTTCTGCAGGCCATAACGCTCGCGGCCGAACAGGATGCCGGCGGTGGCGCCGGTCCTGATATGGGCGATGGTCTCGGCGGCGGCGGCCTCGGGGGCGACCACGGGCTTGGCCTGGTCATGGGCGCGGGCGGTGGTGGCGTAAAGGAGGGTGCAGTCGGCGACCGCCTCCTCCACGGTGTCGAAAATCTCGACGGCGTTGAGGACGTGGTCGGCGCCGGAGGCGGCGCGCTGGGCGTGGACATTGGGCCAGCCGTCGCGCGGCTTGACCAGGCGCAGGCGGGTCAGGCCGAAATTGCCCATGGCGCGCGCGGCGGTGCCGATGTTCTCGCCGAGCTGCGGCTCGACCAGAATGACCACAGGGCCTGTCAGATCGCTCATGGTCTTGCTGCGATCGGTGCCGGAGCCGGACATGTCTTCAATTCCTGATTGCGGCCGGACGCTTGGCTCGCGCTTCGAGCAAGATCTCGGTAACCATGTTTTTCTCGAACGATTTGAGCGGTTTGTACGGAACTCTGAATCCAGAGCTGGATGTCGTGGCGGCGGCGCCTGTCGCAGCCTCGCCGCGCTTTATGGGAGGATTGCGGGGAGTGCAAGCCGGTCCCCGGATTGCGCTACGCTCCATCCGGGCTACGCATAGCGGCCGCGCTTTCGCCTCGCCATGGCGGGTGCTATAGCCCCGTCACGAACCCTTCCCGCAACGCGCTAAAGGCCCGAACCACATGGCAAAGATCAAGGTCGCCAACCCGGTCGTCGAACTCGACGGCGACGAGATGACCCGCATCATCTGGCAGTACATCAAGGACAAGCTGATCAACCCCTTCCTTGATATCGACCTGCACTATTACGACCTCGGGATGGAATACCGCGACAAGACCGACGACCAGGTCACCGTGGATGCGGCCCACGCCATCAAGAAATACGGCGTCGGCGTCAAGTGCGCGACCATCACCCCCGATGAAGCTCGCGTGAAGGAATTCAACCTCAAGCAGATGTGGAAGTCGCCGAACGGCACCATCCGCAACATCCTCGGCGGCGTCATCTTCCGGGAGCCGATCATCTGCAACAACGTGCCGCGCCTGGTTCCCGGCTGGACCAAGCCGATCATCATCGGCCGCCACGCCTTCGGCGACCAGTACCGGGCCACCGACATCAAGTTCCCGGGTAAGGGCACGCTGACGATGAAGTTCGTCGGTGAAGACGGCACCACCATCGAGCGCGAAGTGTTCCAGGCTCCGGGCGCCGGCGTGGCGCTCAGCATGTACAATCTCGACGACTCGATCCGCGACTTCGCCCGCGCCTCGATGAACTACGGCCTGACCCGCAAGGTCCCGGTCTACCTGTCGACCAAGAACACGATCCTCAAGGTCTATGACGGTCGCTTCAAGGACATATTCCAGGAGATCTACGACAACGAGTTCAAGACAAAGTTCG
>NZ_JBIISY010000329.1:0-5283 GCF_044340795.1 Tardiphaga sp.
GCGCAAAGTCGGCTGCTGTGAGACCCTCAGCCGGTCATGATGGCGGATTGATCGTGTGCACAGGTGCGCGAGCTGGCCGACTGCCATGCTCGCGCGATGGAAATAGGGCTGGGTTCTGGGCGTTCGGTCGCGACGCGTCGCTCAAGACTTGCCAGGGGTCTCAATCGGCTGCTGAAATTGGGGCGAAGGCAGCGCGCACGGTCGCGTGACCTTGAGGATCTCCATGGAACTTTTCGTCTCAAGATGTCCCGAATGGTGTTTGGTCCCGATCTGTCCTCCGACGGGAACCTGCGAGCGGGTAAGCGGCACAGGCTCTAACCGTCTTGAATTATTGACAGGATTTGCGTGCGGAGATGGTGCACTCGGAGCGATTCGAACGCCCGACCCTCGGAATCGAAAGACGTGGTTCTCGAAGCATTTATGCTTTTCCCTTCTTGGGCTTAGCTGATGTTTGTTTTTTGGTCTGGGATTTTGTCTGGGACTTTTCCAGATCAGTCGCTTCGGGTTTGGAGGCCTCGACGCGCTCCATGCCGGCGCGCAGATCGGTCATCGTGGTGTCAGTGTAAAAGCTCGAGGTGGTGCGGATCTCCGTGTGACGAAGGAGCTGTTGCACGAGTCGCAGATTGCCCGTGGCGCGCAAGGCGCGCTGGCCGGTTGTGTGACGCGTATCGTGGAGACGGGCATCCACGCCCGCCTTGGCCCACTTCCGGCGCCGGTTGGTGCCGATCCCGTAATAGGTCATCGGGTAGCGCTGCCCGCGGACGAACTGCGTCCCGGTCTTCGGGCAGAGCCTGGAGCGCTGGGCCACGAAGGTGAAGACGTGAAGCTTGTCGTTCCCGCGGAGCCCCCAGAGGATGTCGTAGGCGCGCTGGGTGAGGGGCAGGATGGCCGGGATGCCGCCCTTGCCGATGATGGCGATCGTCGCTTGATCGAAATTGACCTGGGTCCATTTCAGCAGCAGCTCCCGCCGGCGCAGGCCCATGATTTCGGCGAACTCGCGGAGCTCCGCGTATTCACGGCTCTCCACTTCGTCCAGCGCCCGATCCTCGGCGTGCGTGATCTCGCGCACCGGCCGCTTGCGCTCGGGTAGGAAGTGCTTCTTCCACTTTGGCTGAGCGAGGATGGCGACCGACCAATTTTCCGCCGCCCTGTTCATGACGCGGCGCATTAGGCTTGGCACCGTCTTGTTCACCGTGCGCGGGCTCAGGGGTCGATATAGCTGTTTTCCGTCGCTATCCCGGCCAGCGCGCATGACGCACTTTCTACGGGCCTCGACGGCGCGGGAAATCATGTCATCGTTGATCGTGTGCAGGAGCACATGGGGCCCGATCTGGGTCTTTAGCCAGTCCAGCGCTCGTTCCAAGTCCGGGTCGCTGCCATGACGGCCGACCTCGTCCCACCAGCGATCGGCGGCAATGGCGAGAGTCATGGGTTTCCGGCCTGCGTCGAGGGCTTGCTTGACGAAGGCTTTGGCTTCTTCCCTTTGCCCGCGCTCGAACTCACGAGCCTTATGTTCACTCGTCTCTTCGGTCGAGCCGTAAAAGCGGTGACCTTTGATCTGGAAATCGAACTGATAGTAGGGCGAGTTTCTGACCCGGAAGACTGACATGCTTCACCCGTTCGGCGGTAAAATTCAGCGACATCGCCGAGCGTACAGACGTAGTGGCGGCGCTCAAGCCCTGTGCCCTTGATGTGGACGGGAAGATTTCCCGCTTCACGGTGCTTTGTAAGCGTCTTCTTGTCCATTTGCGCAGCCTTGGCGAGCTGCGGGATCGACAAATGAGGGACGTTCTCGAAGGCAGCCAGCACCGGAGCTGGGATGCTGTGGGTTTGAACGGTCATGGCTGGACCTCGCTCCGGCGCTCAATAGGGCGGCTGGCCGAGCGTTGCGGCTTACGCGGTCCGAAGCTGGACCGCTTCTTGATCCCGATATGGCGATCAGCGACGCGTTTCGCTTTGGCGATCATCGGGACGTCTCGCTTGGCGGTCTTCTCCGTGTGGCACGGAACGCAAAGCACGACACAGTTCCAGAGCTCTGGTTCGCCGCCGAGCGCATCGGGAATGTTGTGGTCGTAGTGGAAGCGTCCGTCGAGCAGGGCGCCGTTGCAGCGGGTGCCGTCGGCCTTGAGGCCTTCGCAGTAACCATCCGCTCGGGCGTGCGCCTGGCGACGGACTTCCTTTGAGAATTCCCGCCGGCTCATGCCGCTTGCTCCACTTCCTGATCATGGAAGACGACACCATTCTCGGCTCCCCATGCGAACATGAATTCGATGAGCGCGCTCATCTCCTGCTTCGATAGGTCCGATGATGACTGCCCCCAAGGGATGAACGTGGAATTGTCCAAGGACGGAATAAACTGCACTTCGCGCCCGCAGGCGTGCATGAACAGCACCTTCCACTGATCGGGCGTATACTTCCGGCCGGCGTGCTGTTTCTGCGTCGCAACGTCGGTCAGCATCGCCCACATGCGTGAATTCTGCTCAAGTGTTCGCTTCGCTGCCTTGAACTCGATGCGCGTCTCCGGCGGCGCCTGGTGGCACCATTTGGCCGCGCGCTCGCGATCGGCTTTGCCATGGATGGTGATCAGAGCGCGGCTCATGCTGCCTCCTTCGACTTTCCATAGGCGCGGATGGTCGCGACGGTCTCAGCCAGCTCTTCATTGAAGGCCTTTACGGCACCGGCGAGGGTAGCAATGTAGCCGTCGTCGCGGGGGACGCGAATGATCAGCGGCGGGAGCTTCGGGCAATAGCTGACGAAGTCCCACCATTTGCGTTCACAGATCCAGATTGATCCTTGAACCTGCGCGCGATGCTCAGGCGGGAGCGTGCCCTTCAGCAGGCGCTCGATCTGGATGTGGGGAAGGGCGGTCTTGATCTCGAGCCCTCCATCTTCACCGATCAAGCTATCGGGCGAGCAGCCGGTGTCGCCGCTGCGGACAAATCCGACACGGACCGGGTCGATATTCTTGATGAGGGAATAGGCGTCCCGCGCTTCCTCCTCCATCTGCTTGCCACGCTCCATATGGGCGTTGGTGTACGATTCCTGTGGCTCGCCAGTGATCAGCTCGCCGGCAAGCTTCAGCATGTACGTCTTGCGGGTCTTCCCTTCGCCCTTCGCGAGGACGGTCGAGAATTCGGACGCGGTTGGGATGCCAAGCCGAGCAAGGTGCCATTCGGTCGAATTCTGCTCACAATCGAAGATCTGCATGTCAGTCAGCCTTTCGGGTGATGGCTGCGACACAGGTGTCGTAGTTGGCCGCCGGAAGATCCTCAATGCGGTCGACCTTCGCCCATTTCAGGAAGCGAGCACGATCCTTGCCATTTGCTTCGAGCAAATCGCGGATATTGTCGGCCTGCTCGTCACTGATGCATTCGCCGGCGCCCGCGGTTCTGCCGTCATCATCGTCGGATGCGGCAAGGCCAAGCATCTGCACCAGTGAGTACCGCTGGAGATAAGTGAGGGTCGAGCCGAGCGACTGGATCGCGTTCTTGTTCCCGCTGGTGTCGGCTGGACCAGTAAGCGTGGTCTGCTCGCTGTGGCCCATGCGATGCGACAGGATGCATGTCACTGCAATCTTGTCGGACTGATCGGTCTTGAAACGATAGGACAAGCCAAACTTGCTGATGATCGGGTCAACCGAGCGGGCAATGGCTGCGAAGTCGGCATAGCGCTTGTTGTTGTGTCCAGCCTTATTGCGGACGACCGGGCCAATCTCGGCCTTTGCGTTCGATACTGCTTCGTCGAAAGCCTTGTGCGCCTGGTTCGCCTCATAGCGCTCCTGCAGCGACATCAGCTTTTCGAGCACTTCCATCGTAGCGCCGGACTCGACCGCGCGGTTCAGCATGTCCATCGGGGTGACTACCGACAAAGCGCGGTCATCTGCCCGGTTCGTATCCATCTTTTCGACAGCGTTACTCATTTCACTTTCCTCACGATATTGCCTTCGCGAACCGCTTCTCCCGCTTCAATCAGCCGGGACACGGTGATGCTGTTGAATTTCCGGCGGCCAAACTTCCAGGCCAGTCCGTGGTGATGACAGGCGACGAGGTTGCCCTTCTCAAGGGCACGTCGGCAGACGGCGGCGCTGCGCGCTGTGCTGTAGGGGCGCTTCATCGGATTCCCACTCCCAGCAAGAGCACGCACACACAGAATGCTGCGATGCCGACGAGCGCGAACAGTTCCTCTGCTAGATCGCGCAACATCACAGCACCTCGCGCAGGATTGCCAAGTTGGCCTCGAATACCGCATCTCGCTCGGCAATCGACGGCATGCCGAACACCGCGCAGGTGGTGTTGGTGAGTTCACGAAGGCGAGTCTCGTGCTTCTCGGATACGTCGCCGGCGCCGACCATGCGCTCGATGTAGCTGACCAGGACAGCGACGGTGTCGCGCTGAAACTGCTCGTCTGCGCGGCCGGAAATGGCCGCGATGCGAAGATGATTGCGTTGCTTCGGGGTCATGCCGCATCCTCCGATCGCCACTGAGAGGGGAGGGCAGCTTCGAAGCGCGCAATGTGCATGCGGGTGAAAGCGGCGTCTTCGATGTCGCCATTCTCTTCATCGAACTTTGCGTAGTTCTTCAGGAGAATGATCGCGAAGTGGAGCTCAGCTGCGAGTTCGGGCATCACGCAACCTCCGCCAATGGCAGGTAATGGGTCGCGTGAGCTTCGGCGAAGTACGCTTCGAGCTTGTCCATGGAGGCGCGAAAGTCGGCGCCAGCAGGGATAACAGTTTCGATGTTCGAGCCATCGCGGGCGGTGAACGACACCAGCCACTCGCGTGCGACAGCATCGAAGCCGGCAGCGCCTACCTCATCGTTGCCGATGTAGGCCTTGATAGCGTTGCAGGTGCCGTACATGCCGGTGATGCGGACCACCTTGAAAGTGTGATCGACCGGAGGCTTGCGATGGATGGAAGATCGAAGTGCCATTTTCCCTCTCCATTCCCCAAAGCGGGGCCAGCCGTGGCTGGGGTGAACTGCTCGGCGGCGAGTTCTTGAGAGGGACTATGATGCAGTAGAATTACTGCGTCAACAGGAAACAGTAAAATTACTGAATTATTTTCCGGGCGCGTTTTGTCACTTCGTCGGGAAGGGGGGGTGGGGATGAAATGAAAACACGATCTACGAAGCTTGAAGCGTTTGCCTCAGCTCAGCGATATCAGCCAGACGACGATTGAATGTCGCAATCGTTTCAAGCAGATAAGCCTCGTCGTCGGGATGGAAGCCTACTAAATTTTCGCCGCGCGCCATGCTTTTGTACTGACTGGTGACTTGCGGGTGACCT
>NZ_JBIISY010000095.1:0-22734 GCF_044340795.1 Tardiphaga sp.
ACGCGATCCGGATGCCGCGCACCGACGCCGATGAACAGGTTCTGCATCAGCCAGCGATAGTCCGGATGCGCGGTCTCGAATTTCGGCACCGAGCGGAAATAGATCAGAGCGGGATCGACGACCTCGCCAAGCGCGATGCGGTCCAACGCCTCCTTCGGCCCGAAGCGGATGCCGTAATTGGCGATATAGATCACCGCCCCGTCGTCCAGCTCGAAAGTGTATTTCGCTTCCAGCTCCGTGAATCCGTCCGGACGGATGATCTGAAAATCCGCGCCGCCCTGATGGATGGTGCCGTTGACGCCCTCGCCCTTCACCGTGCCGCCGAGCACGGGGATTACGCGCCTCGTTCCATAACCGAGATCGCCGGCCACCACCGGCCTGCCCACCTGGATCGCGAGGCTGAACACATACTTCGTCTTGAGTTCCGGCACGCTCATCACCTCACCCCAGCATTCGCATCGGCAGCCACGTGGCGATGATCGGGAACAGGATCAGCAGCACCAGCCGGATCAGGTCCGTCGCCACGAAGGGCAGCACGCCCTTGAAAATCGTCGACATGGTGACGTCCTTGATCACGCTCTTGATGACGAAGACATTCATGCCGACCGGCGGATGGATCAGGCCGAGTTCGACGGTCATCACGATGATGATGCCGAACCAAATCGGATCGAAGCCGAGCGCCTGGATCACCGGGAACACGATCGGCACCGTGAGGATCACCATGGCCATGGCGTCCATCAGGCAGCCGAGCACGAGATACATCAGCAGGATCAGCGCCAGCACGCCGTAAGGGCCGATGCCGAGGCCGGTAAGAAACTCCGTCACATGCTGCGGCGTCTGCGTCACCGTGAGGAAATAGCCGAAGCAGAGCGCACCGATCAGCACGGTGAAGACCGCCGCCGCCGTCCGCGTCGCCTGCAGCAGCGATTGCAAAATGCCTTCCTTGTTGAGCTTGCCGCGCATGACGCCGATCAGGAACGCACCGACTGCGCCAACCGCCCCGGCTTCGGTCGGGATGAAGAAGCCGCCATAGAGCCCGCCGATCACGAACACGAACAGCAGCAGCGGCGACCACACGTCGCGAATGGCCGCGGCGCGCTCGCGCCAGTTGGCGCGCGGGCCTTCGGGCAGGAAGCCAGGTTTGACCACGCCGATGATGGCGATGGTGATCATGTGCATGACGATCGCGAGCAGGCCCGGAATGATGCCGGCAATGAACAGCTTTCCGATATCCTGCTGGGTGATGATGCCATAGACCGCCAGCACCGTGGACGGCGGCAGCATGGCGCCCAGTGTGCCGCCCACCGCGATGACGCCGGTGGCAAATGACTGCGGATAATTATGCCGCCGCATCTCAGGATAGGCCACGGCCGAGAACGTCGCCGCCGTCGCCACCGACGAGCCGGAGATCGCCGCAAAGCCGCCGCAGGCCGCGATGGTGGCGATGCCGAGGCCGCCCTTCCAGTGCCCGACGAACGTATTCGCCGCACGAAACAGTTCGCGGCTGATGCCGGACACCGAGACAAAGGCGCCCATCAGCAGGAACATCGGGATCACGCCGAAGGAATAATCCGTCACCGTGCGCATGGTGGTCTGCCCCACCAGCTTCAGCGCCGGCGCGAAGCCGGTGATATAGCCGAAGCCGGTGATGCCCACGAGGCCCATGGCCATGCCCACCGGCACGCGCAGCAGCATCAGCACGAACAGGCTGACAAAGCCGATGACCGCGACCGCTTCATTGCTCAGTTCCATGCCCCGTTACTCCGCGGTCTTGATCTTGGGCTCGTGGATCTCTTCCGGATGGAAGACGAGCCGGTAGGTGCGGATGGCGATCAGGAGCACGGCGGCACCATCGCCGATCCAGGACAGCAGGAAGAACGGCCACACCGGCAATTGCAGGTCCATGGTGACGAGGCCACTGTTGTACGTGTCCACCACCTTGTCGAAGAGCGTGTAGGTTTGAACGCTCACGACGAACAGCAGCACCAGCGTCGCGAACACATCGATCCAGCGCTGATATTTTGGCTTTGCGTTGGCCCACACCAGATCGACAGTGATGTGCGAGCCGCGATAGCTTGTGGCGGCGATGCCCCAGAAGATCAGCACGCCCAGCATGAACTGGCCGACATTGTAGTAATCGGGGATCGTGACCGCGAAGAATTTTCGCATGAACACCGCGATGAACGTGTTCAGCGCAACGATGCCGACGAAGAAGGCGGCGATCCATTCGATGGAATCGATGAAGCGATCCATCACATTCTTCTTGCGCGGCTCCGGCGGTCCGGCAAGCGCGCCGTCGGCGGTGACTTCGGGGGTGGAGGTCATGTACACAATCGCATTTATGATTGGAAAGGCTAGCCTCACTCTCCGCTGTCATGCCCGGGCTTGACCTGCTTGCGCGGCCGAAGCCGCTTCAGCGTGGCGGAGGCCCGGGCACCCATCTTTGAACAGCGAAGGAAGGTGGGTGGCCGGGTCAGGCCCGGCCATGACGTGGTGAGAGGTCCGTGCCGAACAGCGACCTCAGTGCAGAGCCTCACAGCCCCGCATTGTGCTTCTTCAGCGAGGCCTTCAGCTCCGCATCGATCGCGTCCGCATCGCCGCCCGCTTTCTTCACGGCAGCCGCCCAGGCCGCATGCAGCGGCTCGACGCCCTTCTTCCAGGTCGCGAGCTGTTGCGGCGTCAGCGGATAGACCTCATGATCCGGCAGCGCCTTCATCTTGGCGACCCCGGCGAATTCATAGTCCACCCACGGATCGGTCACCTTCGCCGCCCATTCCGGCGAGCAGTGATCGTCGATGATCTTCTTCTGCGCCGCCGACATGGCGTTATATTTCGCGAGATTGATATTGTAGGTGAACACCGTCGAATAGAGCGGCACGTCGATGTGATACTTCACCACCTTGTCGATGCCGAACAGGAAGATCGAGCCCCAGGGGAACGCGATCTCGTCCGCCACGCCGCGCTCCAGCGCGTCGCGCGATTCAGGCGCGGAGGCCTGCACATTGGTGCCGCCGAACAGCTTGACCATTTCGCCGATCGTGCTCTGCGCCGGGCGTACCTTCACGCCCTTGAGATCGTCGGGCACCACGATCTTCTTCTTGCCGTGCAGCGTTCCGGGCGCATGGATGAAGGCGAAGCACAGCTTGGTGTCCTTCATCTCCGTCTTGGCATATTTCTGGTACCACTCGTTGAAGGCCTGGGTGCCCTTCTTGCCTTCGGAGAACACGAAGGGAATCTGGCCGGCCGCAGCGATCGGGAAACGGCCCGGCTGATAGCCGGGATTGACGTAGGTGACATCGGCGATGCCATCGCGCGCCATGTCGTAATGGTCGAATGCCTTGCCGAGCTGTTCCGAGGGGAACACCGACAGCTTGATGCTGCCATTCGAGGCTTTCTCGATGCTCTGGGCCCAGGCTTGCGTCGCCGGCACCAGCGGGTGCGCAGGCGGCACCCACAGCGACACTTTCAGATTGACGGTCTTGTCCTGCGCCTGTGCTGCGATCGGCAACAGGCAGCCGGCCGCGATCAACGCCATCAGCGTCTTCCTCATCGACGTCTCTCCCTCTGTGCGTCCGTGAGTTTTCCCACTGGACCCGTCCTCTCGGACTTGTTCTGTCGAACCTATTGACTGGGCCTTGAACAGCTCTTGGCGATGATTGTTATATTTTATAACGATCATTGCAACCTTGACGAATGTCAGTCTCGCCATGGCGCTTGACTTGTCAACTCAGCCTTGAGACTGAAACACAATCAATCACGGGAGCAAGTCGTGCGCACGAAAGTTGCGATCATCGGAGCCGGTCCGGCGGGCATGCTGCTCGGGCAGCTGCTGCATTCCTATGGCATCGACAACGTCATTCTGGAGCGCAAGGACCGCGACTATGTGCTGGCGCGGATCCGTGCCGGCGTGCTGGAACAAGGCACCGTCGGCCTGCTCGAGAAGCTGGGGATCACCGAGCGCCTGCATCACGAAGGCCTGATCCATGACGGCATCGAACTGCTGTTCGGCGGCACCCGCCACCGCATCGATCTGAAACAGGCGTCGGGCGGCAAGGTCGTCACCGTCTACGGCCAGACCGAGGTCACGCGCGACCTGATGGATGCCCGTGAAAAGGCCGGTCTCAAGACCGTCTATGACGCCGACAATGTCCGCCTGCATGATTTCGACAGCGACAAGCCGCGCGTCCGCTATGAGAAGGACGGCGCTACCTATGAATTGCTGTGCGATTTCATCGCCGGCTGCGATGGTTTCCATGGCGCCAGCCGGCAGGCGATCCCCGCCTCGGCCGTTCACACCTATGAGCGCGTCTATCCGTTCGGCTGGCTCGGCCTGCTGTCGGACACGCCCCCGGTTTCGCCGGAGCTGATCTACACCAATCACGCCCGCGGCTTCGCGCTGTGCTCGATGCGCTCGCCGACCCGCAGCCGCTATTATGTGCAGTGCTCGCTCGACGAGAAGGTCGAGGACTGGACCGACGACATGTTCTGGGACGAGCTGCGCCGCCGCCTTGATCCCGAAGCGGCAGAGAGCCTCATCACCGGTCCTTCGCTGGAAAAGAGCATCGCCCCGCTGCGCAGTTTTGTCGCAGAGCCGATGCGTTTCGGAAAACTGTTCCTGGCCGGCGACGCCGCTCATATCGTGCCGCCCACCGGCGCCAAGGGGCTCAACCTCGCAGCCTCGGACGTGCATTACCTGTCGATGGCGCTTCGCGAATATTATGACGAGAAGTCATCGGCCGGCCTCGACAATTATTCCGTGACCGCGCTCAAGCGCGTGTGGAAGGCCGTGCGCTTCTCGTGGTGGATGACGTCTATGATGCATCGCTTCCCCGATACCGACGGTTTCGGCACCAAGCTGCAGCAGGCCGAGTTGGACTATGTCGTGCATTCGGACGTGGCGCGCGCGTCGCTGGCGGAGAATTATGTGGGGCTGCCGTATTGAGGCTCCCTGTCGTCCCGGCGAACGCCGGGACCCATACACGCTGTAAGCCTGATGAAGCACAGTGTGCATAGCTCAGCGTCTTTCGTGTTCACCGATAAGACCGAGGCTATGGATCCCGGCGTTCGCCGGGATGACAGGCTCCAGCCCGTTTGAAACTTTGTTGGCCTGTCCTTCGCGCTCATTTGTGCCCACACTGCGCGCATGACCGACACCATCCCTGACGGCTTCGCGCCACACTTCCGCAAGAGCCCGCTCACCGCGCCGTGGGAGCCGATCTATTCGAAGACCACCGACAAGGCCGTGATCCTCGGCCTGCGCATTGCCGAGGCGCACACCAATTCGCGCGGCATGGCGCATGGCGGCTTGATCACGGCGCTTGCGGACAATGCCATGGGCCTGAGTTGCGGCCATGTCGCCGGCGGCGGCACGCGGCTGGTGACGGTGAACCTCTCCGCCGATTTTCTCGGGCCCGCGAAAATTGGACAATGGCTGGAGATCGTGACCGATGTCGTAAAGACCGGCAGCAGATTGTGTTTTGCGCAGGCGCTGATCACCGCCGACGGCGTGCCCTGTGCGCGGGCCAACGGGACGTTCAGTGTGGTGGTGAAGAAGGCGTAGGATGGGTTGAGCGGAGGCGCGCAGCGCCGGAACGATACCCATCACCGCACGCTCCGGTGTTTGTGGTGATGGGTATCGCTCCGCTCAACCCATCCTACGCTTCTCACCAAACCGCCAATCCGTGGTCTCGACGGCCAGATCGATGAATGCGCGCACCTTGGCCGATAGCAGGCGCGAGGTCGGATAGACGATATGGATCGGAATGGGCGGCTGCTCGAAGGCGGCCAGCACCACTTTCAGCTTGCCGGCGGCCAGCGCCTCCGCCGCCTGATAGGCCAGCACCCGTGTCAGGCCGCCCCCCTGCGCCGCATGCCAGATGGCGGCGTCGGCGACATTACAGATGAAGCGCGGCGTATAGGGCACGCGCAGGTCCTGCCCGTCGCGCACGAACCGCCATTCCGGTGAGACCACGGCCGCGCCGAACTGGATCGTGTCGTGCTCCGCAATCGCCTCGGGCGCCTTCGGCTCGCCGCGGCGCTTGAGATAGTCCGGCGATGCCACGACGATCCGCCGCATGTCGCCCACCTGCCGCGCCACCAGGCTGGAATCGGCGAGATCGCCGACGCGGACGGCGACGTCGACGCCCTCCTCCACCAGATTGACCATGCGATCATTGAGCCGCAATTCGCCGGACACCTCCGGATAGCGCTGCAGATAGGCTGACATCAGCGGTGTCACGTGCAGCCGGCCAAACCCCACCGGCGCGGCCACCGTCAATCGCCCGCTCGGCTGCACCTGCTCGGCCTGCGCTGCGCCATCGGCCTCTTCGAGATCGGCGAGGATGCGTCGCGTTCGCTCCAGATAGCGCGCGCCGACGTCGGTCAGCGTCACCGAGCGCGTGGTCCGTTGCAGCAGCCGGGCGCCCAGCCGCTCCTCCAGCGCCGCCACCAGCCGCGTGACGGCGGACGCCGAAATGCCGAGCCGACGCGCGGCCGGCGCAAAGCCCTGCAGGTCGGCGACCGCGACAAAGGCGGTCATGGCTTCGATGCGATCCATGGCATCATTTCAATATCCGCAACAATGAAGTGTCAATCGCGGCGATTGTTGCCGGGATGGCCGGAGGCCATATTCCAGCGTGAAAAGAAAGGTGGCTCAGATGTCCGACACCCATGTCTATGCGAGCGATGTCGCCTTCACGCCGGCCGTCAAGGCGATCCAGGCCCGCAAGGGCTCGCGCAAATCCTATGCCCATGTGGAGGAGAGCGGCGGCTGGCAGACCGAGATCGACGACAACCTCGCCGAATTCCTCGCGCATACCAACAGCTTCTATCTCGCCACGGCGAGCGCCGACGGCCAGCCCTATATGCAGCACCGCGGCGGCCCCAAGGGTTTCATCAAGGTGCTCGACAAGCACACCATCGCCTTCGCCGATTTCAGCGGCAACCGGCAGTACATCACGCAGGGGAATCTGACTGAGAATCCCAAGGCCAATATCTTCATCATGGATTACGTTCATCGTCGCCGTGTGAAGATCTGGGGTACCGCAAAGGTGGTCGAAGATGATCCGGCGCTGATCGCGTCGATGATGCCGAAAGGCTATCGCGCGCGGCCGGAGCAGGTGATTCTGTTCACGGTGTCCGCATGGGATACGAATTGCCCTCAGCACATTCCGCAGAAGTTTGATGCAGCCGATGTAGCGCAGGCAGTGGCCATGCGAGATGCGCGGATTGCAGAGTTGGAAAAGGAGCTGGCGAGCTTGAAGTCCACCTTGTCGTCACCCGGCTTGACCGGGTGACCCAGTAAACATCGCTGCTCCAGAGTGTACTGGGTTGCCCGGTCAAGCCGGGCAACGACAGCTCGAAGATCAAGCCGCCGCGGCCTGACGCTGCCAGGCATGCTCCGGATAGAACTGCGCCATCATGCGATCCACATAGGCGGTGAGATTGCCGAAATGGAGAAGCCGGATCCGCAGCGGCGATTCGAAATATGGCGTCATGATGCCGGCCAGCATCGCAAAGGCCGTCGCGTCGACGCCGCAGGGGCACTCCCCCATCAGATAGGGCTTTGCCGCCAGCAGCAGCGACAGCGCCATCAACGAGCGACTGACGAGTTCGAGCGCCTCCTCCGGCGAATGCCGGCCGAGGCCGTTGGCGAGATAGTTCTGCGCCACCTGCGCACGGACGGCCGCGCAAACACCCAGGCGCTGCACCTCCGGTACGATATCGAAGAAACGCGCAGGGCCTTTGGCAAAATTCGCGTCATCCAGCCAGCGCGCGTTCACGAGCGCCAGATAGATGTGATTTTCCAGCATGCGCTCGATCGCCCAGGCCTGAGCACGCTGGGCGAGATCGAGCCCGTCGTCGAAGTCGACACCGTATTTGCGCTCGAGATGCGCGCGGATGAAAGTGGAATCGGCGATCAACTCCGCATCATCGTCGATGAACGGAAGCTGCCCTTTCGGCGACTCCGTCGGCCGCGATGGCTGCTTGGTGTAAGCCAGTCCCACCATTTTGAGCTGGACCTCCGTCTTGGTGACGAAGGGGCTGATTTCCGGCAGGCCAAAGCCTGCACCTCCGCCGTGCAGCGTGATCATGTCGTTCTCCCGTTGGTGATGGTGCGTAGGTCTAGATGGACGCTGCTGCCACCGTGATGTCAGCAGCGGATCGTGGCCACGAGCCAAAGACGCGCCTGCGCCAGCCCGGCGGACATCATCCGGCAGGCCATGCCGAACAGCGCCCAGCGCCAGTCGCCGGCCATGAGGACAATCGCGCGCTCCAGCAGCCAGGCGCGCAGGCACCAGAGCCGGTCGTCTTGGGGAAAGCCCAGGCTTTCAAATGCGTTCATGACAGGAATCCTTCCGTGTTCAGGGTTGGCTCCTGTATGACGGACCCCTGCTGCCAACATGCTGTCAGCAGTGTGCAACGAGGACGCCATGAGACGCGCCGATCGCCTGTTTCAGATCATCCAGGTGCTGCGACGAACGCAGAAGCCGCTCACGGCCGATGCCATCGCGGCCGAGTTGGAGACATCCAAGCGCACGATCTATCGCGATATCGCGACCCTGATGGGCCAGCGCGTGCCGATTCGCGGCGAGGCCGGCATGGGGTACATTCTGGAAAGCGGCTTCGACATGCCGCCCTTGATGCTGACACCAGACGAGATCGAGGCTGCCGTGCTCGGCGCGCAATGGGTGATGGGCCATGCCGATCCGGCGCTGGCGACGGCGGCCAAGGACCTGATCGCCAAGATCGCCGACACCGTGCCGGAGAAGCTGCGCCCGTTCGTGCTGGAGCCAGCGAGCCGCGCGCGGCCGCATTTCCGCGGTGCGATGGACGCGCTCGATATGGTGCAGATGCGCGCGCATATTCATGCCGGCAAGAAAGTGCGGCTCTGCTACCGCGACGAATCCGGCCGCGACAGCGAGCGCATCATCTGGCCGATCGCCGTCGGCTATCTCGAAGCCGTGCGCCTGCTCGCAGCCTGGTGCGAACTGCGCAGCGATTTCCGTAGTTTTCGCACCGACCGCGCCGTGACCGCCGAGTATCTGGATGAAAAATATCCCGAACGCCGCGAAGTGCTGCGCAGCCGCTGGCGCAAGACGCTGGCCTGGGAACCGCCGACCGACGCCTGAGCATCTGGCGAGACATGCCCGATCGCGCTAAACCGCGCGGCATGACGACCACCGCTCCCATTGCTGACGAAAGCCCGTGCCAGGCCTGCGGCGCCTGCTGCTCCTATTCGAGCAACTGGCCGCGCTTCACCATCGAGGATGATGCGGAGCTCGACCTGATCCCGGAAAAGTTCGTGAACGAGCGTCAGTCCGGCATGCGTTGCGAAGGCGATCGCTGCAGCGCGCTGAACGGCAAGGTGGGGGAATTTGTCGCCTGCGGGATCTATGAGATCCGGCCGGATGTCTGCCGGACCTGCATGCCCGGCGATCCCGAATGCGCCATGGCACGGCGCCGCCACGGACTGCCGGTGCTGGCAGCCCCGGATTGGTAGTTTACGCGATCACGCGATCGCGCTCGGCTTCAACCTCGTCGTCGAGGTCTTCATCCAGCGGTGCAATCGTCGACAGCGGCTTGGTCGACAGCGTGATCGCCTTGCGGCTGCTATAGGCCGACACCGAGACGCTGCGCACGGCAGCCGCTTCATTGGCCAGCGCATAGAGCGTGGATCCGACGCGGCCGCCATGCTCGATCAGCTCGCGCTCGCTGCAGCTCGATGCGATGGAGATCGCAAGCGCATGCATATGATTGCGGCGGTAGCAGAACAGCGCCAGCATCGCGCGCACTTCCGAGGGCACGCTGGCGACAAGATGGGGCAGGCCATTTTCATTCGCGCGATACATCGCACCGAGCAAGTCATCGCTGACAGGGCAACGGTCGTTCTCAAAAGCTTGACGGCTAGACCACATGTTCGCTCTCCTTAGTTACGGAGGATGCGGTTCAATTTGCTAACGTGCGGTTAACCAATAGCCTTAACGGGCATGTGCGACTCTTGCGCAACAGTGGTAAATATGGCAGCCGCCGCCACAAGCCTGACGCAAGGTTGCCGCAGGACTTTCCGCGATTCAGCCGCTCGCAGCGATGTAGATGGCGAGGAAAAAGCCGGTCACGTGATGCAAAGCCTGATCGATTCCGATCAGCCACCAGAACCAGCGCGTATCCGGCGTGACGCCGCAATGCGCGACTGTCCACCCCTTGCAGCGATCGATGGTGATGTGGATCGCGAAATCCACCAGTCCGAGATACCAGAGTTTCGGCTGGACAGCTGCGATGATGGCCGTCGTGAGCACACCGTGGATCGTGCAGTGAATCAGCAGCGGCAGGGCCCAGCCGGTCTTCTGGTCCTTGCCCATCGCCATCCAGGCATTCTGGAGTATGAAATCGGCGATGACGTGCTTCACGGTCAACGCGAGCATCCAGCCGACAAGCCCGCCCAACACGATCGACGACGACATTGCAGGAAACACGCTGGCGCCCTTCTCACGATCACGGCGCAGCAGCCAGAGCCGCCCGTCGCTCGCCTTCTTTATGACACTCCGGCGCCGGGAATGCACGCCGGGGAACCCGGAAACTCACCGCTTCGTGTTTGGGCCTTTTGCCACGGCCCCCGAATGATCACCGTCAATGCGCGAGCCGTAATTCGGCGATAGCCTTGCTCAACTGCTCGCCCTTGGGATCGCGCGGCACCGCACGGGCACGCTCGATCGCGCCGCTCAGGTCGGTCATGGCCAGCGTTCCGTCGAAACATGGTTTGGCAAGACCGTCGATAATCTGATGCCAGGCTGCCATGCCATGGCGATAGCCGGTGCCATAACCTTCGATCATCGTGGCAGACTGCACCACCGCGTCGACCGCGTCGGGCCGTCTGGTCAACGCACGATCGATCATGTGCAGCCAGCGCTCGACCCAGACACGCTCGATCTCGTAGCGCGTGGACAGACGCCGCCAGTGCCGCAGCCAGGCTTCGAATTCGAGGCGCTTGATGCCGACGATGCTCGCTTTGCTGAAACGGATCTGCACGGTGCGATGCGCGCAATAGACGCGCTCCAGCAGCCGCATCGCGGGCTTGCCGACGATGTCCGGCAGCGATGACACGAGTTCGTCTAGCCGGAAGCGACGCTTGTCCACGACCGCCCTGCGACCGGGCGTGACCGGTTCCTGCAGCTTCAGCTGCGCGATGCGGATCGGATCGTGATAGCTCATGCGCTCGGCGAGCAACTGCGCGATCTCGCAGAACAAGGCATCATCGACGCCGCGCTTGCCGACGAAACGGCGCAGCCGGTCGGAATAGAGCTGCGCATAGGCCGGGCTCTGATAGTCGATCAGCAGAGCCACATTGCTCACCGCGATCGGCCGTACCGCTGCCGGCAGGCCTGCGGGATATGCCACCTCCGCGACATCGTTGATCCCCGCGATTTCGCCGAGGGTCGAGCGGATGACATTGGTGAAACTGGCCACGACGATCCCTGACTATTACGCAGTCTGCGCCGCAGGCACCGTGGTCGTGACCGGCGCATCGCGCTGCGACAGTCGCGCTTCCAGGGTCCCGATATTCTCGAACAGGCGCGCGCTCGCAAGGCGCAGGAAGAAAAATCCGAATTCCGGATTCTGCACATAGAGCTCCTCGACCTGCGCGTAGGTCACGCTCAGCACGAGGCCGTCCTCGATACATTCCAGCGTCTGCGTCCGTTCGCCGAGCGGCGACAGCATGCCGAGTTCGCCAACAATGGCACCGACCGGCAATTCGATGCCGGACTCGACGAGCCGATAGCGGCCGGAAACGACGTAGAACATCCGGTCGGCCTTCTCGTCCTTGTAGAACAGGATCTCGCCCGCCTTGCACTTCTGCTTGGTCATGAACGGCTTCAACCACTCCATCGACAGGTCCGAATTCACCGACTTCTTCACGTCGCGCACCAGCTGCAGCATCTGGCGCAGGCGATAGATGTTCACCGGCAGCAGCACCGCATGCAGCACCAGGGTCGGGTAGTTATGCGTCGGGATCGAGATGGCGATCAGCAGCAGATTGGCAATGATGCCGAACACCCGCAGCGGGATCATCGTCCGCATGGTGGCCGTGGCCACCACGAAGATCGTGGCGGCGGCACTACCGAAATGATGGAGATAGGACATATCCATGGGCGTGAACCGGTTTTCGAGAATGCGAGCGCTATGTCGCCCGTCCGTGTGAACGACGGATGACCGTGAGCGCGAGCCGCAATAGAACCTATGCGGTCATCATACCCCGCCCTGCAACTTCTGAAAATGTGCAGATCGGGCATGGCGATTGACGCGCCCGGGACGCACGTGCACCGTCGCCCCGCTGCAAAGGAGAACAACATGTCGGAAACGACAGACACCGCCGAGAATTCGCCCCCGATCCTGACCATCGACGGCCCCCGCGCCACCATCCGCCTGAACCGGCCGGCCAAGCTCAACCGGCTCTCGCAGGCCGATCTGGACATGCTGATGGCGCATTTCGACCAGGTGGAAGCCGCCCCTGCCATCCGGGTGCTGGTGCTGACCGGCACCGGCCGCGCCTTCAGCGCCGGCTTCGACCTGACGGCCATTGCCGCCCGGGCAGCGAGCACGCCATCGGACAGCTCATCCGGCTCGGCTTTCGAGGCTGTTGCCAACCGGCTGGAGGATCTCGGCGTGCCGACCATCTGCCGGCTGAATGGCG
Organism: Tardiphaga sp.; assembly: GCF_044340795.1. Lineage (GTDB taxonomy): Bacteria > Pseudomonadota > Alphaproteobacteria > Rhizobiales > Xanthobacteraceae > Tardiphaga. Next base: position 12,692 of record NZ_JBIISY010000095.1, read on the forward strand.
GCGTGTATGGCGGCTCGACGGATCTGGCCCTCGCCTGCGATTTCCGCATCGGACTGGAAACCGCCGAGATGTTCATGCCGGCGGCGCGGCTCGGGCTGCATTACTACAGGGGCGGCATCAAACGCTATGTGAGCCGGCTGGGCGCCGACAACGCCAAGCGGCTGTTCCTGACGGCGGAGAAGATCGACGCGCAGGAGATGCTGCGGATCGGCTATCTGACATCGATCGCAACGACGCGGGCACTGGATGGCGAAGTCGACCGGTTGGCGACAATGCTGGCCGGCAACGCACCGCAGGCGATGCGCGGGATGAAGCAGGCGATCAACGAATTCGCGCGCGGCGAGCTGGATGAGGCAGCGGCGGATCAGCGGGCCCGCGACAGCATGCGCGGGGACGAGATCAAGGAAGGGACAAAGGCGTTTGCGGAGAAGCGGGCGCCGAGGTTTTAGTTGAGAAGGCGGCCCAACGACGCTCGGTTACCTCTCCCCGGTGGGGAGAGGTGAAGAGGGAGCGTTGCTGCGATGATGTCACTCCACGAATGTCGCGACATCTCCGAGCTGCGCGCGGCTCGTCCGATAGCTGTTCACCTTGTGCCCATCATCCGCATAGCCGAATGAAATCCCGCACACCACGCGGCGGTCATCCGCCAGGCCAAAATGCTTGCGCACCACGGCTGAATGAAATGCCAGCGCCGCCTGCGGCACGGTGGCGACACCGAGCGCCTGGGCGGCCAGCATGAAGTTGTTCACATAGCCGCCGCAATCAACCGCACCATAAACGCCGAGCGCCTCATCCGACGAGATGATCGCCACATGCGGGGCGCCGAAGAAGTTGAAATTCTGCAGCGCCTGCTCCGCATAGGCGGCCTTGTCGCCGCGTGCGATACCAAGCGTATTGTAGAGCTGGAAGCCGCTCTCGCGGCGGCGATCGAGATAGACACCGCGATACTCGCGCGGGAACTCGAAATCGCCGGTGCTCGGCGTGCCGGATGCGGCGACGGGATAGAGGGCATCGCGAAACTTCCTCGTCGCCTCACCCGACGTGATCGTCACCTGCCAGGGCTGGCTGTTGCACCATGACGCTGTGCGCTGCGCGGCGGCGAGGATGCGATCGATGATCTCGCGCGACACGGCGTCCGGCTTGTAGGCGCGGCAGGAGTAGCGGTCGGCGAGAAGGGTTTCGAGAGTGGAGATGGCGTCGGTCATGTTGTCTTTCTTCGTAGCCCGGGTGGAGCGCAGCATAACCCGGGGGCCGGCGTTTCAGCTATCTCGACATCCCCGGATTGCGCTGCGCTCCATCCGGGCTACGGGACGGAGTTAGCGCCCCTTGGTCGGCACCTTGTTGAATGGCACGTCCTTGTCGACACGAATGTCCCCGGGAAGGCCCAGCACACGCTCCGCGATGATGTTCCGCAAAATCTCGTCGGTGCCGCCGGCGATGCGCATCGAGGGCGAGGACAGGATCGTCGCCTGGAATTCGCCGTGGGCTTCCGCATCCTCGCCCACCAGCGCGCCGGAAGCACCCTGCAGATCCGCAGCAAACATAGCGATGTCCTGCATCATCATGCCGGACACCAGCTTGCCGATGGAATTCTCCGGTCCCGGACGCTCGCCTTTCGACAGTGCCGAGATCGAACGATAGCTCGTGTAGGTGAGGCCGGAATTCTTCACGGCCCAGCCTGCAAGCTTGGAGCGCACATTGGGATCGTTGATGGCGGGTCCGTCCTCCAGCATCAGCTTGCTGCAATAGTCGAACAGCTCGGGAAAGCCGGTGTGAACGCGCGCGCCGATCGACATGCGCTCGTTCATCAGCGTGGTCAGCGACACATTCCAGCCATCGCCCACGGCGCCGAGGCGCTGGCTGTCCGGAATCCGCACATTGGTGAAGAACACCTCGTTGAATTCCTGCATGCCATTGGCCTGCTTGATCGGCTTCACCTCGACACCGGGGCTCTTCATGTCCAGGAAAAACATGGTGAGGCCCTTGTGCTTGGGCACATTGGGATCGGTGCGGGTAATCAGGATGCCGTAGTCAGAGTAATGCGCGCCCGACGTCCAGATCTTCTGGCCGTTGATGATCCAGTCATCGCCATCCTTCTCCGCGCGGGTGCGGAGACCCGCAACGTCAGAGCCGCCGGCGGGCTCGGAGAACAACTGGCACCAGACCTTCTCGCCCGAGGCCAGCGGCGGCAGATATTCGCGCTTCTGGTCTTCCGTCGCATAGGCCATCACGGTCGGACCGCACATGCCCTGGCCGATGGCGAAGGGGCGCGAGAGCTTGTCATAGACGCCCTCCTCCTGCTGCCAGATCACGCGCTCGATGGGCGTCGATCCGCGGCCGCCATAGTCCTTCGGCCAATGCAGGCAGGCCCAGCCGGCATCGGCCTTCTTCTTCTGCCAGGCCTTGGAGGCACCGAGCATGGAGTCGCGCTTGGCGTTCGGATCGGACAGGGCTGCATGCAGCTCCTTCGGCGCATTGGCGTCGATCCATTTACGCGCGATAGCGCGGAATTCGGCTTCCTGCGGCGTATCATCGAAATTCATGATGGTCGTCCTCTACGAAAAGAAAACTGCGACCGGAGCGGCATGCCGCACCGGCCGCCAGTCATCGTCCCTTGGTCGGGATCTTGTTGAATGGCACGTCCTTGTCGACGCGGATGTCGCCGGGCAGGCCCAGCACGCGCTCCGCGATGATGTTGCGCAGGATCTCATCGGTGCCGCCCTCGACGCGAGTGGCGGGCGAGCGCAGCAGCATCGCCTGGAATTTGCCGGCGACTTCCGCATCCTCCGGGCTGTTCAACACCCCGGCCGCGCCCTGCAGGTCGAGCGCATAGGTCGCGACCTCCTGGGTCATGGCGCCGGCGACGAGCTTGCCGATGGAATTCTCCGGCCCCGGCCGCTCGCCCTTCGACAGTGCCGAGATCGAACGGAAGCTCGTATAGCGCAGGCCCGAGGCACGTACGGCCCAATTGGCGAGTTTTGAGCGCACGGCGGGATTGTCGATGGCGGGACCATCGTCCAGCGTCAGGTTGCTGACGAAATCGAACAGTTCGGGGAAGCCGGTGGCGACGCCCGCGCCGATCGCCATGCGTTCGTTCATCAGCGTGGTCAGCGACACGTTCCAGCCGTCGCCGACCGCGCCAAGGCGCTGGTGGTCGGGAATGCGGACATCGGTGAAATAGACTTCGTTGAACTCGGCCTGGCCATTGGCCTGCTTGATCGGCTTCACCTCGACGCCCGGGCTCTTCATGTCCAGGAAGAACATGGTGAGGCCCTTGTGCTTGGGCACGGTGGGATCGGTGCGCGTGATCAGGATGCCGTAATCGGAATGATGCGCGCCGGAGGTCCAGATCTTCTGGCCGTTGATGACCCAGTCGTTGCCATCTTTCTCCGCGCGGGTGCGGAGGCCGGCGACGTCGGAGCCACCTGCCGGTTCGGAGAATAGCTGGCACCAGACGTTTTCGCCGGAGGCCAGCGGCGGCAGGTAGCGGAGCTTATGCTCCTCCTGCGCGAAGGCCATCATGGTCGGGCCGCACATGCCCTGGCCGATGATGAAAAGCGCGCCGAGCTTGCCGAACACGCCCTCTTCCTGCTGCCAGATCACGCGCTCGATCGGCGAAGCACCGCGGCCGCCATATTCCTTCGGCCAATGCGGCACCGCCCATCCGGCATCGGCCTTCTTCTTCTGCCAGGCTTTTGCGACTTCGAGGATGTTCGCATGTTTGAGCTGGATGCGGCCGAGCGCGGCCTTTTTCAGCTCGTCCTCATATTCGCGCGGCGCATTGGCCGCGATCCATTCGCGCGCTTTGGCGCGGAATTCGGCTTCCTGCGGGGTATCATCGAAATTCATCGGATGATCCTTAGGCCGCGTTCTTCTGGCGCATGCGCTCGATCAGCTGGTCTTCCCAATAGCTCAGCGACCCCAGGCCGACCGCCAGCGCATTGGAGCGGCGGTAGTAGAGATGGCAGTCGAATTCCCAGGTGAAACCCATGCCGCCATGGACCTGGATATTGTTCTTGGAGCAATGCTGGAACGCCTGCGTGGCGCTGATGCGCGCGGCTGCGGCCGCTTCCGGCAACTCAGCGGCATTGGTCGAGAGCGCCCAGGCGCCGTAATAACAATTCGAGCGCGCCAGCGTCGCCGAGACATACATGTCGGCAAGCATGTGCTTCACCGCCTGGAACGAGCCGATCTGGCGGCCGAAGGCGATACGATCGAGCGCGTAGTCGCGGCCCATTTCCAGCGCGCGGTCGGAGCCGCCGACCTGCTCGAAGCCGACCAGTACGGCAGCGCGATCCAGCACCTGGGAGAGAATGCTCCAGCCTTCATTAGCGGCGCCGAGCGGCTCAGCCTTGACGTTCGTGAACGAAATCTCGGCCTGGTTGCGTGACGGGTCGATGGAGGTCAGCGCCTTCGCCTCGACGCCCTCGCTGGTGAGATCGACGAGGAACAGCGCGATATCGCTGTCGCGGCCGGTGGAGGCAGTGCGCGCGGCAACGATGGCGAAATCGGCGATGGCGCCATCTGCCACGGGCTTCTTGGTGCCGTTGAGCACGCCGTTCGCGGCGGTGAGCTTGATCGATTTCGGCGACGGATTGCCGGCGCCTTCGAACAGCGCGAGCGTGCCGATGGCATGGCCCTGTGCAATGACCGGCAACCACTTCTGCTTCTGCGCATCGGAGCCGGCGAGCAGCAGCGCTTCGGCGGCGAGATAGACGGTGGAGGAGAACGGCACCGGCGCCAGCGCACGGCCCATTTCCTCGGCGATCACGCAGAGTTCGAGATGACCGGCACCCGAGCCACCATACGCCTCGGGGATAGCAACGCCGAGGAAGCCCATATCGGCGAGGCCCTTCCAGAGCTCGCGATCATAGGGCTCCTTGCCATCGATGACGGCACGCACGGCCTTCGGCGGGCTCTTCTCGGTGAGGAAGCGGCGAGCCTCGTCGCGGAGCTGCTTCTGGTCGTCGGAGAAATCGAAGTTCATGGCGGTGTCTCTCTTGTTCATTGTCGTCCCGGCGAACGCCGGGACCCATAACCTCAGTCGGTGCGATCCGTAACGCAGCGCGGCCACGGGCGCGTTTCAGCTATTTCGTCAGCGTGTATGGGTCCCGGCGTTCGCCGGGACGACACGCCAGTTTCCTCATTTCAACACGATCACATCCTCACCCGGATGCTGCGCATAAAGCTCCGCCACCTGCGCGGCACGGCGCTCGAGGCCTGCGCGCTGGTTGATGTAACCCTTGTCGGTGAGTTCGTTGCCGTCGATCGACGGCGGCTCCACCAGGAACATCGCCCGCGCGATGCGGCGGCTGCTGGCGCCGACGGATGCCGCGTTATGCGCGCGCAGGCCATCCTTGAAACAGGCGAGCACTTTCGGATGTTTCACCACGTCGGCAAAGCTCGCTTCAGGCTCATTGATCAGCAGCCGACAAGCCGGCAGATTCGGCCAGGCCAGCACACCGATGAATTCCCTGTCTTGTCCGGTGATCAGCGCATCCTGCACCACCGGCGTCGCCGCCGCGATTATGTCGGTGCGCAGCGAGCCGACATGGACGAAGGTACCTGTCGTGAGCTTGAAATCCTCCACCACGCGGCCGGAAAAGATCAGGCCCTTCACCGGATCATTGTCGTCGACGAACACACCGGCATCGCCGATCTTGTAAAAGCCTTCCTCATCGAAGGCGGCCTTGGTGAGATCAGGCTGATTGTAATAGCCGGGCATCACATTGATGCCGCGCAGGCGCAGCTCATATTTTGCGTCCACCGGTACCATCTTCAATTCCACACCGGGGAACGGCAGGCCGATCAGGCCGACACGCTCTGTGTCCCAATAGGTGCCGGTCGAGGTCGGCGAGGTCTCGGTGCAGCCCCAGCCCGTATAGAACACGATGCGCTCGCCGCAGGCCCGCACCGCCAGCGCCTGCATGCGATCGAACAGATCATCGGGCAGCCGCGCGCCGCCATAGCCCATCAAGCCCAAATTCTTGAAGAAGGATTTTGCGAGCTCGTCGTCCTTCTCCATCGCGCCGGCGATGGCGGCATAGCCGGCGGGCACATTGGCGTAATAGCTCGGCGAGATTTCGCGCAGGTTGCGCAACGTCTCGTCGATCATGCCGGGCATCGGCCGACCGTCGTCGATATAGAGCGTGCCGCCATCCACCAGCAGCGGATTGAACAGCGCATTGCCGCCCATGGTGTGGTTCCACGGCATCCAGTCGAGATAGACCGGGGGCGCAGCGCTGCGGTCGCGCGGGCGCGTCTGCATCATCTGCGCGGCATTGGCACACATCATCTGCTGGGTATTGATGACCGCTTTCGGCATCCCGGTGGAGCCGGAGGTGAACAGCAATTTGCCGACAGTTTCCGGCGTGATCTGCGCGATCGAATGGGCGACGTCATCGGTGACTTTCGTAGCCGCCATGTCGGCGAAAGACACGCTGGCGATGCCTTCCGGCGGGCGCGAGACGTGGATCACCTTGATGCCGGTGAGGTCGAGCGCGTCGAGCGCCTTCTGGAAGGTCGGGCCGTCCTGCACCATGATGGCGGCGGGCTTCACCAGGTCGAACAGATATTTGAGCTTGAGGTGGTCCTGGCTCATCAGCGAATAGGCCGGCGACACTGGCGCCGCAGGCAATCGCGCCTGCATCGCCGACATGGTCATCAACGCATGTTCGATGGAGTTGCCGGAGAGGATCGCCACCGGCCCTTCCGCTGGCAGCCTCATGTCGAGCAGCGCCTGCGTGAGGCCATCGACGGTGCGCTTGGCCTCGGCATAGGAGACGCGGCGCCACTGCCGGTCATCGCCGGCGCGCTGCGCCAGCCAGGTCAGATCGGGGCGTTCCTTCGCCCATTTCGCAAGCGGCGCGGCAAGATGCGGCTCATGGGCCATCAGCGGCACACGCGACTTCATGACGATGACGCCGTCGGGACGGCGCTCGACATCGATGTCGCGCTCCATCCAGTGCACCTTGCGGAAGGCGGGTTTTGTCTGTGCCGCAGCCTGCACGTTCATTGCGTTCCTCCCAGAACGGCTTTGCCGACCTCAGTCTCTTTGTTCGGACCTCGTGTCGGCGTCATTGTTGGCCTCAGCGCGTGACGTAGACCGGCTTGCGTTTCTCGATGAAGGCGCGGATGCCTTCCTCGAAGTCCTCCGACCGGCTGCACAGCACCTGATTACGGTCTTCCATGGCGATCACGGCCTCGATCGAGCCGGCATCCACCGCCATGTTGATACATTCCTTCGACAGCCGCAGGCCGACCGGCGATGCAGAGATCATCGCATCGACATAGGGCGCGGCAGCCTTGTCGAGTTCGCCGTCCTCGACGACTTCGGAGACGAGGCCCACGGCCAGCGCGCGATCGGCATGAATGAAGCGGCCGGTGAGGATGAGTTCGGACGCAACGGACACGCCGACGAGGCGTGGCAGGAAATAGCTGGTGCCAATGTCGCAGCCGCCGAGGCCGAGCTTGATGAAGGCGCAATTCATGCGGGCGGACTTGGTCGCGATCCGGATGTCGGCAGCGAGCGCCAGCGCAAAGCCACCGCCAGCCGCAGCCCCTTGTACCAGTGCGATGATCGGCTGAGGGCAGCGGCGCATCAGCATCACGATGTCCGCAATGCGGCGCTGGGAATCCAGCGACTCGGTGACGGTGCGCGGTACATTCTGGCCGCGCGAGGCCATGGCATGTTTGAGATCGAGCCCCGCGCAGAAATTAGCGCCGGCGCCGCGGAGGACAACGACGCGCGTCTTGCGATTGCGCTGCAGGTTCTGGAAGTAGTCGTTGAGGGCGTCGATCAGTGAGGGATCGAGCGCATTCAGGCTCTCCGGGCGATTAAGCGTCACCCAGTCCACGCCGTCGTCATGGTCGATCAGCAGCGGTGCGGCCACGTGCGTTACTCCTACCCGTATTGTTGCGCATTCGAGGCGCTTATTTCTGCGCCCTCTCCCCTTGTGGGAGAGGGCTGCACTGGCAGTAGAAAGAAACTCGATTGGGTGAGGGGTAGCCACGAACTTGGGAGTTTGTGGCTACCCTCACCCGTCCGCGCTTCGCGCGGCCACCCTCTCCCACAAGGGGAGAGGGGAAGAGGAGCGCGCCTTTAGCGCGGAGCCATGCGGATGGCGCCGTCGAGACGGATCGTCTCGCCGTTCAGCATCGGGTTCTCGACGATGTGAACCGCCAGATTGCCGTATTCCGACGCATCACCCAGACGGGCCGGATGCGGCACCTGGGCGCCGAGGCTGGCGCGGGCTTCTTCATTGAGGCCCATCAGCAGCGGCGTCAGGAACAGGCCCGGCGCGATGGTGTTGACGCGGATCTTTTGCGAGGCGAGATCGCGTGCCGCCGGCAGCGTGAGACCGACGACGCCGCCCTTCGAGGCGGAGTAAGCGATCTGGCCGATCTGGCCTTCATAGGCCGCGACCGATGCGGTGTTGATGATGACGCCGCGCTCTTCGCCGATGGCTTCGGCGGTGGCGAGCTGCTCAGCGAACAGACGCAGGCAGTTGAAGGTGCCGATCAGGTTCACCATGATCACATTGGTGAACTTCTCGAGCGGATAGACGCCCTGCTTGCCGACGATGCGCTGCGAACCGCCGATGCCGGCGCAATTCATCAGCACGCGCGCGGTGCCATGCGCGGCCGAGGCCTTGGCCAGCGCGGCCTTCACATCGGCTTCGCTGGTGACGTCGCCGACGCAGGCAACGCCCTTGATCTCGGCGGCGACCTTCTCAGCATTGTCAGCGGCGCGATCGAACACGGCAACCTTGGCGCCCTTGGCGGCCATCGCGCGTGCGGTCGCGGCACCAAGGCCCGAGCCACCACCAGTGATGAATACGGCTACGTCTTTGAGCTGCATGGGAAGAGCCTTTCCTTGGGCGTTTCTGGTATTTTCTTGAATCGTTAAGTCGCGAAGAGAAAAAGAAGAAATGGTCCTTGGGCGTTTCTTATTGGTCTTGAACTGCGAGCTCGATGGAATCTGTTTCGATTGTTCTTGTTCTTCTTGTTATTGTTTTTGTTAGGTTCCTTGGGCGTTTCCTCAAGTTTCTTGTTTTGCAGTCTGTCCTTGGGCCGTTTCTTCTTGAGCTGTGATCAGCGGGCTTTGGCGCCCGCCTTCTTGTTGGTGAGCATGCCGTCGAGCAGCAGCATTTCGAGATGCGCCACATAGGCGCGGCACACATCATCCGTCACCGGGCCGACGCCGATGGCGCGCGACATGGCATGACGGCTGAAAAACAGATTGTCGCAGGCGCCGATCAGGCTGGTGTAGAACAGCACGGGATCGACGACGCGGAATTCGCCGGTCTTGTGGCCCTCGGCCAGCAGGCGGCGATGGAAATTCAGCAACGGCCCGACGAAGAATTTCGAGACCTCATCCGCCGACTTGTCGCTGCTTTCATGCAGCAGATAGTGGATCAACCGGTTCATGTACGGAAACTGGTTGTAGGCCTTGATGATGCCGGCGATGTGCAGCCGCAGCTTTGCGGTGGCCGAAATCGGCTGCTCCAGCAGATATTCCAGATTGGTCATCTCATTGGCGGCGTCGCGCTCGAGCAGCGCCAGCAGGAGACCATCCTTGTTGCCGAAATGATATTTCACCAATGCAGCGTTGACGCCCGATTGCTGGGCAATCTCGCTCAGCGACACCTCGATGGAGTTGCTGGAGATCATCAGCTCGCTCGCCGCGAGCAACAGCTTGTCCGCGGTCGGATTCTTGCCGACCGGATGACGCACTGACGCTTGGGATGGGCTGGGAGTCGCTGCCATGGGAGCCGCAGATAATACGAACATTCGTCGGCACTCAAGAGTTAATTGACCGATTGACTAAAATGAATGCGCCCCTTTTAATCCGCCCAGTTTGACGCCCCATCACAACAACAAAATTCCAGGGAGAACGCTCATGGCCGAGGCCTATATCGTCGCCGCCGCACGCACTGCAGGTGGCCGCAAGGGTGGCCGGCTGGCCGGATGGCATCCGGCGGATCTCGCCGCCTCCGTGCTGAATGCGCTGGTCGATCGCGCCGGCGTCGATCCGGCGCTGG
>NZ_JBIISY010000330.1:0-5208 GCF_044340795.1 Tardiphaga sp.
CTGGTGAACAGGATCAGCAATGTGCTGGTCGGTAAGCTCGGCCTCGTTCCCGGCGGCCGTGTGCTGCTGCGCTCCGCGAACAATCCGATGATGGTTGCGGCCTATCTCGCCATCATCAAGGCCGGCGGCGTCTGCGTCGCCACCATGCCGCTGCTGCGCGCGAAAGAGCTGATCTATCCGATCCAGAAGGCGAAGATTTCGCTCGCGCTGTGCGACGGCAAGCTGTCGGACGAGCTCGACAAGGCCGCAGCGTCAGCGCCTGAGCTGAAGCGCGCCGTCTATTGGGGCACCGGCAAGGATGACTCGCTCGAAGCGCTGATCGCCGATGCCAGCACCGAATTCAAAGCCGTCGATACGGCAGCCGATGATATCTGCCTCGTCGCCTTCACCTCGGGCACGACCGGCGATCCCAAGGGCACCATGCATTTCCATCGCGACATGCTCGCGGTGTGCGACGGTTTTGCCCGCAACGTGCTGCGCGCCTCGCCGGATGATCGCTTCATCGGTTCGGCGCCGCTGGCCTTCACCTTCGGCTTCGGCGGCGTGCTGTTTCCGCTGCATATCGGCGCGTCCTTCGTGGTGCCCGACAAGTCCACGCCGGATGACCTCGGCAAGGAGATCGCCAAACACAAGGTCACCGTCACCTTCACGGCGCCGACCGCCTATCGCGCGATCCTCAGCAAGATCGATCAGTATGATCTGTCCAGCTTGCGCAAATGCGTCTCTGCCGGCGAGACCTTGCCAAAGGGCACATACGACGCCTGGTACAAGGCGACCGGCATCAAGCTGATGGACGGTATCGGCGGCACCGAGATGCTGCACATCTTCATCTGCGCCATCGAGGAAGAGATCCGTCCGGGTTCCACCGGCAAGCCGGTGCCCGGCTATGAAGCCAAGATCGTCGATGACAACGGCAATGACGTGATGCCCGGTACCATGGGCCGTCTCGCGGTGCGCGGTCCCACCGGCTGCAAATACATGGCCGATCCGCGCCAGACCAAATATGTCCAGAACGGCTGGAACCTGACCGGCGATACATTCGTGATGGATGAGGACGGTTACTTCTGGTACCAGTCCCGCTCCGACGACATGATCGTCTCGTCCGGCTACAATATTGCCGGCCCTGACGTCGAAGCCGCGCTGCTCACCCATGAGGCTGTGGCGGAAGCCGGTGTCGTCGGCTGTCCGGATCCCGATCGCGGCATGATCGTGAAGGCCTATGTGGTCCTCGCGCCAGGCCATGCGGCGAGCGATGCGCTGGTGGCGGAGTTGCAGAACCACGTCAAACGTGAGATTGCGCCATTCAAATATCCGCGCGCCATCGAATTCGTGCAGCAATTGCCGAAGACCCAGACGGGCAAGCTGCAGCGCTTCGCGCTGCGCAAGCTGGCCGCAGAGACGGCCTCCGTCGCCGCGGCCTGAACAGAAGATTTGAACTGAGGAGTATTGCCCGGTGACGTCACCAAAGGGGCCGACATTGACCGTGGTGCCAGGCGCGAAATCCGACAGCGCGCCGTCGGGCGTACGCACGTTGCAGCCGAGCGGCTGGCCGAAGCCGAAGGGTTACGCCAATGGCATGACCGCCGATGGCCGCATCGTCGTCACCGGTGGCGTGATTGGCTGGGACTCTGAGGAGAAGCTGCAGCCGGATTTCATCAGCCAGGTCCGCCAGGCGCTGCAGAACATCAAGGACATCCTCGGCGAAGGCGGTGCGAAGCCCGAGCATCTGGTGCGGCTGACCTGGTATGTCGTCGATATCGAAGAATATATGGGCAGCCTGAAAGAACTCGGCAAAGCCTATCGCGATGTCTTCGGCGCGCATTATCCGGCGATGGCCCTGGTGCAGGTGGTGCGCCTCGTGGAGCGCGCCGCGCGCGTGGAAATCGAAGCGACAGCCGTGGTGCCGCGCTGACGGCGCGCCGCTGCTGATGGTTTCCCTCCCCGGAGCGAAGCGAATGGGGAGGGTGGCGCGTAGCGCCGGGTGGGGTCTCTCCCCACGTGACGTCCTTATCGTGGGATAGACCCCCAGCCGTCTCAAAGCTCGCTGAACGCTCGCTTTGATCCACCTATGGCGGACAAACTCGTCCGCCATACCCCACCGCGCGGCTTTGCCGCTTGGGGGAGGAAGAAGCTCCGTCAAAATTGTTCTTATTTTGTTCTTTACTTGAGATTGTGCTCCCGCTAGCCTCATGGTGTCCTGTTCCGATTAGGAGGGGCGATCGCGATCGTCACGATTGCGGGGCGGGATGCGATGAGACGCCAGAAGGGTGAGGCGTCGCGCGGTGCAAGGGTGACGGCCGCTGCGAGCGGGCCGGATCTGCGCCAGACCTGCCACTGGCGTGGAGATGGTTCGCTTGCCGAAGCTTGATCCCGGGGATCGCACGACGGACGACCACATCCCGAAGCGTACGGTTTTCTGCCTGAGGCTCCCTGGCCTCCCGCCAATGGCCAGTAATGCTAGGTGACGGGGTCGGTCACCACGGCACAGTGCAGGCAGCTCTGACCGACAAGACATCGCGTGCGGAACGCCGGGTTGCTTCCGGTGGTCCGAAAGTCCTGATGCTCCTTATTCGCGGAGTACCGCGCTCGGCATCAGGCACCCACGGGTGCATCGGGCACCCGGCGTTCCGCGCGCCCTCTTGATGGAGAGGGCGGAAGGAATGCGCAAGACTCGGGCGCCGAGGCGTCGCGAGGACGAGGCTGTTTGACATGTTTAAGGAAGCAAGGCGCGGACGGTGTGCTCCCTCCCTCAAGCGTGGCGTAGCCACGCGCAGTGGGGAGGGCCGGGGCCGCGCCGCGGCGAAGCTCGAAGAGCGAAGCCGGGTGGGGCGCCCCACGTGACGTAGAGGTTGTGGAAGCACCCCACCCGTCTCGATGCTCGCTGAACGCTCGCCTCGATCCACCCTCCCCAGTCGCTGCGCTCCGGGGAGGGAAAAGCATCTCACTTCGCCGCTGCAAACTCCGTCGGACTCTTCCCCGTCACCTGCCGGAATGCATGCGAGAAGGCCGGCACGCTCGCATAGCCAAGCTCCGATGCCAGCTGCTTCATCGAGACACCGCCCTGCAATGACAGTCGCTCGATCGCTGCGGCGATGCGCGCGCGCTGGCACCAGCTCTTGAAGTTCAATTGGGTCTCCGCCGAGAACAGCCGTGACAGCGTGCGCGTCGAGGTCCCCACCATCTGCGCCAGCGTCTCCATCTCGTAATCGCGCGTGGGGGCAGCGAGCACGATCTCCGCGGCGCGCCGGCAGCGCGGTTCCTGCGGCAATGGCATGAAGGTGGTGGGATCGCTGGCCTGCTGCAATTCAAGCATCGCCAGCCGGATCAGCAGATCGATCCGCACGGGATCGCCACGGCCATCGAACAGCGCGAGGATCGCCTCATGCAGCAGCCGCGACACGCGCACCACGAATTCCGACGCCAGCTCGCGATTGGCATCGCGCGCCAACCGCTCCGGATTGAAATAGAGCGAGCGCATCTCGATATCGGCGAGCACGTCGATGGCGTGGGGCAGGTGCGCCGGCACCCACACCGCCCGGTCCGGCGGCACCAGCCAGCGGCCCTTCGGCGTCGTCACCTGCATGGTGCCGGCCGCGGCATAGACCAGCTGGGCTTCGCGATGGGCGTGGGTGTCGAGACGGGTGCCCTTGGGGTATCGCGTCGCCAGCATATGGACGCCATCGGCCGTGGACCGGCGGCGGTCGGACAAAGGCAGGATTGGCGTGTCCACGATAGTCATTGGCGACATCCCGTTGCGCTCAATCCTTATAACCGCAGGACAGCTCGCTATGGAAATCGATTCATGAACTCGCCCAGCCGCGTCATCACCCTCGTCAATGTCGCCCATTTCATCGATCACTACGCCATGCTGATCTTCGCGGCGGCGGTGCTGGTGATGGGCCCGGCCATGGGCAAGACCTATACCGAGCTGCTGCCTTACGCGACGCCGGGCTTCGTGGCCTTCGGCGCGGGCTCGCTGTTCACCGGCTGGCTCGGCGATCGCTGGAGCCGTCGCCACATGATGGTGATCTTCTTCTACGGCATCGGCCTGTCGATGATTTCGGTCGGCTTCGTGCAGACGCCGCTGCAGCTCAGTGCGGCCCTGTTCGCCGTCGGCCTGTTCGCCTCGATCTATCATCCGGTCGGCACCGCCATGATCGTGTCCTATGCGGACAAGCTCGGCAGCGCGATGGGCGTCAATGGCGTGTTCGGCAATTTCGGTGTCGCGTCCTCGGCGTTGATCACCGGCGTGATCGGGCAATATCTGGGATGGCGCTGGGCCTTCATCATCCCTGGCCTTGCGACCATCGCGGCAGGCGTCGTGTTCATGCTGCAGGTCGCCCATGAGGATCGCTCCGGCTTCAAGCAGGCGGCAGCGCAGGCGCGTGTCGCGAAGTCCGATATGTGGCGCGTCATCCTCGCATTGCTTGTCACGGTGATTGCGATCTCCACCGTGTTCAACGCCATCACGGTCGCGCTGCCAAAACTGTTTGCGGAACGGCTGACGGAGCTCACGCAAAGCCCGGCCACGCTGGGCGTCATCGCCGCCGGCGTCTATGTGTTCGGTGCGCTGACGCAGTACAATATCGGCTGGCTGATCGATCGTTACTCGCTGAAGGCGGTCTGCCTGCCGCTGTCGCTGCTGCTCGCGCCGTTCCTGTATTTCGCCGCGACGCTGTCGAACGAGGCGCTGATCATGGTCGCCATCGGCGTCATCATCGGCCTGTTCGGGCAGATCACCGTCAACGAGACGATCGTCGGCAAATACACTGCGGAAGAATGGCGATCGCGTGCCTATGCCGTGCGTTACTTCGTCGGCTTCACAGCGGCCGGTGCCTCGGTCGGTCTGGTGGCCTGGCTGTATGAGGTTGGCGGCTTCATGCTGATGTTGCATTCCTTCGCCGCGCTATCGGTGCTCGTCATCATCGCGGCCCTGATCCTGCCGCCCGAGCTTCCTGCTGCAGAGTCAGGTAGCTAACATAGTTAAATTCGCTTGGCGTACGCTGCGGTGCAGTATAAGTAGACGCGAACCGCCCCCGTTATGTGCCGTTTTTGGCCGGGGCCGAGTAGCTTGTTGCTTTTCGCGCAGCCTTCGTTGCCAATCGCTTTCCGTGGACCACCGTTGCATGGACCGCAGGGAATGAGTCGCGATTTGAGGTGTTGCATCGCTGAGCAAAGATTCCACATTTCGGAAACATTGCTGCGTTG
>NZ_JBIISY010000331.1:0-5189 GCF_044340795.1 Tardiphaga sp.
ACTTGCATGTGTTAAGCCTGCCGCCAGCGTTCGCTCTGAGCCAGGATCAAACTCTCAAGTTGGACTTGAAACTTTTGAACCGGCATAATCACAACGTTTGACGAGGATCCCACCATTCTACGTCGATCAAACCGAAGCTTGATCAACATGCCGTCCGCGCTTCACAGCGCAAAAACAGCGATGGTGTTTCCTTGTAAAAAACGTAGTGCCGCCGAAGTCTTTCGTCCGGCCTCACAACAATAAAAACCGAGGTTCTTATTGAGCGAGACCCGCAAGGACTCCGCCGTCCACGTTTCTCTTTCTTCTTCTCAACTTGTCAAACAGCCCGACGCCAGAGGCGTCAAAATCTCTCTCAACAATCTATTCGACAAAAATTTAGCAGCCGAGACCTATCGGCTACTTCATCACTGTCGCGATGTTGATTTCCGGAGCGCGTCAAACCGCCCGGGCCGTTGGGCCCCGGCGCCGCCGCGCTCAGTGGCCGTCTTATAGGGGGGGACCACCGGACCTGTCAACGCGTTTCGTCAGAAAATCGTCACGCTGGGTCGAAGAATCTTTTGGGCCCGAAAAGCGTAGGTTTATCAGCGCTAACGCCGCATCAAAGCCACATTGCTCCGGCGTTCTGGCGTCGTCTCGGATGAAGATTCTTTGTCGGAACCGCGAAATTTTTCGGTTCCGGGGTTCGAAAATCCGTCTTGAGGCAGCTGTGACGACGGCGAGATGACGATCAGTGGATGGATCGCCAGCAAGAGATCGCCGGATGCGCAGCATGGAACATGACAGCAAGACGGTAAGAGCCTCTTTGCAGCATTGACGATTGGACCTTGGGCCAGCATTTTGGCCCGCGCTGTTCGACCATCCGTGCGCCTGAGCTGGGGAGCTTCGCCATCGGATGCCGGCACTTTGGGGGACTACGGTTTGAACCACGGACTGTCACGCAGTGGCGCCATCAATCGTGAGACCGGGATGATCGATCTCGGTCACGAGCCGCCGTTGTCCGTCGATGGCTCCGAGGCCGCGGTGATCGATCGCCGTCGCGTCTCCGTACAATGGTTTTCCGGCACTATTCTCACAGGTCTGTGCGGCGCGGCTCTGATCGGCGGCGCCGTTTTCGCATCGCTCGATGGCGAGATGACATTTGCCAAGCTGCCTGAGCGCGTGGAAAGCGCGCTGCGCGGCGCGGTCAGTTCTAACGACAAGCAAGCCAGCCTGCATAAAGCCGATCGCCTGCCGCCGCCGAGCGAAGCCTCCGCCGCGCGTCAGGTGTTTCGCATGTCCACCGTCACCCGCGTCGGCAATCGCGACGTCATGCGCGTACGGCCCTATGTGAAGATCTCCGGCAATCTGGTGATGGCGACCAGCGATCTCTCCGCCAAGGTGCCCCCCTTCAATGCGCAGCGCCTGCTCACCGATGTCGGCGGCGCACAGCCGACCGCCGAAGACGCCGGCAACACCACCGAGACCGCCGAGCCCGATGCCGAAGTCTCCTTCGTCACCCGCGATCTGGCGCAGGTGCTGCCGAAGGCCAAGCTGGCGGCAGCCGCATCTGTTTCCGCCGAGGAAGTCTTGATGCGCGTGCGCGACGCCTCGAACTGGCGCGGCCAGGGCGGCGTGCGCTACGCCTCCATCGGCGGCACCCAGGATTACAGCGGCGCCGGCAGCGAAATGAAGATGGCCTACGCCGCTGAAGGCAATGTGGCCGATCCCTATGCGGGCTTCGAGACCCGCATCGTGCCGGAAAACGTCACGCTGCTCGCCAAGACCAAGGAACAGATCACCGGCGGCAATCCCACCGGCGAGCGCATCCACATCGTCAAGAAGGGCGAGACCGTCCAGAGCATCATGCGTGATCAGGGCGCCTCCCCCGAGGAAGCCCGCCAGATTTCACTGACGCTCGGCGCCAAGGGCCGCGATGGCGGACTGCGCGAAGGCCAGAAACTGCGCATCCTGATGGCGCCTGCCGGCCCCGGCCAGCGGCTGATGCCCTACCGCGTCGTCGTCGCCAGCGACGCCACCGTCGAGGCCGTGGCGGCGCTGTCGGATCTCGGCAAATATGTCGCCGTCGACGTCTCCAGCATGAATACGGCCAACCAGGCCGCAGCCCCCAGTGATGAGGACGAAGAAGAGGACGACGGCACCGGCGTCCGCCTCTATCAGAGCATTTACGAGACGGCGCTGCGCAACAAGGTGCCCGCCACCGTCATCGAGGACATGATCAAGATCTACTCCTACGATGTCGACTTCCAGCGCCGCGTGCAGCCCGGCGACTCCTTCGACGTCTATTTCGCCAGCGAAGACGAAGGCTCCGCCAATCCCGACCGCAACGAGGTGCTCTACGCCTCGCTCACCGTCGGCGGCGAGACCAAGAAATACTACCGCTTCAAGACCGAAGACGACTCCGTGGTCGACTTCTATGACGAGACCGGCAAGAGCGCGAAGAAGTTCCTGGTCCGCAAGCCCGTCAACAACGCCATCATGCGCTCCGGCTTCGGCGGCCGCCGCCATCCGATCCTCGGCTACACCAAGATGCATACCGGCGTGGACTGGTCGGCGCCCTATGGCACGCCGATCTTCGCCTCGGGCAACGGCATGATCGAGAAAGTGGGCTGGGAAGGCGGCTACGGCAAATATATCCGCGTGAAGCACAACAACGGCTACGAGACCGCCTATGGCCATATGTCGGCCTATGCCAAGGGCATGGAGCCCGGCAAGCGCGTCCGTCAGGGCCAGGTGATCGGCTTCGTCGGCTCCACCGGTCTCTCCACCGGCGCCCACGTCCATTACGAAATCCTGGTCAATGGCCGCTTCGTCGATCCGATGCGCGTGCGCCTGCCGCGCGGCCGCTCGCTGGAAGGCACCATGCTCGCGGGATTTGAAAAGGCGCGCGACCAGATCGATACGCAGATGAACCAGCGCGGCCAGGCGCGGGTATCGGATGCGACCGGCAGCACCGGCGTGGTGCCGCCGCAGACGCGGTCGATCACCCCGCGCTGAGATCAACCGGCAGCAAGCAACTCCGCCTCGATCAGATGATCACCGGGCCCGCCGGCGACGGCGGCCTCGATCAGCGCATCCGCGATCCTGTCCGCAGGGCTGATCCGATAGCGGCGCGGTAGCACTGGCCCGAGCGCGCCGAGGACGACCGTAGCGATCCGCTCGCCCAACCGAAACTCAGCCCGATCGCCACCGATCAGACCCGGCCTGACGATGGTCAGCGAGGCAAAGCCGATCGTCCTGATCGCGGCCTCGATCTCCCCTTTCGTGCGTGGATAGAGCAGCCGCGACGCCGCATCGGCGCCCAGCGACGAATTCAGCGCAAAGCGGGTGGCGCCATGGCGATGCGCCAGCCGGGCAACGGCGAGCGGATAATCGTAATCGACGGTGCGAAACGCATCGTCCGAGCCGGCTGTAGCCCGCGTCGTACCGAGGGCGCAGATCACCCCGTCGACGGCCCACCAGTCCGCGTCCGCCGGCAATCGATCGAAATCCACCAGCAGATTGTCGAGTTTGGCATGTGCCGTGAGCGGCCGCCGGGTCGGCGCGACGACCCGCGTGATGCGGTCATCGGCCAGAGCCTTTGCGATGACCTGACCACCGACAAGGCCGGAAGCGCCCACGACCAGAATGCGCGTCATCTCTCATCTCCCCATATCAAAACGGCCTGAACCGCAAAGTTCAGGCCGTTCCGATCAAGTTATATCATCGCTCAGTTCAGCATCCGCTTGGCCGGCACATCGAAGTCGTCGATCTCCGTCGCCCCGACCAGCGTGCCGTTGAAGGTCAGCACATTCCCTTCGGCGCTGATCCCGACATGATCGCCATCCTTGACGTCGCCAGCCAAAATCATCTCCGCCAGCGGGTCCTGCACGCTGCGCTGGATCACCCGCTTGAGCGGACGCGCGCCGTAGGCCGGATCCCAGCCCTTCTCGGCGAGCCAGTCGCGTGCCGCCGCATCCAGCTCCAGGACGATCTTGCGATCCTCCAGCAGTTTTGTGAGCCGTGCGAACTGGATCTCGACGATCCGGCCCATCTCGCTCTTCTGCAGCCGGTGGAACAGGATGATCTCGTCGACGCGGTTGAGGAATTCGGGGCGGAAATGTCCGCGCACCGTGCCCATCACCTGCTCGCGCACGGCGGACGTATCCTCGCCCTCCGGCTGGTTGACCAGGAATTCCGAGCCGAGATTGGAGGTCATGATGATCAGCGTGTTGCGGAAGTCGACGGTGCGGCCCTGACCATCGGTCAGGCGGCCGTCATCGAGCACCTGCAGCAGCACGTTGAAGACATCCGGATGCGCCTTCTCCACCTCGTCGAACAGCACGACCTGATAGGGCCGCCGCCGCACGGCTTCGGTGAGCGCACCACCCTCGTCATAGCCGACATAGCCCGGAGGGGCGCCGATCAGCCGCGAGACCGAGTGCTTCTCCATATATTCGGACATATCGAGCCGGACCATCGCCGTCTCGTCGTCGAACAGATAGGCCGCCAGCGCCTTGGTGAGCTCGGTCTTGCCGACGCCGGTGGGGCCGAGGAACATGAACGAGCCGATCGGCCGGTTCGGATCCTGCAAGCCCGCGCGTGAACGGCGAACGGCCGTCGACACCGCGCGCACGGCCTCGCTTTGGCCGACGACGCGTTGGCCGAGGCTCTGCTCCATGCGCAGTAGCTTGTCCTTCTCGCCTTCCAGCATCTTGTCCACGGGCACGCCGGTCCAGCGCGAGACCACCTGCGCGATGTGGTTGGCGGTGACCGCCTCTTCCATCATCTCGCCGGAGTTTTCGCTGGCTTCGATATCGGCCAGCCGCTTCTCAAGGTCCGGAATTCGGCCATAGGCCAGCTCGCCCGCGCGCTGATATTCGCCACGGCGCTGCGCATCGGCCAGTTCGAGGCGCAAGCCATCGAGCTCGCTCTTGAGCTTCTGCGCATCCGACAGCTTGTTCTTCTCCGCCGACCATTTTTGCGTCAGCGCCGCCGATTTCTCCTCGAGCTCGACCAGCTCCTTCTCAAGGTTCTCGAGCCGGGTCTTGGAGCCGGCATCGGTTTCCTTCTTCAGGGCCTCCTGCTCGATCTTGAGCCGGATGATCTCGCGATCCATCGAATCCAGCTCTTCCGGCTTGGAATCGACCTGCATCTTCAGCCGCGCCGAGGCTTCGTCCATCAGGTCGATGGCCTTGTCGGGCAGGAAGCGG
>NZ_JBIISY010000333.1:0-5173 GCF_044340795.1 Tardiphaga sp.
GACGAACGTTGGAAACAGCGATCGCGACAGTGCTTGTTTCCCGAATGGCTGCAGCAAGTTTGTCTCGTCTACGAGGAGATAGACGCTTCGAGTCGTCGATGCCATGCGGAACGCTCCCAGGTCGAGGATAATTGCGGCAGCAACGATAGGCCCGGCTATTGCACCACGGCCGGCTTCATCGCAGCCGACCACAGGATTAAAGCCGCGACCGATAGCCTCTCGTTCTAGACGAAAGTCTGGCCGACCATATTGCATGAGACACTCCTCAGAAACTGCTGCCCTGAGGGTTGATGCTGTGAAGACCAGTTGTCGTCTGCCGCCCGCGCAATATTAGGTCCAATGTAATTGACGCCTGTCGAAAGGAACAACATTTCCGCCAAATGGACCTTTAAAAACAGTCGCTTCGGAGTCGGGACAATCCACTACACCGATACTGTCACTGAACAGTCTCGCTTCAAGACTAGACAATCGGCTAGCGAGTTGCCCGCAATACCCCGAAATGGAGGTAGCAGACTCAAAGATCGCGCAAGACGAACCATACAGCCGAGCTTTGTCGATCCCGCTCGAGGGGAAAATGCTACCGATGTCGTCGTCAACGAGGTTGATGCGTTCGCTCATCAAGTCGACCCGGCGCGCGATCGCTCGCAGCTGGCGCTGGATTGTTCGGACAGATTTGATTGCGGCTTCGGTGTTTACTTTAGACATTACATCCTCGTTTCATCGACCTCTTGCTGAACCGATATAGAACGGACCGTGCCTGTTAATCGAACACCGCAACGCATGCACTCGGCGTTTCAATTCGCCTGCCCGGCGTTTAACTGCGAGACCTTCGAGCAAGGACGATCGACACGTCATCCCGGCCGCCAGTGCTGAGCGCAGCTTGGTAAAAGTTCTTCGACGGCGAAAACAGGATTTTTGGATTGGTCGATGATATCTGCGATCGTGCTTTCGTCGACCGTGTCGGTAAGACCGTCGGACGTCAGGAGTACAACATCTTGAGACCAATCGGGCCGAAAAATAGAATAGCGAGGAGAGATGGTCCGCTCATGACTGGTACCACCGAGCGATTGAGTCACTTGATGAGCTGACGACGGTTTAGACGCTGCGATGGTTACACCCGGCGTGTCTCGGACCGACAGCTCCAGCAACTCACCTGGCCGGTGGATACCGGTGAGTCGCCGATATTGAAGATGGCTAAGTTTGCTCCCGACAACGTCATTCCGACAAGCGTGGAACCCATCCCACGTGCATCGGGCGTTTTGTCCATAAGACGGTAGAGATTTGCGTTAGCCTTGCGGATATTTGCCACGCAGAGGTCTCGATCAAAGAAGATCTGCTCCGGGATGGAAGCCAAAGCCGCCACGACTGACGAACTGGCGTGAGCGCCATGAACATGTCCGCCCATGCCGTCCGCAAGCAGCAGAATGCATTGGTCCTTAGCAATCGCCATAGTTTCTGGTGATTGCATGTCGCCCGTGAAGACGCGATCCCCGATCCCAACGCAATCCTGGTTATGCGACCGGCCCCGGCCGCAGCGCGTAAAGGCGGTTATGAGCCGATCGGGCATCCGTGAGATCTCCTTATCCCGCTCAGGAACATATTGGACTGAATGGTCGCCATAACGCTCTGACTAGCGGCGAAGCGTCACGAGTCTGACGCGAAGGTCGTCGATCGGAACCCGACTGAGGGCGTCACGAAGAGCATCGGTAATCCAGACGCGCGGATTGCCGAACGCACCCCCGCCGAGATGCGTAAGGAAGACTTCTCGGGAACGCCGCCGTCGATGATTGAGACAGCCGGTTAGAAGCGTCGCTTCATACGACGCCTCAAGGACGAGCCGGGCCAAAGGCTCCCATAGCGTCGTCGGAATTGCTGCATATGAGACGGGCAGGGCGGAGCAGAAGATCTGAGAAACCACGTGTCTCGGATCACGGCAGATGTCAGTAACCTCGACATCCCAATGAATTCCGACCTTGATGACGCCTCGCAAATAATCGCGTTCAAGGTGATCCGCCACTTGCAGGTAGTTGTAAATTGCTACCAGACCGGATCGAGTGGGCAGAAGATAGCCATTCTCAACATCCCACAACGCCTCGACGGGAAGGCGCAGCGCCGAACTCAAGGCCTGGCCCAGGCCGGAAAATAGATTGAGCTGGTGTGTCCTGGTTTGCCCGATTTGGCCTCCAATTGGGACGAAGTAATTCCGATAGATGGTGGCGGCGCCAGCCGCTATTGCGCAGGCCGGTCCCTGAGTGCGATCGTGTTCGTAGCGACTGATACCGTCCTCCGGCGTCATCCGCGGGCTCGTCATTTCCAGGCAGTTCGCTTGGCTAGCGACCATGAAGAGGGCGTCGGCATTTTTGACGTCGCGATGGAGGTCGCGAACGTCGGCGATCGTTTCTTCGATGATTGATTGCGAGCGAGTTATTGCCGGCGCTACGCGGCGACGAAGATCTGCAAGTGACGGCGTTTCGAACGTGCCGATGCTAAAATTTCGGCCATCATCCACCGAAT
This sequence comes from Tardiphaga sp., assembly GCF_044340795.1. Taxonomy (GTDB): domain Bacteria; phylum Pseudomonadota; class Alphaproteobacteria; order Rhizobiales; family Xanthobacteraceae; genus Tardiphaga. Next base: position 2,515 of record NZ_JBIISY010000333.1, read on the forward strand.
AAAGCCTGCCGTCACGAACGCTAAGGCGTCGCTGTGTTTCGGTGTAAGTTGTTTCCGCAAATCCCGCTAAAGATTCGAACCAATTCACGATGCCTCCATGTGCTAAGTCCGACCGAGCGCAGAGATCTGCGAACAGCGCTCGGTCGTTCTAATTCCGTCAATGAAGGAGGGCGCCAGCCTTCCGTCGCCGGCGCACTTCACGCTCGGCCGCAGTGACAGCCTTTTCCTCAGCCGTCTTGAAGGTGTATCGCGGACGATCGGAACAAAATTTCACAGGGAATGAATGATCGTCGATCGCGCCGATCAAATTGCGCTCGGCTCGGGGTTTTTTCTTTGCATTCTGCGTCATGAGCGTCTCTCTTGGTGCGGGACGTTGACTGTTCAACGCCTGCATCGATATAGAGCGGCGACGCCGTTTGGACGGCGCCGCCAGTGCCGAGTGGCCAAGCGATAATGCGGCCCGCGCGACGAGCTTCATCGAGATAGTGTGAGATCGGCTTATCTCCGACGAAGAAGCGATCGCGCTCTACGGGAAGGCCGAGACGTCCGCGCAATTCGGCTATCTCTGTGAGATCGACATAGCCGAGTTCCGGAGACCCTAAACCCAGATCAGCGAGGCCAAAGAGGCGGTTCGGCTGCTCAGGATCGGCCTCGCTCAGAAGCCAGGTGGCCGAGCCGTCCGGCGTAAACAGTTTGCAGACTGGCTTGTGATCCTGATCGGGCCGCAATCCATTCTGGATTAGCCGCCGCGAGATCGCTTTCGTGAGCAACATCGTCATGCCGAAACGTCACGTTTCGTCTGACCGCCGGCATCCGGCTTCTCGCGTCGGCGACTTCCGTTTGTCCGACCGGGCGAGCGAACAACTGGCGCTCGGCGATCGCGATGGACGAGCGGAGCCAGCTCAGCCTCAATCGGAAAAGCCTGATCAGTGGCGCGGGCTTGTTGATCGATCCAATCCAGCGCATAATCGAAGACGCGACCGAAATCTGCGTAGCGCTGCCAAAGCGCGTTTGCCAGCTCAACGTTTCCACAATCGCGGATTGCCTCGATGAAGCTCTCGAGAGTGAGGGAGGTGAAGCCAATGCGGTCGGGATCCTGATCATCGGCTGGGATGAGTTCGTTGGCAAAATTTTGGAAGGCAACCTGTACGCGGCGGTTGAGGCGCGGGCCTATCGCCATGAAGTGAGCTCGAGGAGTGCAGCCGCGATCGACCGCAATTTGTGCAAGCATCGCTTCGCGCCAGAGTTGTTCGAGCCCAAGGTTACGGAGGGTAGGGCTATCCGGATCAATGAAGAGACGAACCTCTCGTGATCGAATGTCGTAGGTCTCGCGAAGACGCGCCGCTGGTCCACACATGTCTTCGGAATACTTGATTTCGATGAAGCATGTGATCGGGACGCCGTCTGGGTCGACCGCATCGATCGCGGCGTCGAAGGCCGTACCGTCCTCGAGCCCAGCGGGATCACGGCGTGGCAGGGGTGCGGTCTCAAAGCGAACGGCGAGCACCTGGTGAATGACATCCGGCAGTAGCCTCCGGAACACCGCGGTAGCGAGGTCAAGATCTTGAGCGAGCGGGATCAGAAGATTCATTGTGAGGGGCCCAGAAGACAGGGCGTTACCGAAAAGTCGCTCTTCGTCATAGCAGGCGCCGATCTCGCGCATGAGCAGTTCGCGACGAACAGCGGCGTGAATGTCGGCCGTCAGAAAGTTGCGGCCAGCGCGGGCGGCCTCTGCGCTGAGGACCGAGGACAGCGGCATGACCGTGTCGCCGGCTTCATTTTGGCGAACATGAAAGCCCGTCGCGATGTTGTGATCTTTTAGCCAAAGAGCCTGTAGCAGTCGTGCCGCCCGGCGAAATCTCGTGTCGATCTCGAAATAGCATTCGTGCCCTTTCAAAAGAGCTTCCGAAAGGAGCGGGACGCGCGGTGGCTGCGAAGAAATATGACTGGTCATCTGTATCTCCGAATGGTGATGTACCGGAGATTCAGCTGGCGTCCGTTGATGTTGCTAGACAACGAAAGGACGCGTGCGAAATGTCGCGCAGAGCCCCCCAATTTTGGGCGTAGAATGGGCGAGACAGAGGATATAGGAGCCATCGTTGGAGCCTTGGAGACCGTCGTTACCAAGGTTGCATCCATCGCTCCTTCCTACGTTCGAAGCTACGAACCACGTGGAGGGGACTTCGCGAAGAATAATCGGTTGTCAATATTTTTTCAACCGTCACGAAGCCCCACACCTATAGCGTTTTCTGCTAATCGTCGGAATCTATCAGCAGTGTCATTGGGACTATCCGAAGGAATGCTTCCGGACCGCGTTCGTCCATCTTCACATCAGGATCTTTGGTGATAGTGCCGCGAGGGAGATAGAAATTGCACTCGCCGCACTTGATATGATACGCCGATTTCCTGTGCACGAAGTTGCCCTGCCGGATAAGTTCTGAGATCATCTTTTTGACTGAAGGGGGATCGCCGTCGCGAAAGAGTTGAGCGGCATCGTCGATGGACTGTTTCTTCATTTCGGACTCCAAGCCATTTTTGAGAAAGCGATATAGTCCGCTGTGGTCGCGTCTTAGCCGACGATCCAGGGGCAAAAGGTCAGTGAAGCATTCAGTCGATCGCGTAATTTCGTGTCCGGCGGTGCGTTAATTCTTCCTCACAT
>NZ_JBIISY010000332.1:0-5173 GCF_044340795.1 Tardiphaga sp.
ATGAGCGCCGTGGACATTTCTCAGTCAGGCGTTGACCGTATCAGGCAACGCAAACTCAAAACTCTCAAGTCGGCCGAGATTTTCGATGGATACAAAATCCCGTTCCCCGACCGATCATTTGACACAGCTATCGCGATCCACGTTCTCGAACATGTCGAGCATGAACGTCTATTGCTCTCCGAAATGGCGCGAGTAGCAGGACGCGTCTATGTCGAAGTGCCCTTGGAACACACGTATCGCCTCAACAGGTCGATCGAGGCCGGAAAGCCATACGGACATATCAATCATTATACGTTCGATCGCTTCATTAATGTTCTGGAGACGTCCGGCCTCACCGTCGCTCGCAAAGGTGTTTTTGCCAATTCTCTCGACTACGAAACCTTTCTGGCAGGAAAAGTTAAGGGGCGGATGAAGCACGCTATCAGAACTGGTGCGCTCAAGCTGGCACCAAAGTTCGCTCAACGATCATTCGTGTATCTCGGCGCTGCGATGTGCATTTCAAAGCGTCAATCGTTGACCTGATTAAATGCGTCATCAAGGGATCTCCAGCCGGCGCCACTGGGACGCTTCGAAAACTGAACTTCCTTTCTCCAGCATCTGACAAGAGGCGTTCTTTTCAGGCAGGCTAGTGGCCAGGGAAGACGCGCGGGCCAGCTTTTATTTGCTCGCTGGTCATTCTGGATTGCGCTTAAGGAAAGCGGGCCTCAATGCTCTTTGTCGGGCACCATCAGCGCGGCCGGTAGTTCCCGTTGGTGTTGTGGCAGGTACACGGCTCGACTCCGTATATCGCGGGCCAAGGCATGGCCACACGATCGGTAAGATCTGGTCGGGTGCCATGAAGCTGGCACTCACGGCGTCGGTCAATCGGACGATGCCGCCCGAACAGCCTGACTGTCGATCCAGACCTGGGCCTCGTCCAAACGAATGGGGAATGTGTGCAGCGACCGGCTCGGCCATCCCGGCGATATTTCCCCGCTCGCCAAACTGAACGAGGCGCGGTGATGTGGGCAATGCAGCTGCCCGCCGGAGACATGGCCGCGGCTGAGGTCCGCCTGCTCGTGCGGGCATGCGCGCTCGCAGGCGACGATCGTGTCGCCTTCCTGAACCAGGATGATGGCAACGCCCGCAACCGTGGCGCAGATGATCTTTTGAGCCGCCAGCCGGTCCCGCGAACAGAGCACGACCCAGCGGCCGTCGTCATCCGCCAAGATAGGCCCGCCGTACATGCTCGTTGGCAATCAGTTCGGCGCCGCCGCCGGAGAGCACCACCCGTCCGGACTCCAGCAGGTAAGCGTGGTCGCACATATCCAGCGCGGCGAAGGCGTTCTGCTCCACCAGAAGCACGGTGGTGCCGCTGTCGCGGATGGCGCGGATGATCGCGAAAGTGCGCTCGACGATGTTCGGTGCGAGGCCAAGCGAAGGCTCGTCGAACATCACCAGACGCGGGCGCGACATCAACGCGCGACCGATCGCCAGCATCTGCTGCTCGCCACCCGAGAGCGTACCGGCGGCCTGCTTGCGGCGTTCGGCCAGGCGGGGAAACTCCCCATAGATACGATCGAGATCGGCGGCCACCTCGCTGGTGTCCTTGCGAAGATAGGCGCCCATGTCGAGATTTTCCGACACCGTCATATGCGGGAAGACACGGCGTCCTTCCGGGCAATGCGCGATGCCCTTGGTGAGCACGCGCTGGGCGCCGATGCCGGTGATGTCCTCGCCATCGAATATCATCTGCCCGGAGCGCGATGGCACGAGGCCGGAAATGGCACGCAGCGTAGTGCTCTTGCCGGCGCCATTGGCGCCGATCAGCGCCACGAGCTGGCCGGCCTTGACCGATAGCGAGATGCCTTTCAGGGCGGTGACCTGCCCATAGGCGCAAACCATGTCGCGGATCTCAAGCATGGGCTGCGACTTCCTTCACCACGTCCTTGGCACTCTGGCCGAGATAGGCCTCGATGACCGCCGGATTTTTCCTGATCTCGTCCGGTGGTCCTTCGGCGATGATGCGGCCGTAATTCAGCACCACGATGCGGTCGGAGACGCTCATCACCATCGGCATGTCGTGCTCGACCAGGAGGATGGTGATGCCGCTGTCGCGGATCTTGCGGATCAGTTGCACGAAGGTGTGTGTCTCCGAAGCATTCATGCCGGAGACCGGCTCGTCCATCAGCAGCATCTTCGGCTGTGCCGCAAGCGCCAGCGCGACGCCGACCAGGCGCTGCTCGCCATAGGAGAGCGAGCCGGCGAGCTCGTGGGCGCGGGCTTCGAGGCCGACGAGGCGCACCAGTTCGGTCGCGCGTTCGCGCAAAGCCTGCTCCGAAGCGCGGGCGCGCGGGAGCCGGAAAATGGCTTCCAGCAGGCCGAGCTTGCCCTGGCGGTGCAGGCCGATCAGCACATTGTCGAGCACGGTGTCGTTGGGAAACACGCTGGTGCGCTGGAAGGTGCGGATCAGGCCGAGGTCAGCGATTTCATGAGGCTTGAGGCCGCGCAGATCCTGGCCGCAATACTTCACCGCGCCTTTTGTCGGCGTCAGAAAGCCGGTCATGACGTTGAAGGCGGTGGTCTTGCCGGCGCCGTTGGGACCGATCAGGCTGACGATTTCGCTCTGGCCGACATGGAAGTTCATGTCGGAAATTGCGACGAGGCCGCCGAACTGCACGCCGACATGTTCGATGCTGAGAACGGTTTCGGACATCACGCATGCTCCTCGGCGGTGCGCTCGGTCATGACGACCGGCTTCGGCCTGGTCTGCGGCCGCCCGAAACCAAGCTTCGGCGCCAGAGCGGGCACGATGCCGCGGGGAAGGACGAACAGGATCGCGATCAGCACGAGGCCATAGGTGATCCACTGCGCTTCCGGCGCCATGATCGGCCGCAGCAGCACCGGCAGCAGGCCGAAGATCACGCCGCCGACCACCGGGCCGGCAAGCGATCCCTTACCGCCCGAGACCACCATGATCACCATGGTCACCGTGGAGATGAAGGCAAACACTTCAGGATCGATGATGCGGATGTAATGTGCGTACAGACTGCCGGCTGCGCCAGCGATGGCGGCTGAGATGACGGCAGTGAGGGTCAGCGCCTTGGTGACGTCGATGCCGACCGAAACCGCGAGTGTCTCGTTCTCCATCAGCCCGCGCATGGCGCGGCCGTAATGCGAATGGACGAGGCGCGAGATCAGGAAATACGACACCGCGGCGACTGCCAGTACCAGATAGTAATTCTGCAACTTGGTCTTCAGCGTGAGATAACCGAGATAGGGCAGGCCGATGGTGATCGATGGAATGTTGGTGAGTGCCAGCGGCCCCTGGGTGAGCTCAACCCAGTTCAGGGCGACCAGCCGCACAACTTCAGCGAAGGAAATGGTGACGATCACGAAATAGGCGCCGCGGACGCGGAACGACAATTTGCCGACCAGATAGCCGCAGAAGCCGGAGATAACGACCGCCAGCGCGAAGCCGGCGATCGGTGGCCAGGGCGTGTGGACGATGTGAAAATCGCCGTAGATCGGCACATCATAGCCGAGCGATGTCAGCGCACTGACATAGGCGCCAATGCCGAAGAAGGCAATGTGACCAAGGCTGAGCTGCCCGGTGAAGCCGAGCAGGAGATTCATGCTCATGGCGCCGATGATGAAGATGCCGGTCGTGATCAGCGCATTGAGCAGATATGGGTCCTTCAGCCACAGTGGAACGGAGATGAAAAAGGCGAGTGTGATGAGAGAGACTGTTCGGGTCATCCGACGCGCTCCGCACGAGCAAACAGGCCGGTGGGCTTGAAGACCAGGACGGCGATGATGATGAGGAAGCCCATGGCGTCGCGATAGCCGGACGACACGTAGCCGGCGCCGAGCTCTTCAGCCAGCGCGAGAATGAAGCCGCCGATTACGGCGCCGGTGATATTGCCGAGGCCGCCGAGAATGACGATGGCGAAGGCCTTGACGGCGGCAAGATCGCCCATTTGCGGGAAGACGACATAGACGGGGCCGAGCAGGGCGCCAGCCGCAGCCGCGAGGCTCGAGCCGATGGCGAAGGTCGAGGTGTAGATCCAGCTGACATTGACACCCATGAGGGCGGCGGTGTCGGAGTCCTGGAAGGTCGCACGCATCGCCTTGCCGAGCTTGGTGAGGTTGATCAGCGAATAGGCGATCACGATCAGCAGCGCGGCGGCGAGCAGCACGAACAGGCGCAGCCAGGAGACCGAGACCGGTCCGATCACCAGCGGCGCTTCTGGGAAGGGGTTGTCGATGGATTTTGCAACGCCGCCCCAGATCCACAGCGCGCCGGATTGCATGGCGATCCAGGCGCCGATCATCACCAGCATGGTGGTGTCGATATCGGCGCCGCGAAGGGGACGCAGCAGCGTGATTTCGATGGCGGCGCCGAGCAGCCAGCCGGCGATGATGGCGACGGGCAGTGCCAGAAAGAAGTTCAGGCCGAGCTGATGCACGACGATGAACATCATGTAGGCGCCGAATGTGTAGAGGATGCCGTGCGTGAAGTTCACGACATTCATGATGCCGAAGATCAGCGTCAGGCCGATGCCGAGCAAGGCATAGGTGCCGCCGAGCACGAGCATGTTGACGACATGTTGGAGAAGCTGGTCCACGGTATCTTTCTTTCTCTGTCATTCCGGGATTCGCCGCAGACGGCACAGCCGTCGGAGGCGAAGACCCGGAATCCTGCAGTGGAGAATCTCAGGTCGAGGTTCCGGGTTCGCCTGCGCGAAGATGCGCAGACGCCCCGGAAAGACGAGTTGTCTGGTTCACAGGTCCTTCATGTGAATCTTGCCGTCAGCGATTTCGACCAGATAGACATTCGGGAAGCTCTGGCCGCTCTCGGAGCCTGCCGGGCCCGACTTCTTGAAGATGATGTCGCCGTTCAGGCCCTTCACATCGATCTTCCAGAGCGCGTCCTTGATGGCAGCCGGCTCAGGCTTGCCAGCTTTCTCGATCGCGGCGGCGATGGTGCGGATGCCGTCATAGCCGCGGAAACTTTCCGTGCAGCCGGCAAAATCGTAGCCGCGCTTCTTCCACTCACCGATGAAATAGGCGGTGGCTTCCGGATTCGGCGTCTTCTCCGGCATCCAGGGCAGGAAGGTGGTCAGATGCATGGTGTTGTTGGCAGCAGCGCCGGCCTGCGCGATGATCTGGTCGGGGTTCTGGGAACCGCCGG
>NZ_JBIISY010000334.1:0-5146 GCF_044340795.1 Tardiphaga sp.
ATAATGGGTTTCGGGCGCGAGGGGAAATGGCATCACCAGTCGTTCATCTTGATTGTGTACGGGAATTGCCGTACGCAGAGGGGTTAGGAGGCAGCCATGTTGCCACATCAGAAAGACGCTGTTGCCAAGGGCGCCAAGACCGCGCGCATGGAGCAACGCACGACCCCCCAAACCAAAGAGCTCATCGAGCAGGCCGCCACCCTGCTCGGCATCAATCCATCAGAGTTCATGATCGCCGCCGCTGTGCGCGCGGCGCGTGAGACGGTGGCAAGCCAAGAGCGCACAGTGCTCACGCCAGCGTCGCACGCTGCCTTCATGCAGGCACTCGACGCAACTGAGCCGACAGCAAAGCTCAAAGAGCTTATGCAGATGCACGCGGATGTGATGAAGTTAAAATGATCGACAGCGCCTTCCTCGCGCGTTTGCGGATCGAGCCGCTCGACCGGAGCAGGCACGAGAGGACAAGCTTTCGTTGCGGCGTCGACCGCGTCGATAACTTCCTGGCCAGCACTGCAACGCGCCAGCAGGACGCCGACCTGACTCGCGTCTACGTTGCCTGTCTCGATCAGACCAACACCGTCGTCGGATATTACGCACTCAACGCCCACGCAATTGAGACATCCTCGCTGCCACAGGCCATGGCGAAAAAGCTGCCAAACTATTCAACAATTGCCGCGATCTATCTTTCAATCATCGGCTTTCATATCGATCATCAAGGCAAAGGCGGCGGCGGATTTTTGATGGGAGACGCCTTTGGCCGCTGCGTACAGGTTGCAGATGTCGTCGGCGCACATTTTCTGGTGCTGGATGCGTTGAACGAGCGCGCGGCCAAACTCTATCGCGAACTCGGCTTTGTCGATCTGGCTGGACACGCTCCGCGCATGATCATTCCGATGAAGGCCATTCGCAAAGCGATACCCGCAATCTCATGAGGGGAACTATGCAGCGCGCCGCTGCCCCCTCACCCACACCCCGAAGGCAAGCACCACCGCCGCGGCCAGGCTGAACCAGGTGATGGCGTATTGCATGTGGTTGTCCTTCAGACGGACCTCCAGCGGGCCGGGCCTGGGAATGCCGTTCGCCGGCACCGGGCTTTCAAGATCGACATAGAAGGGCGCGACATCACCCCAGCCAAGGGCGCTCGCCATGGCGCGCTGGTCACGGTTGAACCAGAGGCGCTTGGCGACGTCATCATGCGGGGTCAGCGTGCCTGCCGTTTCGGGATAGCGGAGATAGCCGGTCATTGTCACCGGAGCGCCGGTGATGAGCGTTTTGACCACACGGTCCTGCTGGGCGCGATCCTGCATCGTGTTCTGGACGAAGCCGGTATTGATCACGACCGTCGCGCCGTTGGGGAGCGTTGCAGGCAGGAAGGCCCAGGTGACCGCTCCGGGAACGTCCGGGCGCACGCCGGAGCCAGAGCTGTAGACCATGGCATCCGGCTGCGGCTTGTAGGTGGCCGTGAACGTCACACGGCGGAATTCGTCGGTTGCCGCGCTCATTGCGCTCCACCGATCCGAGGACGGCAATGCAACCGGTGCCTCCGCGAGCCTGAGATCGAGGGCGGCGATCAGCGCGTGCTTCTCGGTTCGGCGCTGCAGCTGCCAGAAGCCGAGGCTCAGCAGCGTCGCGACGATGACCAGCGTGGCAATGCCGAAACCGGTGATGCTGCGCCGGCGCGCGGTGACGTCATTCATTTGGGCTTGCGTGCGATCAACTGGCCTTCGGAGGCCTTGTGGTGGAATTGCAGGGCGATCAGCAGCGACTTCATGGAGCGCAGCGGCAGCAGTGTGGTCACGAGAATCAGCGGCAGCCAGAGCGCGGCGTGCAGCCAGAATGACGGCTGGTATTTCACTTCGACGATCAGCGCCGCGCCGACCACGATGGCGCCGGCGATCATGATGATGAAGATGGCCGGGCCATCGCCGGTGTCGATGAAGCTGTAGTCGAGCCCACAGCGCTCGCAAGTCGGGCGCAGGGTGATGAAGCCGCCATACAGCTTGCCCTCACCGCAGCGCGGGCACTTGCAGGCCAGGCCGCGCACGATGGTTGGGGCAAGGCTGATTTCTGTTGGGGCTTGTTCTTGCATCGTCCGTTCGGACCCTCTCCCGCCCTTCGCTACGCTTGGGCCCCCTCTCCCGCAAGCGGGAGAGGAAACAAAAAGGGCGGCCTCACGGCCGCCCTTTTGAATGATCAGCGCCCGATCAATGCGCGGCGGCGCCGGCGACGATGCCGCCATAGCCCCAGACATAGATCGTGACGAACAGGAACAGCCAGACCACGTCCACGAAATGCCAGTACCAGGCGGCAAACTCGAAACCGAGATGCTGCTTCGGCGTGAAATGGCCGGCATAGACACGGAACAGGCACACCAGCAGGAAAATGGTGCCGACGAGAACATGGAAACCGTGGAAGCCGGTCGCCATGAAGAAGGTCGCGCCATAGACATGGCCCTTAAACGCAAAGGCCGCGTGGCTGTATTCGTAAGCCTGCACGAAGGAGAACAGCACGCCGAGAATGACGGTGACGATGAGGCCGTATTTCAGGCCCTTGCGATCGCCTTCCAGCAGCGCGTGATGCGCCCAGGTCACCGTGGTGCCCGAGGTCAGCAGGATCAGCGTATTGAACAGCGGCAGGTGCCACGGATCGAAAGTCTGAATGTCCTTCGGCGGCCACACGCCACCGAACAGCGCCTCGCGCGTCGCATGCACGGGATCGGCCGGGAACAGCGCGGCATTGAAATAGGCCCAGAACCAGGCGACGAAGAACATCACTTCCGAGGCGATGAACAGGATCATGCCGTAGCGGTGATGCAGCTGCACGACGCGGGTGTGATCGCCGCGCTGGGCTTCCTTGATCACATCGGTCCACCAGGCCGCGAACGTGTAGAGCACGCCGATGGTGCCGACGCCGAAGACGAGGGGCGCAGCGGCATACATCTTGTGCATCCAGCTGACCGCGCCCACCGCCATGATGAAGGCGAACAGCGAGCCCACCGCCGGCCACGGCGAGGGATCGACGAGGTGATAGTCGTGATGCTTGGCGTGCGCGGTGCCCGCCTCTGCCGTCGCCATGTGTCTCTCTCCGTCAGTTGCGCCCGTTGAAGCCGGCGCGAGTTATTTCGCAGTTATAATCTTAGTTGAGCATGATCTGATCCGAAAACCGGAAGGCCACTTTTCGGGATCATGCTTACAGATTACCCTTGCGCGGCCCCGTTTCCGTCGCCGCAACAGGCTTCGGCGTGGGATCGCGCTGGGGATAGAAGGTGTAGGACAGTGTGATCGAGTTCAGGCCGTCATTCTCGGCGTCGGTCGCAAGCTTCGGATCGACATAGAAGACGACCGGCATTTCGCGCTTTTCGCCGGGGCCAAGCGTCTGGTCGGTAAAGCAGAAGCAATTGATCTTCTGGAAATACGCGCCGACCGTGAGCGGTGCCACATTATAGGCAGCCTGGGCATGGGTGGTGCGGGCGGACTGGTTGGTCACCGTGTAGAAAACCGTGAGGACTTCGCCGATGCGAACCTGGACTTCGCTCTGCTCCGGCACGAATTTCCACGGCAGGCCCGGCGCCACATTGGCATCGAAGCGCACCGAGATCGTGCGGCCGATCGGGCCTGAGGCCGGCGCACCGGACGCCACCATGGTGGTGCCGTTGAAGCCGGTGACGCGGCAGAACCAGTTGTAGAAAGGCACGGCCGCGTAGGATGCGCCCACCATGAAGGCGACGACGAGACCGCAGATCGAGGCAACGACCGTATCACGCTTGAGGCGCGGCTTGGTGGCTGGCTGATGGGACTGCGGTTCGGTCATGTCACCTCACTCAGAGCGGCCGGACGAGAACTGCCGGCCCCTTGACCAGGGTGACGGCGAAGAACAGCACGACGAGAATGCCGAGCGTCCAGGCGATGGCAATCGAGCGCTCACGCTGGCTCTTCTTCTGTGCCTCGGTGAGAACGATGCCGTCCTGCTTGGCAGGTTCGGGCTGATCAGACTTGCGCTCGGTGTCCATCGGATCATGCGCCCTCTTACCAGATCAGCGGCACGGCGGCCTTGACGGCCACCTCGACCAACAGAATGGCGAACAGAGCAAACAGATAGAGGATCGAGAACGCGAAGAGCTGACGTGTTGCCTTGGTGGCCGGCTTGCCCTCGCGCAGGCGGTAGACCTGCACGGCGAGAAACATCATGCCGGCGCCGAGGATCAGCGAGGCGACGCCATAGACGGCGGAGAAGTAGCCCAGCGGCCACGGGGCAACGGCGGTGGCCACCAGCACGACGGTGTAGAGCAGGATCTGCAGGCGGGTCGCATCGGGACCGGCGACCACCGGCAGCATCGGCACGCCGGCGCGGGTGTAGTCATCGTTGCGGAACAGGGCCAGCGCCCAGAAATGCGGCGGGGTCCAGAAGAAGATGATCAGGAACAGCAGGATCGGCTCCATCGAGAGCGATCCCGAGGCCGCGGCCCAGGCCACGACAGGCGGCAGTGCACCGGCAGCACCGCCGATGACGATGTTCTGCGCCGTCCAGCGCTTCAGGCCGATGGTGTAGATGACGACATAGAAGAAGATGGTGAAAGCGAGCAGCGCGCCGGCCAGCCAGTTCACCAGGATGCCCAGCGTCATCACCGAGAAGAAGGCGAGCACGATGCCGAAGGTGAAGGCTTCCGGGCGGGTGATGCGGCCGCGTGGGATCGGGCGATTGGCGGTGCGCGTCATCAGGGCGTCGATATCGCCCTCATACCACATGTTCAGCGCGCCCGAGGCGCCGCCGCCGATCGCGATGCAGAGGATCGAGGTTATGGCCAGCACCGGGTGATGATCGCCCGGCGCCAGGAAATAGCCGACCATGGCCGTGAACACGACCAGCGACATCACCCGCGGCTTCAGCAGCGCGAGATAGTCCTTCACACCTGCTTCGGAAATGCGGGGGCCGGACAGGTCGATGGCGTTTTGGTCGAGGACGGACAAGATCGGTCTCACTTCGTGTCACTGGCACTCCGCCGGTTCCCGAGGGACGAGGCGGAGGCAATTTCATGCGGCGCACTATTGTGCGCCCCAGCACACTTACTTGATACGCGGCAGCACTTCAAATTGATGGAAGGGCGGCGGCGAGGTCAGGGTCCATTCCAGCGTGGTGGCACCGGCGC
>NZ_JBIISY010000335.1:0-5134 GCF_044340795.1 Tardiphaga sp.
ATGGTTCGCTGGGCGGTGATGACTATTTCCTCCGCAAACCGTGATGATCATGTCGCAGGGTCGTTGCTGGCAATTGGCGGGCGGCTCTGGCAAGACCTGACGCCATGGTAGACGCTTTCCAAGGCCTCACCGATTTCGTGAGGGAGCATCAGGCATGGGCGGCGCCCATTGTTCTGCTCCTCGCTTTCGGCGAGTCACTCGCATTCGTATCGCTGCTGATCCCGGCCTGGGGCGCACTGATCGCCATCGGCGCGCTGGTGGCCGCCAGCGATCTCAGCGTCTGGCCCGTGCTGATCGCCGGCGCCATTGGCGCGGCCCTTGGCGACTGGCTGTCCTACTGGGTGGGATACAGATACAAGGACCGCGTCGCGCAGATGTGGCCATTGTCGAAATTCCCTAACCTGCTGCCTCGCGGCGAGGCGTTTATCCGGAAATGGGGCGTCCCGAGCGTCTTCATCGGCCGCTTTTCCGGTCCGCTCCGCGCCTCGGTCCCGCTGGTCGCCGGCATTTTCGAGATGCCGTATTGGCGCTTCCAACTGGCCAATTTCTCCTCCGCTTTCGTCTGGTCGGCCGTGCTCATCATGTGCGGCGATGCACTATCGGTCGGAGCGGAATGGGCGTTGAAGTACAAATAACCGCACACGCCGGATGGAATAACTCGAAGACGCAGGTGTTGAACCGGCGCATGGCGATCTGCCGTATCGCGCGGCTGTCAAACCGCTGATAAAGATCGCTGCGACAGTTGACCGGCATCATGCGGGTCAAGCTTCACCTTGGAGGGATCGACTATGGATTTGTCACGCCGTCAGGCTCTTGCAGGCGCCGCCGTGCTCGCCGCGTCTCCGCTAATGACTTCTGCTCCCGCCAAAGCCGCCGCGCCGCTTGCCGACAAGCAGGCGCCGAGCTTCTATCGCTACAAGGTCGGCGATGCCCAGGTGAACGTCATCTCCGATGGCGCCAATACCTTTCCGCTCGCCGACACATTCGTCCTCAATGCGAAGAAGGACGAAGTCAATGCGCAGCTCGAAAAGTCCTTCCTGCCAAAGGACAAGATGACCGTCCATTTCGCTCCGCTGGCCATCAACACCGGCGGCAAGCTGGTGGTGATCGACACGGGCAACGGCCCCGGCGCCTTTGCGAGCACAAAGGGGAATGTCGGTCAGTTCGCCAGCAATCTGGCTGCGGCCGGCATCGACGCCAAGAATGTCGACATGGTCGTGATCTCGCATTTCCACGGCGACCACATCAACGGTCTGCTGGCCGCTGATGGCACGCCCGCTTTTCCGAATGCCGAAGTGCTCGTCCCGGCTGCGGAATGGAAGTACTGGATGGATGATGGCGAGATGTCGAAGGCCGCGAATGATCGCATGAAGGGCCTGTTCGCCGCCTCCCGCAAGATGTTCAACGACAGCCTCAAGGGCAAGGTCACGCAGTACGAGTGGGGCAAGGACGTCGCACCGGGGTTGCTCGCGGTGGAAGCCGCCGGTCACACGCCGGGCCACACTTCCTTCATCCTGTCCTCGGGCAGCGACAAGCTGTTCATCCAGTCCGACGTCACCAACCAGCCGGCGCTGTTCGCCGCCAATCCCGGCTGGCACCTGATGTTCGACCAGGATCCGGCCATGGCCGAAGCCACCCGCCGCAAGGTCTATGACATGCTGGTGGCCGAGAAGATGCGCGTGCAGGGCTTCCATTATCCGTTCCCGGCCAACGGTCACGTGGTCAAGGACGGCAGCGGCTACCGCATCGTGCCGGCACCGTGGAGCCCGGTGTAAGCGGCCGAAAATATCCGGCACGACCTTGAGAGTAATGCGATTTTGCATTACTCTTGAGGCTTCTCGGAGATGAGATCATGACGGTATTGACGGTGACCGCGCGTGGACAGGTGACATTCCGAAAGGATGTGCTGAAACACCTTGGCATCGAGCCGGGCGACAAGATCAGGATCGATCTTTTGCCGAATGGCCGGGCGGAGTTGAAGGCCGATCAAGGCAAAGGCTCGTGGGATGAGCTGAGTGGTTTTCTGAAAGACAAGACGAACGGTGTTCGTTTGTCGATCGACGAACTCAATGACGCGATCGCCGATGCTGGCGCTGCCGCTGGCAATAGTGGCTTACGGCGCAAGTGAAGATTGGCGTCGATACCAATGTGCTGTTGCGTTTCGTCGTTGGCGACGATGAGACGCAACAAAGATATGCGGCTGAAACGTTAAAAACGGCTACTTTCATTGCTGTCAGCGTTCAATCGCTCTGCGAGTTTGCTTGGGTACTCGATCGAACTTATCGCGTCGATCGGGCTGCGGTCGGTGAGGCGATCCGTCGAATTCTCAATATGCGCAATGTCGTAACCGACCGAGCTGCGATTGAGGCTGGGCTAGCAGTCCTTAGTGCGGGTGGTGATTTCGCCGATGGCGTCATTGCTTTCGAAGGTCGGTGGCTTGGTGGCGAGACTTTCGTCTCGTTCGACAAAAAGGCCGTGAAATTATTGAACGCCCAGGGCATCGCGGCTCGACTGCCGGCCTGAAAAAAACAACCTTGACGTTTCATGGCCGCGGCTCTATGTCCGCGGCCATGATCCATTTCGTGACCAGCGCACTTTCCCGTCGCCGCCGCATTCCCGCGGCAGCAGGCGCTCGTCTCTAAGGATCGCCTCACTGCCGCCGGATACGGTCCGCGGCAGTCTTTCTCCCAACACAGCAGCGCGATCTATCATCCGGCGGCCTTCAACCCAGAAGGAGCCTGATATGTATACCCCGCCACGATTTCAGACCGACCGCAGCAACGCGCTGGCGTTCGCGGACGCGCGTGGCTTCGGGACGGTCTGTGGCTTCGACGGCCGCAAGCCGATCGCATCCGCCGTGCCGTTCTGCCTCGACTATGGCAATGACGGCACGCCATATCTCGCCTTCCATCTCGCCAGGCAGAACCCGCTGCTCAAGCTCGCCGATGGTGTGACGCCATGGGTCATGGCGGTCACCGGCGCCGACGCCTATGTCTCGGCCGACTGGTATGTGTCTCCCGACCAAGTGCCGACCTGGCTCTATCAGGCGGTACATCTCACCGGCCCGGTGTGGCTATTGTCCGATCGTGAACTCGGTCCGCATCTTGACGCGTTGAGCGCAAGGTTCGAAAGCTGGCTCGCGCCAAAGAAGCCCTGGACCGCGGACAAGATGGCGAAGGGGCGGCTCGAGGCGATGCGGAAGGCGATTGTCGGCGTCGTGATGGCGGTGGATGAGGTGGAGGGGAGCTTCAAGCTCAACCAGCACAAGTCCGACGCCGACCATCTGGCTGTCATGAGTGCGCTGGCCATGCGGCCGGAGCCGGCGGCTATCGAGATTTCGGACGCGATGCGCAAATTACGGCCGCATTTGTTTGCGGAAGAGACGACACAATTGGCTGCTATGGCTGAGGCGGAAGGATTTATGGGATGAGCAACAAGAAGAAAATCGCGATCTTGGGCGCCTCTGGCTACACCGGCGCCGAGCTGGTCCGGCTGCTGCTGCGCCACCCGAAGGTGGAGCTGACGATCCTCACCGCCGATCGGCGCGCCGGCCAGCAGATGGGCGACGTGTTTCCGCAATTCGCGCCTTATGAGCTGCCGACCCTTGTGACCATCGACAGTGTCGACTGGACCACCGCCGGCATCGATCTCGTGTTCTGCGCGCTGCCGCATGCGACCACGCAGAAGGTGCTACAGGACGTTCTCGCCAAGGCGCCGGACATCAAGGTCGTCGATCTCTCCGCCGACTTCCGGCTGAGCGACCCGGCGGCCTATGCCAAATGGTATGGCCACGAGCACCATGCCCTGGAGCTGCAGAACGAGGCTGTCTACGGCCTCGTCGAAGTGTATCGGCGCGACATCAAGAAGGCGCGTCTTGTCGCGAATCCCGGCTGCTATACATCGTGTGCGCAGCTGCCGCTGGTGCCGCTGATCAAGGCCAAGGCCATCGAGACCGACGAGATCGTCATCGACGCCAAGTCGGGCATGACCGGCGCCGGTCGTTCAGCCAAGGAGGAGATGCTGTTCTCGGAAGTCTCCGACGGCTTCAACGCCTATGGCGTCGGCAAGCACCGGCACATGGCCGAACTCGATGAGCAGTTCTCCAAGGCTGCGGGGAAGGAAGTCATCGTCAGCTTCACGCCGCATCTCCTGCCGCAGAACCGCGGCATCCTGTCGACGATCTACGTTCGCGGCCGCCGCGGCAAGACCGCCGAGGAGCTGCACGAAATCCTGGTGAAGCAGTATGAGAAAGAGCCGTTCGTCTATGTGCTGCCCTTCGGCAAGACGCCGCATACGCGGCACGTGCGCGGCTCCAACATGACCTTCATCGGCGTCGCCGCGGATCGTATCCCGGGTCGCGCGATCATCGTCTCCACCCTCGACAACCTCACCAAGGGTGCGTCGGGGCAGGCGGTGCAGAACATGAATCTGGTGCTGGGCTTCGCCGAGACGCTCGGCATCGATCAGCCGGCGATGTTCCCGTAAGGCCAACTTGTCGTCGCCCGGCTGGACCGGGCGATCCAGTAAACACAGAAGTCTCGCTTCTATCACCTGCAGCAGTGTGTACTGGGGCACCCGGTCAAGCCGGGTGACGACAGGCAGAGATCAAAAACAAAACGGCCCGGATTTTCATCCGGGCCGTTTCGCATTTCAATTCAGCAGCAGCTTACGCCACGGCCTTCTTTTCCGTCGGGACTTCCGAGATCGTCTTCAGGATCTGTGAAGCGATCTGGTAGGGGCAACCCTGGGAGTTCGGGCGGCGATCTTCCAGATAGCCCTTATAGTCGTTCTTCACGAACGAGTGCGGCACGCGGATCGAAGCGCCGCGGTCGGCGACGCCGTAGGAGAACTTGTTCCACGGCGCGGTCTCGTGCTTGCCGGTCAGGCGCATGTGGTTGTCCGGACCGTAGACATTGATGTGGTCCATCAGGTTCTTGTCGAACTGGGCCATCAGGGCTTCGAAGTAGGCCTTGCCGCCGACCGTGCGCATGTATTCGGTCGAGAAGTTGGCGTGCATGCCCGAGCCGTTCCAGTCGGTGTCGCCGAGCGGCTTGCAGTGGAATTCGATGTCGATGCCGTACTTCTCCGTCAGGCGGAGCAGCAGGTAGCGTGCGATCCACATTTCGTCGGCGGC
>NZ_JBIISY010000336.1:0-5121 GCF_044340795.1 Tardiphaga sp.
CGCGCCGGTATATAGATAGCGCCTATAGGCCTTTAAGTTGTTCACATCCGCCCCCTCAGATTAGTAGTTGCCTTAGGACTACGGGACGCGTGATGCCGCGGCAACGGAGGGCTGTTTAGAATTAGTTTACAATGAGGCGAGAGCGGCCGCTGGCCAAAGCCGCCACTTTATCGAGGGAAATCAGACGCTTGGTGATTTAAGCTTAGCTGGCTGGGGAACCTGGATTCGAACCAAGACAAACAGAGTCAGAGTCTGTTGTGCTACCGTTACACCATTCCCCAACGGATTCAGACGATCGAAGGGCTGGAAGCCGCGGTCTGGAATCGGTTGGTCGAGAACATCGTCTCGACGGAGCGCCTTCTAGCCCGTCCGCCTCATCGAACGCAAGAGGCTCGCGCGGATATCGACACAATAGCCGTCGATGACGTCAAACTGGGCCATGCGACGGGAGATTGGGATGATTGACCCGCCTCGACGCTGCCCCGATCCCAAGCGTCTTCTGCCCGGGCGCGACAGACATCTTCAGGACCGCTTTCGGCCTTGGTTAAAACGGACTGAACCCAGGCAATCGCGGGCGATGGGACCGGTACCTCATAACCGGATTTCCGGCCTGTCCTCCGACGGCATTCTGCCTGACGACATCACTGCGACGACCCGGCTCAAACCGTTCTTTTCCCTTTAACAGTTTCTCCAGCCCCTTCCCCGCATAGTGGCCCGTAAAATCGGGGCGCAGAACGCGAATTCGGGTATGGATCATTTGACTAAAGCAACGTTGTTCGGGCGCATCATTTCGGTGCGCGGATCGCTCGCGCGCGTGGGGGTTCTGGCGGTCAATCCAATGACGCCCGCGGAGATGCGCGGCACCGTCGGGCGCTTCGTCAGCATCCGTTGCGCTGCTTCGACCATCATTGCCATGATCACGGAAGTCTCTTCCGAGAATCTGAATGCGTCCGATGTCCATGTCGCCAGCGCGTCGGTCGACCTCTTGGGCGAGATCAGCGGGCCGCCGGATCGCCCAAAATTCCAGCGCGGCGTCACCACTTATCCGACCATCGGCGACGCCGTCGAACTGATCAGCAATACAGACCTGCGCACGGTCTATGCACCGTCGGGCGCCGACCAGATCAATGTCGGCACGCTGCAGCAGGATCGCTCCGTCACCGCCTATGTCGATGTCGAGGAAATGCTGAGCAAGCATTTCGCCGTGCTCGGCTCCACCGGCGTCGGCAAATCGTCGGGCGTGTCGCTGCTGCTCAATGAAATCCTGCTGGTGCGGCCGAACCTGCGCATGTTCCTGCTGGACGTGCACAACGAATATGGCCGCTGCTTCGGCGACAGGGCTCTGGTGCTCAATCCGCGCAATCTGAAACTGCCGTTCTGGCTGTTCAATTTCGAGGAGATCGTCGACGTCCTGTTCGCTGGCCGTCCTGGCGTCCCTGAAGAGCTCGAAATTCTCGCCGAGGTGATTCCGATCGCCAAGGGCGTCTATACGCAATACCAGAATTCCGACCGCATCGGTCTCAAGCGCATCGATCCGAAGACCATCGGCTACACCGTGGACACGCCGGTGCCTTATCGCCTGGTCGACATGATCTCACTGATCGACGAGCGCATGGGCAAGCTGGAGAACCGCTCGTCGCGCATCCAGTATCACAAGCTGCTGTCGCGCATCGACGCGGTCAAAAACGATCCGCGCTATGCCTTCATGTTCGACAACGCCAATGTCGGCGGCGACACCATGGCCGAAGTGATCAGCCATCTGTTCCGCCTGCCCGCCAATGGCAAGCCGATGACCATCATGCAGCTCGCCGGCTTCCCTGCGGAAGTGGTGGACTCCGTGGTCTCGGTGCTGTGCCGCATGGCGTTCGATTTCGGCCTGTGGAGCGACGGTGCCTCGCCGCTGCTTTTCGTCTGCGAGGAAGCGCATCGCTATGCTGCCGCCGACCGCAATATCGGCTTCGGCCCGACCCGCAAGGCGGTGTCGCGCATCGCGAAAGAAGGCCGCAAATACGGCGTCTATCTCGGTCTCGTGACCCAACGCCCGGCCGAACTCGACGCCACCATCATCTCCCAGTGCAACACGCTGTTTGCGATGCGGCTGGCGAATGACCGTGACCAGGCGCTGCTGCGCTCGGCGGTGTCGGATGCCGCCGCCAACCTGCTCTCTTTCGTGCCATCGCTCGGCACCCGCGAAGTGCTGGCGTTCGGCGAAGGTGTCGCGCTGCCGACGCGGCTGCGTTTCAAGGAAGTGCCGGCGCATCAACTGCCGCGTTCGGAAGCGACGATTTCCACGGTGCCATCCGCCGCTGCCGGTTTCGACATGAATTTCGTCGGTGCCGTACTCGAGCGCTGGCGCGGCGCGACGTCGAGCCGCGATGTCCCGAATGATCCCGGCTTCATCGAACGCCCGATGGCACCACCACAGCCACGCATGGTGGATGCGCCGATGCTGCAGCCGTCGCTCGGCCTCGATCCCGATCGCTTCTCGCTGCTGAAGAAGCCGCTGAGGTAAGCCGGGCTGCGGCTTTCCGGCGCCCGCATCATCGCCTATGGTCCCTTGAAACAACAGTTTCAAGGGACGCTCCATGACCGCTGCCAAGACACGCTTTCCCGCCCCTGCCATCGACAGCCTGCCGGATGACATCCGCACGCGCATTCTGGCGGTGCAGGAAAAGTCCGGTTTCGTGCCGAATGTGTTTCTGTCGCTGGCGTCGCGTCCCGACGAGTTTCGCGCCTTCTTCGCCTATCACGATGCGCTGATGGAGAAGGACAGCGGGCTCACCAAGGTCGAACGCGAAATGATCGTGGTGGCAACCTCGGCCGCGAACCAGTGCCACTACTGCGTCATCGCCCATGGCGCGATTCTGCGCATCCGCGCCAAGGACCCGACCATCGCCGACCAGATCGCGGTGAACTATCGCAAGGCCGACATCACGCCGCGCCAGCGCGCGATGCTCGACTTCGCCATGAAGGTCAGCCGCTCGGCCGAGACCGTGTCGGAGGCCGATTTCGCCGAGGTGGCGAGCCACGGCTTCACCGATGACGACATCTGGGACATCACCGCCGTATCCGCCTTCTTCGCCCTGTCGAACCGCATGGCGAATGTCACCAGCATGAAGCCCAATGACGAATTCTACATGATGGGGCGGCTGCCGAAGTAACGGTCGCCGGGAGGCATCGCCGTGCTCGACTGGTCGGACATCATCCTGCGTCTCGGCGTCGCCGCCCTTGCCGGTGGCGCGGTCGGGCTCAATCGCGATTTGCACGGTAAACCGGTGGGCGTGCGCACGCTTGCGCTTGTCAGCCTAGCCACCGCAATGCTCACCACCCTGGCCGATCCGCTGCGCCAGGGCGGCTTCACCGATGCCGGCAGCCGCATCGTGCAGGGCATCGTCACCGGCATCGGCTTTCTCGGTGCCGGCGTCATCTTCCATGCCGAACGGCATTTCCGCATCCGCGGCCTCACGAGCGCGGCCTGCGTCTGGCTGACCGCCTGTATCGGCATCATGTGCGGCGCCGGCCACTGGCGGCTGGCCAGTGTTTCGCTCGCCATCACCTTCGCGGTGCTGCTGCTCGGCGGCAAGATCGAGCGCGCCCTGCACCGCGCCCTTGGCGGTAAGGGTGATCCAACTTCCGAGCCGATGGATGCGCCTCAGCCATCCGATGCCGGGCCACACCAGCCCGGCAGATAGATCGCATCCTTGCTCTTGGCGATGGCGAGCGCTTTCTCCACGGCGCTCGCGAAGTCGCTCTCGACGTCCTTGCGTGACAAGCGGCGACGGAACAGATCTGCCCACAGGAATTCGCTGAATGGCGTGACGTCCTTGGCATAGCCACCGGCGCGGCGGATTTCGCCGGCGAGGCTGCGATACGGATCGTCCTTCAATCCCGTGACCGATTTGGGAATGTCCCGGAAGGGCCGGCGTTCGCCCTTGCCGTCATAGGGATAGGCCCAGCGGCGGTGATCCAGCACGCTCCAGAACGCATCCTTGTCGACCATGGTCAGGTCGGCGATCACCGTGACGAGCACGTCCTTGACCCCTTCATCATGCAGCGCACGCGCGAGATGATGGTGATCGACCACGTAATGTTTCTTGTCCGGCCCCAGCACCACCGGGATCATGTGCTCGCCGAGCAGCCTGGCCTGCTTCTTCTTCGACGTGTGCGCGCGCCAGCGTTTCCGCTTCTCCTTCACTTCCCGCATGCCCACCGTCATCTGCGTCGGGCGCAGCGACAGGATCGGCACCGGCTGCAGGATCGGCTCGCGGATATTCGACATGTCGGACCTCCCTGGATGCATTTGCCGCAGCGACTATGACACGCGCTTCACGCATAGACCGATCAGTTCCACGTCATCGCGTCCGATCACGACATTGCGGCCATGCGACTTTTGCCGGGGCAGCCCCCTCCACCCGTGTTACGATCACTCATTGCCTCACTAGGCCCTCGCCCATGAAGACCCAGCAGCCGATCATCCGCGACGACGACGAGCACCGCGTGCTCCGCTTCGTCCCGCGCACCTCGACGACGCTGCCGAACCATCCGACCGTCCCTGCGTCCGGCACCGCCCTCAAGCCGGCCGGCGACCTGTCGCGCTATCAGCAGCCAACCGAGCCCGACGACTTCCGCCATCGCATGTTGGCCAATGCCGCGGCGTTCGCGTTCACGGCGCTCCTGGTCGGCGCCGGCATCTGGCTCGCCGTGACCATCGCGGACCTGCGCAAGACCCAGGATTGCGTGCTGATGGGGCGGCGCGACTGCGCCAAGATCGTCGACCCCCACCCCTGAGGCCCCTGCCGGGCGCTTCGGATAGCCCACAGGGCGCTGGTGAGCGCCTGCTCAACTGCATTGAACTGCCGCCCCTGCTCCGATATACGGGCAAACGACTCCCTGCGGCGGACTGGACCTATTCCAGTGCGAAGCCTAGCCTTTGCGCGCGCAGAACGAAATTTACATTCAAGATATCAAAGGCTTAGTATGTCCTCCACATTCGATCAGGTCGCTACCATCATCGCGGAAACCTGCGACATCCCGCGCGACACGATCACGCCGGAAAGCCACGCCATCGACGATCTCGGCATCGACAGCCTCGACTTCCTGGACATCGCCTTTGCGATCGAC
>NZ_JBIISY010000096.1:0-21941 GCF_044340795.1 Tardiphaga sp.
AGCTGCGAGGCTTCAGCTTTGCAAAAAAAAGCGTGCATTTGCGGCGATGTGGCTGGCTTGGCTGTATGCCTGCAAACTCTCGACTGTCAGCCGCTGCTTGTGTCGTGGCTAGTCTTTGAAGTTTAGTTGCGACGAACTACCGCCCGATAAGGCGCTCTTCAAGACAAAGACACGAACAACGGACGAGAGATTGCCTCTCTGCTTGTCTGCTGCGATCGACTCGACAAGTTGGGACGTGGTCAAGCCTCGCGCTCGTGCGATAGACTTGAATGCATCCCAGAACTCGTCCTCCAGGCTAATGCTGGTCTTCGTTTGGCCGAGTGAGATCGATCTTTTTCGAACTGCGCTCATGATCTTCGCATTGAAAATGACGCTAAGGCCACCGCCCACTGAATGACTAAGCCGGCCGACGCATTTGACGAAGTTGTTTCGCCGCCCGGATCCCCGCGCGCGTCAAGGTGTAGAGCACGGCTTTTTTGGTCGCACGGCCCTCGGCCCAGCCGAGGTCTTCCAGTCTCTTGAATGAATTCAGCGGGGCGTCTACTGCGACGCGCATGGAACCGCCGAAAGCATGAATATCCATAATCAATTGTTTGTCTTGCTCTTCTGGTCTCGGCATGGCGCTTCAACAATCAAATGGGACAAAAAAAGCAGCTCCCATGCGACTGAGGGCTGGCAATGGAAAATGGCTAGGTGAAACGACTGTGGGGGAAATGTTGCCTCGGCCGACATTGCTCGACGATGATACACGAAACCGAGGTTTAGCGTCGGCCCTCTACCGGACACATCTCCAGCTCTCTAGGATTAATCCTTAGCGATCACGCGATCGGCGGAACCGCAGATTGTGGTTATGCCGATAGACGCCATATATACGTCCGTGGAGTAGCTCGGGTGGAATATGGCGGATGATGCAAAAGCATCAGTTGACGGCGGCTACACGCCCGACTTCCTGGCGTTTAAGCATGGCATTTCGGTCAAAGAAGCGATCGAACTCATCAAGCATGTAGGCCAAAACCGGAATGCGCTCGACAAGGCGGCATCTAGGCTTAGAGCTACCGCGCTCCGAAGACCCAAGTAGATCCGCCGTCGGCTAGCGGGGGACGCCGACACCCGCCGGCATCTCGCTCAAATCCCATGCCGCCAACGTTTCTCAGGTTCCGTTAACTCGGTGGAAAGCGTCCTTATTGCCGTTACAACATTTACAGGTTGTTGCGCGGCACAAATACAGGCGTCTGGTATTACGCTCCGCATGGGGAGCTACACCATCATGCAAGTCGAGGAAGGGTTCGTTGTGCTGGCCGATGGTCGGCCGCAGCTTCTTTTCGAGCGCGCTGAAGATGCAGAGGCGGTGATCGACCAAGTTGGGACGCTTGGCGATCTGCCGGACTTTCAGTGGTTCGTTTTAGACTGCCCGTCGTCTTCCTGACCGCTGGCCTTTGCAAGGAGCCCAGCGTGATTATGCCGCATCCGGTTGCTCAGTGTTCGAGCGTCGACTTGACGAGCATCAAGTGCCGGTGTCGCCGCTTTCGCTATTGCGAGACGATATCTAACAGTTTCAGGTTTTAGATGGCACCTCCATAGCACCTCTCCGTAAAGTCCCGATGGTCGCCGCTTCGGCCGCGAGCGAGGGAGGTTTGCGCTCAATCTATGAGGGGACGGCTATGAGAAACTACGATACGCTCCGCGGGCGCGGCATGCGTGATCTTGCGTCAAGTTTGATAGGTTCACCTCACTTCAGTCAAACTCGACAGTGCGTCGTCTTCCACTATCTCCGTGACGGGGCTCCGCAAGAGGTGTGGCTTCGTATTGACTCGCAGGTCTGTGCAGACACAGCGCTTGAGCTTTTCTGGGTCGCTTGGCCAGCATTGATCAAGAGGTTGGACAGCATCGATCCAATCGATGGCATCGTTATGCCGGACTTCTCGATTTGACGCGCTCGGTTGTTGAATTACGGCGCGAGCGCTACTCAACTTCGCACGGAGGATTGAAGATGCGCTTTTTGATGGTGCCATTATCGTTTTTCGCGATAAGCGAAGCTTCGGCCCAGCAAACTTACACCATTCAAAACTGGCCTTCGGAACTCGACAGGGTGCCGTGTGAGGCCTGGAAGAGAAACCCTGATGGGTCTATCGGGCAAACTGGCACCATAATCGTTGGCCGAACGAAGATGAGTGGGAATAGCTTAAGAACACTGTTGAAGCGGGAATGATAGAAAAGAAATGCTCAGCGGTTTTGAAATAGATGCAAGGGTCATACAGGTGCAGCGGTCTTTATTCGTCAGCGCGGACATCTATATTTCGTCGCGCCGAGCGCGGTACATAACGACGAGAGCGCAAATGAAGATCAGCAGAAAGATAACCGCGCAAGCTAAACTTGTAGCGCGATCAGCCTCCCAACGCTCGAGCCAAACAATATCCCCGTTCGGGTTGACGCGTATAAGCTCCGCTTTATGCGAGACTTTCGAGGTTGCTAAATACGAAGCGGCAAACAATGCTGCAGCAATTCCAGACAGACTTGCGACGACAGCTGAAGCTCGCATGTTCATCCTGTTCCAGACGCGCGGTGGCGATCATCTGGGAGCGCGGGACCAGTTTTTGACACGCTCTCTTGTTGGCCTTTCCAGAGCGAGATGTACGATATCACGAAAGACAAGCCGCTCACGCACAAAAAGCCGAAATAGACTTTCCGATCAAGCTGCCAATTTTCAAGCCAGATGACGTCGCCGTTTGGATTAGACATGATTTCAGCGGCATTTCTCAAATATTCGTCTGTTGAAATCGCGAAGTATCGCCAGGCCGAGACGGCAAATGCAACCGTCGATACGGCAAATATTTTTGCAGAAGCGCGCATTGTCCATCCTATTCCATAGTCGTCGAGGCGAGTTACGGGCTAGTTGGTCACCACCATTGAGGTGGCGGCTTACTGCGCCTCGTTGCCAGGATGATCGTCACGACCAGCACCAAAAATATGATCAGCGTGATGACGTCGTGAAGTCGCCCGTCCACCATCACGGCAGTGCCCGGTGTCCGGTATCAGTAGCATATAGCTCGCCGTCCCGCTCTTCGATCCGACCGAGCTCTCGCAGCCGTTGAATCTTCGCGTCGCTTACCTTGGTGAACCGATGTCGCCGAGCAATGATGTCTCGGAGCGCCCACCGAAGCGCGATGTCATCCATGATTTCGGTCATCTAATGTCCATGGTTGGAACGGTCGGAGGCTAGCTTTTTTCGTCCCGCCTGACATTCGTCAATGGCATTATGGCTGCAATCGCGACTGAGTGATACTAATTCGGCGTTGCTGCACGAGATGATCTTAGGAATGTCAGGTACCGGGCGATACTCCAAGTCGAGCGAGATAGAGCTTTTGGTAAAGTATTTCTCCCAGATCCGAGAGGCCGAGCTCAGATCCGTCATTCTCCGCACAGTTAAGGCAGTGGCAGAGACAGCGCCTACATCCGCTAAGAGAAAGTGATTGTTCGAGAGTATTGCAGATGCAGAAGCTATCATCGACGAAGTCGGAGCGACGCCACAGGGCAATGCTGCGTCGTCCGGCATCGCGCAACACATGCCGCCATGCTGCGCGAGGCAAGGGAGGCCAGGCTTCCTAAACAGGCTAAATACCGATATGCCTATGGCGTGCGGTTGAAGCTCATCTTGCGCAATGCCGACACCGCGCCGAAAGCCGCCCAGTTTTCATCCTCTGGGCGGCTTTTTGCGAGCAACGCATGCTCGTTCCTCAAACAACTCTGCGGTTGCGATCAAACTGGGAAGGTACTCATTCTCCGGCCCTAACATCTTCGCCAGACGGCGGTGGGCGGCTGCACTTTTCAGCAGATGAGCGACAGTCGACGGCCGATAAGGTTCGGCAGGATGCAATTTCGATGTAGGCATGAGGCGAATTCGATCGAATAGTCGAAAGCCCCGGCCGGGGAGATCGGGGCTTTCTTCTGTCTGGGGGTGAGTGAGTTGGGTCACTCGCAAAACCAACGTCGGCCGCTGGAAACAGTTTCCGAGATCTCCCGGCCTTGAGCGACGTAGTGAACGGTCGGTTCAACCAATTCCGACAAGTCTAATCAGCGGCATTCGTGTTCGGGTTGAAGCATTCAATCGAGCGCAGTGGCCCAATCGAGCCGCGAGGCGGAGCTCGGCGCACCCGCGGCCCGAGGATGATTTCGGTGGTGGTGACACATGCCCGCTCCAAGAACAGCCATCGACGACGATGGACCAGCCGCTGGAATAACGCTGCCCCGCGTATGCCTCACACAGCAAAAAGCCCGCCGGTGAGGGCAGGCTGATAGTCACTTCTCAGGATGCCCGGAACCTGGCGGTGTGGTCTTCGGCGCTTTACCGTCCTCGACCCGCCCCTCGTTGCGAAGGTCGCGGCCCTCTTGAGCCTTTTTCTTGCTCTCCGCATCTTTGCCGTGCTCGTTCAATTCTTCCTTGACGAAGCCGGCGCCTTCTTTGATCTCGCCTCTAATGCTCATCTCAATCCTCCTTAGGCCGTCGGGACCAACCAACACGGCCGAAGCGGAAAAGGTCCGTCGCAGTCGGCGATCAGGTGCGGGGAGAGGTCGACTCAGCCGTCTTGACGACAGCGGGAGTGGGCGCATGATCTTCGTCATGCGCTACGAGATGCGGCTCCTCGATAACGGCTGGGCGGTCTGGGACACGCAGGCTAACGCGCCTGCGATCGTCGAGGGGCGCTGGCAGACCGGCATGGCCATGGACGATGCCGACGATTTAACGGACCTGCTGAATACATTGGATCGCCTTCAGCAGGAAGCGAACGCTGGGCCGAGCAATTTGGCCTGAGCGCCGGTTGCTCCAGAGCGTGGGCGTGGCGACGACGTGGCGGATATACGCCCGGCACGATTACAGGCTTGGGCTTCGGAAGCAATGTGGGCAATGTTGGAAGTGAGATCGGTTCATCTCGGCTTTTCCTGACTGCCGTCGTCTTACCGCGGGTGCCCAATAATGTCGCCAAGGCCGCACGTGAGGGGTCCTCATCGTCGATGATGCAGACGCAAGCTTGATCGAGCACAGTGTCCGTCCATTGGATAGATGAAAGAGGCGTTGCGGTGGATTTGCTGTTGGCGAGATAGCATCAACGTGCTTCCCGTCGCACGTCGTCCACATGCTTACATCGCACTCAGTTCAACCGCAACGTGCTCCGCAATCATCGTTTCCTCGCTGGTCCGCATTACTCGGACTTCAACGACCGCTTCCTCTGAGGAAACCAGGCCATTTTCCGGGATCTCATGAGCCTTAAGATTGACGCCCAACCAGGATAACTCCGCACAAACTCGCCGCCGAACAACGTCGCTATTCTCTCCTATCCCGCCCGTAAAAACGATCCCATCCAATCCCTGAAGGCTTTGAGCCATCGAGACGATACCCGCAGCAACCCGGCGACAGAACATGTCGATTGCTAATCCTGCTTCCGGAACGCGGGATTGAAGCAATGTTCGCATGTCGCCAGACACACCTGACACGCCGAGCAAACCGGATTGTTCGTACAGCATACGCTGCAGTTCGTCGGGCGCCGGTTTCTCGGCATCGAGCATGTAAAGCACTGCGGCAGGGTCGATGGATCCGCACCGCGTCGCCATCATGAGACCATCGAGCGGCGTCAGTCCCATCGTCGTATCGATACTCTTGCCGCCCCGCATTCCGCAAAGACTGGCACCACTTCCCAGATGTGCGATGACGACACGGCCGACGGCAAGCCGAGGCGAAACTTTCGGCAAACGGGAGGCGATGTATTCATAGGAAAGTCCGTGAAAGCCGTATTTTCGGAGTCCTCTACGCTCGAACCTTCCCGGCAACGGCAGACGCCGCAATACCGGATCGATCGTCCGGTGAAAGGCGGTATCGAAACAAGCGATTTGGGGCATTGCAGGGCGCCTCGAAGCGATGACGAGGATCGGTTCGAGGCAGTTAGTCTGATGAAGCGGCGCCAGCGGCGAGAGATCAGCAAGTTTTTTCGTGATCTCCGCCGTAACGAAGACTGGATCGAGGAAGTCCGACCCGCCGTGTACTACGCGATGTCCCACAGCGGCCACTTGAGCAACAGCCGTCTGCGTATCCAGCCATGCGAGGAGTTCATCAAGCGTATCGTCGCCCGATGGACCGGCAGCGTGCCCCTCGAAAACGACCGCTCCGGCCGTATCGAGCAACTGCAAGCGAGGCGCTGCCGCGTGTTTGTCGAGCAGGCCTTTGTACCGGAGCGCCACGCCTTTCTTCTCGATTGAGAACACGCCGATCTTAATCGTTGACGAACCAGCATTGAGGACGAGCACCGTTCGATCGCTCATAGCTCAATCGCCCGCCTCGGCCGCCGTCTTGTAGGGCCATCCCCAATCCCTGATCTCCGGCATGTCCTCGCCGTATTCGCGGACGTAGCGTGTGTGTTCGATCAGGCGCCCTTGTAGATGCTGCTTGACGTCCGCGGCGGCGAGACCGAGGGATGGCACTCTCTCGATCACCTCGATCGCCAGATGGAAACGATCAAGTTCGTTGAGAACGACCATGTCAAAAGGCGTCGTCGTGGTTCCTTCCTCTTCGAAGCCGCGCACGTGGATGCCTGCGTGATTGGCCCGGGCGTAGGTGAGCCGATGTATGAGATGCGGGTATCCATGGAATGCGAAGATGACCGGCTTGTCGCGTGTGAAGATGCCGTCGAAATCGCGATCCTTGAGGCCGTGCGGATGCTGGTCGCGACCCTGCAAGGTCATCAGATCCACGACGTTGACGACGCGGATCGAGAGCCTCGGAAAGAGTTTCCGCAGCAGATCGACCGCAGCCAACGTCTCCAGCGTCGGGACATCGCCGCAGCACGCCATGACCACGTCCGGCTCCTGTCCAGGTTTTTCGGTTCCCGCCCACGACCAGATGCCGATCCCAGCCGCGCAATGCACCGCTGCCTGATCAATGGTTAGCCACTGCGGGGCGGGCTGCTTTCCCGCGACGATGACGTTAATTCGGTCGTAGGTCCGCAAGCAGTGATCCGTGATCCAGAGCAGAGTGTTGGCGTCCGGCGGGAAGTAGATCCGTACAATATCCGCCTTCTTGTTGGCGACGTGATCGACGAAGCCGGGATCTTGGTGGCTGAATCCGTTGTGGTCCTGACGCCAGACGTGAGACGTTAGGAGGTAGTTGAATGAGGCGATCGGACGGCGCCACGGCAGGGCGCGCGACACCTTCAGCCACTTTGCGTGCTGATTGAACATCGAGTCCACGATGTGAACGAAGGCTTCGTAGCAGGAGAAGAAGCCGTGCCGCCCGGTCAGGAGGTAGCCCTCCAGCCAACCCTGGCACAAATGCTCGCTCAGCACCTCCATGACGCGGCCGTCCTGCGACAGATGTTCGTCGTAGTCCTCGATCTTTTCCATCCAGGCGCGGCCGGTGACGTCGAACACGGCATCGAGCCTATTGGAGGCGGTCTCGTCTGGACCCATGATCCGGAAATTGCGCGCCTCCAGATTGAGCTTCATAACATCGCGTAGAAATTGACCCACGACCCGGGTCGCTTCCGCAATTCGGCCGCCAGGCTCGCGCACGTCCACGGCATGCGCGCGGAAATCCGGAAGCTTCAACTCGCGCTTCAGCAGGCCGCCGTTGGCATTGGGATTGCTCCCCATTCGGCGTTTGCCCTCTGGAGCGAGCGCGCGGAGTCCGGCATCAAGACGCCCCTGATCGTCAAACAGGTCGTCGGGCCGGTAGCTCCGCAGCCATTGCTCGAGCTGGACAAGGTGGTCGGCATTGCCTCGGGGATCGGAGATGGGGACTTGGTGAGCCCGCCAAAATCCCTCGACCTTCTTGCCATCGACTTCCTTCGGTCCGGTCCAACCCTTCGGGCTTCGCAGGACGATCAGCGGCCAGTTCGGACGCGAGGTCCGCGTATCGGCTTCGCGCGCGGCAGTCTGGATCGCCGAGATGCGTTCCAGGACCGTGTCCATGGTCTCCGCCATCGTCGCGTGCATCGAAGCCGGATCGCTGCCCTCCACAAAGAACGGATCATGGCCGTAGCCGATGAACAGGCTCCGTAGTTCGTCGTCCGACATCCGTCCGAGCACCGTCGGATTGGCGATCTTGTAGCCGTTGAGGTGGAGGATCGGCAGAACGGCGCCGTCATGTGCTGGGTTGATGAACTTGTTCGAATGCCATGATGCCGCGAGGGGACCGGTTTCGGCTTCGCCGTCACCGACGACGCATGCGACGATCAGGTCCGGGTTGTCGAAGGCGGCACCGTAGGCGTGGAGGAGGGCATAGCCGAGCTCGCCGCCCTCATGAATGGAGCCTGGCGTTTCTGGAGCGGCGTGGCTCGGAATGCCGCCCGGAAAGGAGAACTGCCGGAAGAGCTTCCGAAGGCCGTCGGCATCGTTGCCGATCTCGGGATAGATCTCGGCGTAGGTCCCCTCCAGATAGGTGTTCGCCACCATGCCGGGACCGCCGTGGCCCGGTCCGCATACGTAGATCATATTGAGATCGCGTGCGCGGATGACGCGATTGAGATGCGCGTAGATGAAGTTCAGGCCGGGCGTCGTACCCCAATGACCAAGCAGTCGTGGCTTCACGTGGTCGAGGCGCAGCGGCTCCCGGAGTAGCGGATTGTCGAGGAGATAAGTCTGGCCCACCGACAAATAATTGGCTGCTCGCCAGTAGCGGTCGAGCTCTATCAGGTCGTTTTTATCGTTCTGCATGACGTCATCTCCGAACGAGCTTCGATGCTGTCGCAGCCACCGCTGCGATGGCATCCGAACCTAATACCGTCAGTGTGACGGCAGTATGGTGGTCAGGGAGACGACGCATCTCGGTCGAACGTCATGTCCATGCACTTCGACACATCGGTCCCCAGTCCCGAGGCGATCGTGATGCGCGCCTTTATCTTTTTGGCCGAGAAGTGTCGTTGGCCCACATGACGTAGCCGCCGGATCCGTAGAAGGAATTGGTGTTCGTCGGCTCTGTCTCGGCTGCGTCGAACGCGTAGTTCCCGTCTTCAGCGAAAATGCGACCTTCTTCGTGCAACCGCCATCGGTCTGGACGCTGATCACCTGCTTGTTGTCGCGGGTGAATACCAAGCTGACCGTGCATCTATAGTATTCGGACGTACGCGCGTTGAAAAGTTAGGCGTAGGACCGACGTGTCACGGTGCCGAGTTTGCTCAGGCTCAATCCGCGGCTGCATGCCCGCGCTTGATGCCGGTCTCGCCGCTTCGGCCCAGGCGGTGGAGCACTATGAGATTTTAAGGTACGGCACGCTCTCGACGTGGGCGAAGGAACTTGGCCTCAAGGTCGCGGTGACTCTGCTCCACGCGACGCTCAAGGAAGAGAAGGCAACCGATGCCGCGCTTTCCACGTTGGCAAAGTCGGTCGTCAATGTCGAAGCCGAAGAAGGCCTCCAGTAAGCGAGACGGCTGCGCCTCCGCGAGCAGACGCGCGCAGCCGTTCTCTACTTTCATCTGGTGAAACCGACGGACGACTGCCGAGATGATGCTGCTCGTTGCTTTCGGCGCACTGGTTCTTCTTACAGCTTGGCTGCCGATGGTGCTCAAGGAAGCGCCTCTATCGCTCCCGATCATGTGTGTCGCCGCAATAGGAGCAATGGCCGGAATAGCATCGATTTAACCGTGCCGCACCCGGCATCAAATTTGCCTTCTGCGCAACGACTACCTGATATTGCAGTTGTGTTCTGATTCGCGTTTGTCGCGATTTTGAGTTCACACGCAATTCAAGCGGGCTGATGTCAACGTAGGTAAGATTAAGCGAATCTAATGTGGATCGGTTAGTCCGCCAGGTTGAACGGAAAAGCGAAGCTTGCGCGCGGAGGCTCCATCAAGCGAAAGATTGGCCCTTCAGACCAGGCGCCCATGAAGTGAAGTGCAAACGTTTACTGAAGCGAGCGCGACAAGACCCGTCACGATTAACGGAGCTCTAATGAACGCATGCATATTCTATGTAACGGCACCACGTTACTGCATGCCTTTTGGAGCTAATCGGTGAAGCGAATCTACGACCTCCCTGTGTCTGCTAAGCTCGGCCTCTTGGTCGGTGTGACTCTCGTCGGCCTCTGCCTCGCGGGTCTCCAAGCTATCCGTCTTGTAAACAGTGAAATGCAGGCTTCGCGTATGGAGCAGGTGCGCGCGATCGTAGAGACCGCTCGCAATATGGCGTTCGGACTGCAGAAGCAAACTGCAAACGGCGAGCTGACGAAAGATGCCGCTATAGCGGAATTCATCAAGCGTGCCCGCACGATGACCTATGAAAACGGGAACGGCTACATATTCGCGTACGACATGAACGGCGTCGCCCTGGTCACGCCGGACCCGAAACAATTCGGCACCAACCGGCTGGACGTCCCGACGAATGGCCGGGCATTGACGCGTGAACTGCGCGATGGGGTCGCCGCCAAGGGCGACGTGGTCCTTTACTATGAATACATGAAACCTGGTTCCAACGCACTGATACGCAAATTTTCATATGCGGTGGCTGTACCGGAGTGGAATCTTTTCGTGGGGACTGGGGCCTATCTCGACGATCTGAACGCAAAACTGACTCCCATCATCTGGTCGTTGGCTGTGGCCCTTCTCGCGATAGCCGTGGTCGCGGGGGGGATCGCCTGGCTGATAGGCCGGGGTATCACCAGGCCGCTCGACGCGCTCGGTTCGAGGATGCAGACGCTCGCTGCCGGTGAGCTGGAAGCCGAGATTCCCGGAAGCGGCCGACGCGACGAGATCGGGTCGATGGCGCGATCCGTCCAGGTGTTCAAGGACAATGCCCTGCGCATGCGCATTCTTGAACAGGAGGAAGCCGCCGTGCAGCGCAAGTCAGCGGATGAGCGACGGTCAACGATGAATGATCTAGCCGATGGATTCGAACGCAGCATTAACAGCGTAGTCAAATCGGTAGCGGCATCGGCTGCAGAGATGCAGCAGACCGCTTCCACGATGAGCGGTGCGGCCGATGAGGCCAGCGACAAAGTGGCCACAGTAAGCTCAGCCTCGGAAAACGCGTTGCACAACGTGCAGACCGTCGCAGCGGCGGCCGAAGAGCTGACGGTCTCCGTCGAGGAAATCTCGCGGCAGGTCGCCCAGTCGACAGCCATAGCCAGGCAAGCAGTGGGAGAAGCGGATCGGACTAACGCAACCGTTCAGATGTTGTCGGGCGCGGCAGAGAAGATCGGTGTCGTCGTGCAGCTCATCGATACGATCGCAGCTCAAACGAACCTGCTGGCATTGAATGCGACGATCGAGGCCGCGCGTGCCGGCGACGCGGGCCGTGGCTTTGCAGTCGTCGCGTCCGAGGTCAAAGCTCTTGCCACGCAGACGGCAAAAGCGACCGACGAAATTACTGCTCAAGTGGCGAGCATGCAATCGACGACGAGCGACGCGGTCGCGGCGATTGGAAGCATCAGCTCCACCATCGAAAGGATGAACGAGATCTCGATGGTGATTTCATCGGCCGTCGAGGAACAGGGCGCCGCGACTCGTGAAATCGCGCGAAACATCCAAGCCGCGGCATCCGGTTCGAGCGAGATCACCACGAACATCGGTGGCGTTCGCGCTGCGGCGTCCGCAACCGGGGCGGCCGCGAGCGAAGTGTTAAGCAGCGCGCGAGACCTTGATGGACAAGCGAATATGCTGCAATCCGCGGTAGCCCAGTTTCTTTCGCAGATCCGCGCAGCTTAGTCTCTGGCTCGCGCTTCGGGCTAATACTGACGAAACTGCTAAGCGGCCGTGTGCAATTGTGGCGCACGGCACGCTTTCGAGCGCAATCGCGATCGGCTATCGTGAACCATCCACTCAGTGCGAAAGCTTAGAGCTGCTCGTCACCCCTCAAGGATTTGTTATGGCCATTCTGAAACCAAGAAGTGTTAGCCAAAAGGATGCGGAGATCGGCCTTCGCATCAGGGCGAAGCGCCTGCAAGCTGATATGAGCCAGGAAAAATTGGGCACAGAGCTTGGCGTGTCTTTCCAGCAAGTTCAGAAATACGAAAAGGGCACCAATCGCGTCAGTTCTGCGCGCCTGCACGAGATCGCCGACGCCTTGGGTTGCAACGTTGTCGAGCTCATGACCGGAGGATTCACCCCACAAGTTGCCGAAGGCTCTCCAATCACTGAGTTCCTCGCCACGGGCGACGGCCTCAGGATGGTCCGGGCAATGATGGCCATCGAGGACGTAAAGGTGAGGCGCTCTCTCATCTCGCTTGCCGAGACCTTAGGACCTGGCGCTTAGGAGGCTCGCGACGCAACTTCTTCGCGCCAATGCTCATTCGGTGGGAGCACCGCGTGTTTGCCGGACCCGACAGCTAATAGGCTTGGGTCTAACCTCACGCTTATGACCAACTCGACTCAGTCACATGTTGGGGAGGACCGCTGGAAGCGTTCGCAATCGCTGTTATGCATCTCAACCTATGCCGACCGTTCGACCTCACTACCTGCCCCGCAACGACGAGAAGCTACCCCGCTCATGTGCCAAGCGAGGAGCAATTCCGCATAATTGCAATCCGGCGATCAAGCTTGCTTCGATCATAAGAAACGCTGATGGGTACATCATCGCCAGCCGGATCAATCTCCTCGCGCGCAACGCAACGATAGAATCGGCTCGTGCCGGCGAGGCTGGGCGCGGATTCGCCGTCGTCGTTTCCGAAGTGAAGAATCTCGCCAATCAGGCCAAGCAGGCAACCGAAAAACAAGCGAGATCGACGGACTCAGCGGTGTGAGCGGCGATGTGCTCGGTGCCATCGCCACGATCAAGACGGCGATTGCGACGGTCAACGAGTTCATGAGTTCGACGGCCGCGGCCGTTGAGGAGCAGAGTGCGCTGACGAACGACATGTCGGTGAACATGCAGAAGGCTGGCGCTGAACTGGCATAGTCGGCTGCCGAGGCGCTACGTCCGTCTCGAACTTGCTGGGAGCCCGTCGACCGCTCATCTTCTCCGCCGAATCCAGACGAATGCCGAAGCATGAGACTTCGACAGGTCGGTCGGGTGTAACATCCGCAAAATGCGCGTAGTGGGCGATGGCGTCGAATCCGCGATAATGCTATCCGAGATGGACAGAGTGACTTGTAACGACCAGAAGGAGGTCGAATGTCTACTCGTTTCGAAGTAATTGAACTTGGTAATTACCGAGGTTGGGCTATCCAGATCACTTGGCCGGACGGCAGGAAAGAACAGCTGATTGGGGTCTACACTTCGATGGAAGCTGCCGCCGAGAATGTGCCGACCGCAGCCAAACATTTCCTCGCGGATCATCAGGGTTAAACGGAGCGTAGCTCGCCCGTGCGGCTTCGTGCCAAAAGGTACTCGACCTCGCGTTGCGGTAACGGTCGCGAATATCTGAAGCCTTGCACCTCATCGCAATTCTTCGCGCGCAAAAATGCCTCCTGCGCTTCGGTCTCAACTCCTTCCGCCGTAACCGATAGGCCAAGATTATGCGCCAGCACTATGATAGAGCTGGCGATGGATCAACGGATGCCTCGAACAATCGACGGTGCTCTTCGACCTCGCGGCGAAACGCTTCCGATATGTGCCTAACCGTCATCTCGGTTCGTGCTTTCTCACGCTGGGTCAAAGGCAACCAGCGGAACACCAGTAACGATAGGACGATTGTCGCTGCGACGACGTTCAGCAGCTTTGGGATAAACAATAGGAAGGGTTGTCCCAAAATGCCGGCGATCTCGACAGGGAAGAGGCCGTACTGCAACCCGAAGTAGGCGCCGAAGTATATGTTCTCGACGACGCTCCGCGCCGTGTCGATCGTCACGACGATCAGGAGAAGTTTCCCCGTGCCGAGCGTGCCCTTGTACCTCGCGAAGGCGACCGCCACGGTCACGAGGACGGCGGACCAGACGCAAACGATTACCCAATAGATCAACGCGGCGACTAGACTCATCATCAAGCTCGATTTTCACATCTCAAATCCATGCAGTCATTCTGGGAGGGCGACTGGTAAACTTATCTTTGCTCACGCGTCGCGATTATCGTCCGCATTCATTTTTGCCGGCAAAGCGTCACCCAATCGGTTTCGTAGCTAACGAAATGTACTGCGGGGCATTGTTAAGGCTTATGGAGCCATAGATTTGAGCAGTTCGCGAATTAGGGAACAGCGAGCGAAGGGCCAGGAAGAAGCATGTGCTTTGCTTACGCCAGTTCGCCGTAGCATTGTTTTCAAACACGGCATTCGGACAGGCGCCGGTGGGCCGGAGAAAAAGCTGGCAAGAACAGCACCAACGCGTCTGTCGCTGGGCGGAACTCTTTCACCGACGGAAAAGAAAGATGACGGCGGCGTATGCGGGCAGGGTCAACAACCGCGGCGCTGCGTGGGCCGTCGCCGTCGATTTCCAACTCAACGTAACGCTGCGAAGAAGCCTAGCCCATTGAACGGCAGTAGATCCGCAACGGCGCTTATCCGATGACGAACTGCGACAGACTAAAACTCGCGCATCCAGTGCGACGGGATAACGTCGTGCCGCGCGACGGTCGCGACCTCATGTCCAGCTCCATCTGAGATCCGAATGGCTCTCGGTGCTGAAGTCGACTCTCGAATCGCGGCAGCGAGTCTCTCAACCCAACATGTGCCTCGGCGACTGCGGCGCCTTCGTCTGTAAACTCTGCGCCATCGCGATCCATAAAGGTCGCTCCCGAATCATACAGTATGTTGAGATGGGTAAACCGGCATGATACCTCCAACGGCACATAGTATCGCCCGGCGACCGATCCTTCAGTCCGATGCCCGACATGATTCGATATTTTCGATGACGCCCGTCGTCGCAGGCGCCTGGGACTAAGGTCACGAGCTTACCTAGGGGGCGGCTCTCCATCTGCAAGCTTTAAGGGAGTTGCGGAGTCCGTCGCCCGTACTACAGTTATGCCTTTACGGCGGATCGCAGACAGCAGGAGGGGCCGAATGAAATCGCCGGTTGCGAAGCGATCCATCAATTTACGCGGACACAAAACGAGCGTTAGTCTGGAGGAGGCGTTCTGGAGCGGCCTGAAGGAAATTGCGGACGGTCGAGGCATGACACTGTCGGAGCTCGTGAACGAAGTGGATAGGCAGCGTGCGCATAAGAATCTTTCATCAGCGATAAGGTTGTCGGTTCTCGCGCATTATCGGAAGCAAAACGGTGCCGGGAACGGCTCTACCGGCGATGCGAAAGACTGACTGGCTTAACCTCGAACTCTCAGAGAGAGCAAAACCACTGCCGGTTCCAAGTGCCGCCACGTTCGAGAATAAATTTCTTTCTAACTCTACGAGGTTCCAGTCGAAGATTGTCTTGCGACGCATCGAAGATAGCTCCACCCTACTCACGAACAATCGCGTTACAGGATACAATATGACCGACGAGGTCGGACGAGACGAACTCGCATATCGCCTCCATCAGCAGACGTTGCTTGTCGAATTCGGTCGTTCGGCATTGCAAATGCGCGATTTGCCGGGGACTCTCCAACGAGCTTGCGAACTATCGGCCAAAGGCTTGAATGCCCCTTTCGCGAAGGTCTTGGAATACGATGCCGGGTTGGTCCGGCTTGTGGTCCGCGCCGGGGTCGGGTGGCGCGAGGGCACGATCGATCAGGCCAGCCTTGGGGCCGATCTGGATTCTCCGGCCGGGTTCGCCTATCGCACCGGAACCGCTATTATTTCCAACCATCTGGCTGAAGAGACGCGTTTTCGGACGCCCGCTCTGTTGGCATCGCACGGAATCAAGCGCGCCGTGAACGTCCTGATCAGGAAAGGGGGCGACGGAGAGGCACCCTTCGGCATTTTGGAAGTTGATAGTCCAGACCCAGGGCAGTTCGATACGGCAGATGCTGGATTTCTGGCTGGTTTCGCGGCACTGCTTGGCATAGCGATAGAGCGCCAGCAATCGGACCAACGACTACGAGAGCTGGCGGAGCACCAGGAAACGCTTTCGCGGGAGATGAGCCATCGCGTGAAAAACAGTCTCGCTTCGGTTGCCGGCCTCCTTCATCTTCAAGCCAAGGCGTCCGACATCGCGGAGGTGCGCAAGGCCTTGGAGAGCGCTGCCGCGCGGGTCGTCTCCATCGCGGAGGTTCACGATCACCTGTGGAAAAGCGCGCAGGTCGGCTTCGTTGAACTTTCCGACTTCGTCGGAGCCCTCTGCGCACGGTTGCAAGATTTTTCATTCGGGCACAGCGTGACCTACGCGTGCGACAACATGCTTCTTTCCGCCGACAAAGCCATTCCGCTGGGCCTCCTGGTGAACGAGCTCGTCACCAACGCGGCCAAACACGCCTTTCTAGACGTCACCGGATCAATCCATGTGTCGGTCAAGCACTGCTCCGATTTTGTATCCGTAGAAGTTGCCGACCAAGGCAAGGGTCTTCCTATGGGTTTCGATCTGAACGCGCCTCGCAATAGCCTCGGCCTCCGCGTGGTGACGGCGATGCTCCGGCAACTGAACGGCGAGATCACGATCGTACCGAATATGCCGAACGGGACCCGCTTCCAGCTTAACATTCCGATCCGCGACTCGGTAGCCGGCGAAGCATTGAAGCCGAAAATGCCGTCCGAGTCCGATAATGGCGAAATCACGAGCCCGAACGTGCTCGAAGAAACGGCCAAGGGCTCGAAATGAAGATGGTCCGCGCATATTGACGCAGCAGTCGGAGTGCAAGCGACCGAGCATAAGCGATGACCGCAGCACTTTAGCCCCGAAAGGCATCCCCTACGGCTCTGCCGAGATCGAATTGCGTGAACGGTTTGGCGAGGCGCAGACAGTCGGAGCCCGTGCCAGCTTGATATTCCGCGTAACCTGTCGCTAACACGATCGGAAGTCCGGGCCAGCGTGTCCTTACAATCTCAATCAATTGTGTGCCGGTCATTTCAGGCATGGCTTGGTCGGTAATGATGAGTTGCACGTCCCTATCCTCCTCGAGAATGGAAATCGCGCGCGCTCCCGAAGGGGCATCGATCACCGAATGCCCGAGATCCTCCAGCATGGCGACCGCGCTCATCAGGACAAGCGGATCGTCGTCGACAACGAGAATTTTCCGTGCATCCACTCGGGCGACCAGCGTTTCTGTCTCGGTCGAAATGGGATGAATCTCTTGGTTGGCGATCGGAAGCCAAAGCTCGGCCGTCGTCCCTTCGCCGGGCTTACTGCGAAGCACGAAGCGGCCGCCCGATTGTTCGCACAGTCCGTGAACCATCGAAAGTCCGAGCCCTGTTCCCTTTCCGACTCCCTTCGTCGTGAAAAATGGATCGGTCGCCTGACGTAAGGTCGCCTCGTCCATGCCGGCTCCGTCGTCCGCCACCGCGATGCAGATGTGCGTCGGAACCGAAGAAAGCGTGCCAGCGTCATCGGTAGCCCTCACCGAAATGACGATCTTCCCGTCGCCGCCGGTCATCGCATCCCGCGCGTTCACTACGAGATTCAAAAGTGCCATTTCAAGCTGGTTGGCGTCCGCCAGGACGACACTCTTTCCGTGCGCGAAACGTGTTTCAATCCTCACCGCCGGGCCGACGGTCTGGCTCAAAAGATCCGTCATTCCATAGACAAGAAGCTGCATGTCGATCGGTTCGGGATGCAGCTCCTGACGGCGGGCGAAGGCAAGCATTCGTTTGGTAAGAGTCGCACCGCGTTCGGCACCATGAACCGCGTTCTCTAGCAGCTTTCTGGCGCGCGGATTATCCGGCAGCAACTTTCGCAACATCGACAGACTGCCCATGATGGCCATGAGGAGATTGTTGAAATCGTGCGCTACGCCACCCGTGAGCCTACCAATTGCCTCGAGCTTCTGCGACTGGAACAGCGCTTCCCGGGCCTTATCAAGAGCCGCAGCGGCTTCCCGCCTTTCGGTAATATCCCGTGTGATTTTTGCGAAGCCGACGAGCTTGCCATCGTCGGCCTTGATGGGATCGATGACGACGTGGGCCCAGAAGCGCTCGCCGTTTTTTCGCAAACGCCAGCCTTCGTGTTCAAAACGGCCGTCGCTGTGTACGCGGTCCAGCGCCTTCTGTGGCTCGCCCGACAGCCGGTCCTCGTCGGTATAGAACCGAGAGAAGTGCTCGCCGATGATCTCGTCCGGTGCGTAGCCCTTGATACGCTGGGCGCCAGCGTTCCAGCTGTTGATGCGTCCCGAAGGATCCAGCATAAAGATCGCGTAGTCCGTCACGCCCTGAACAAGTAGGCGAAACTGCTCCTGGCTCTGCCTCAAGGCGTCTTGGGCTAGTTTCCGTTCCGTGAGGTCGCGGGTGATCTTGACGAAACCGAGGTGCGTGCCGTCGGCGGCGATGATTGGATCTATGACCACATAGGCCCAGAATTTCCCACCGTCCTGGCGAACCCGCCAGCCTTCGGCCTCGAATTTTCCCTCTCTCAGTGCTGTTTCCAGCGCCCGGATCGGCAGACCGGTCGCCTGGTCCTCCGCGGTGTAGAAGCGGGAGAAGTGATGACCAACGATCTCGTCCGCGCGATACCCTTTAAATCGCTCCGCGCCAGGGTTCCAGCTGGCCACGATGCCCGACGGATCCAACATATATATCGCGTAGTCCTTTACCGCTTCGATCAGGATCCGGTAGCGGCTTTCATCGTCGATTAAATTGGCGGCAGTTTGATCAAAGGTCATCGAGGGACAATAGGAGGGATTTCGTGTAAGCTCGCAATACGCTTGAGACGGCTATTGGTTTCAGTCCCGAAGAAAAATCGGTGAAGCCCCGTGGAGAACACGCGTGAAAAGGGGCGGAGGACGCTGAATCTTCGACGGGACAATACTGGCCTGTTCCGCGCTAAACCGGACAGTGGGATGACGATCGACAGCCACAGGCCCGTATCTCGCCATTCCCCGCTTCAATGTGCCCTGTAGGCCGCGCAAAACCGATTTATCCAGAGTTTTGCCGAAACCTTCCCGCTCCGATGGAGCCGGTGGGGGGTGCGAAGCATATTCGGGTGCATTCCAGGCGAAGGTCGCCTCCTTCCACCGTCAAGCCGATCTGCAATCGGCCGGCGGAAGTGGACAAAGCGCCGTATTTGGCCGCGTTCGTCGCAGGCTCATGCAGAAGCAAGGCGAAAGAGGTCAAGGTGGCGCCCGAAATGGCTACGTCCGGCCCAGAAATCGCGATGCGCGAGGAGCCCGGTTCGTCATGGGGCGCCAATATGGCTTTAAGCAGTGCCACGACGGAGGTCGTCGAGGGAGCCACATCGTTCATATCTCTAAGATCCGGCAACGTCAGATCGTGAGCCCGTGCCAACGATTTCATCGCTCGGTGAGATCGGTCGTCAGCTCACCCACGCTCGTGGCCGTCCTGGCGCTCAACATGATCAGGCCCGAGGTTAGACTGAAGAGGTTCTTGATTCGATGGCTGATCTCGCGCAAGAAGACATCCTGCTGCGCTCGAGTTATTTCGTGTCTCGTCAGAGCCTTAGTCAGCGTGACGGGGTGCCTGTCCTTTTGGCGGCCGGCCTCGTCGAGCGCCTCCGCATAGGCCTTCAATTCGACTCGTTGCGCCGCGAGCTGTTGCCGTTGCCTATAGAGCTCGAAGAAAACCTCTGGCTTACTTCGCGCACGTCGGGTTCGATCGGCTTCTGAATGAAGTCGACCGCGCCCGCCTCGTAACCGCGGAACGGCGCTGACCGTCGGCGCTTCCTGCGGTTACGAAAATACGAGAATCCGTCGCGTCCGCTCGTTCCCGCGCGTCAACTCGGCTAGTTCGAAGCCATCGAGCGCCGGCATCTGGACATCGACGAGCGCCGGCGCCACCTCGTTCTGCAAGAGCAGTTCCGAGGCTTGGTCGTCCGATCGGGCTTTCAAAAGAACGAGATCGTCCCGGCGAGGCAGCGCTTCGAGGGAGAGCAGGTTCTCCTCGAGGTCGTCGATCAGCAGAAACGGAACGGGATGCATGACGCGTCTATTGCTTTTTGAGAGATTCCGAGATCTCCTTCAGCGACATGACTTGGCCGTCGGGACACCTAGCGATGGCTGATAGCGGCATAGTCGACGCGAATGCCGGCGGGTTTTTGAATCAGGCCCATCCACCAGCCTAGAGAATGGACTTCAGCCCCGCGGATCCGTCGCTGTTGGCACCGGTAAGCACGACGGCAACCAGATCCGGTCCATCGGGCCTCTGCAGCGGTTTCGAAAAGAACATCGATGGAGGGGCGGGAGAACATCACGGCCTCGTCGTTAGATCGTGCAAGGCTTTTAAGCTCAACGAGACCAACGCGCCTGAGCTCAGCGCTCACGCACAGATGCGGAAGGCGCAAAGCCGCTTCCTAAATATCATGTACGGGCTGGCACCAAGAGTTTCTTGCAACCGATCAGATCGCGGCGCGATCGAGTGAAAGGTCAACGCCGGATACGTGCGGTAACGACATCAAACCGGGCTTCGCGAAATAATAGCCCTGGAAGAGTGTGATGCCGGCCGCTCGCAACACCGTGAGTTCAGCTTCATTTTCAACGCCCTCAGCCAGAACAACGATATCAAGCGCGTTGGCTATTTGGACCAAGCCGGCAATGATCACCTGTTTTGGCTGGCTGAGGTGAATGTCGCGCAACAATTCCATATCTATTTTGATGAGGTCGGGCTGCATCTGCGAGAGCAGGCCAAGGCCCGCATAACCGGCACCGAAGTCGTCAAGAGCAGTGATGAAGCCGAGCTTGCGATAGGCAGCAACGATACGCTTGACATGCTGCGTATCGGTCA
Source organism: Tardiphaga sp. (assembly GCF_044340795.1). Lineage (GTDB taxonomy): Bacteria > Pseudomonadota > Alphaproteobacteria > Rhizobiales > Xanthobacteraceae > Tardiphaga. The sequence continues at coordinate 20,666 of NZ_JBIISY010000096.1, forward strand.
TCTTCTCGTTTTCGGTAAACTCGAACATGAGCCTTTTATGAGGGAAATTAGCCCGCCGAGCTGCGGCTAAAGACTTTTGAATGCATGCGTTTGGCTCATAGACCGCGTTAGGCATGAAGTTGATCGAGAGCATAATGTCATCGTGGCCAAAGAGTTGGCCAGCGGTCTCGATCGCCATCACACGCGCGCGTTGGTCGAAGCGGTAGCGATTCTCTTCCGTAACCTGACTGAGGATGGAGTGCGCGGACTCGCCATTCGTACCCCGGATCAACGCCTCGTATCCCCAAACCCTTCTCGCGCTGACGTCAACGATCGGCTGGAAAGCCATCTTGAACTCAAATGGAAGCGTGTTTTCGTCCCGACATCCCGCGCAAACGTTTCCGCTCATGGCTAAGGCTCCCTTTTGTGTCTGAGCGTAACAATATCCCTTTGCGATTTCGCGACTGTTAATCACGTATGTCTCGCGCCCGACACTTTCAATCGAAGAGCTTACGAATGACATCCGCGCTCGCTTTCCATAAGAGCGCCCACTCTGAATACCGCCATTTAGCTCTATCCAGCGACCGCGGTCTGGTCGAAGACCGACAACGCCCTTAGGATGGAGGTGACACGCAGAAGGTGAGTGCAGAGCATCTTTGCGCTGAGCATCCGGTCGATGGCTCAGCAGGCAATTGCCGCTGCCGTTTCGCCGCGTTCTGGCCAAGCGATAGCGGGGCGTGAGGCCAAAGCTGCCACTTCTGCAATCGCGGCTTCTGCGGAGGCAAGCGAGTCAAACGTGAGTTGGGGCTGCTCGTCCGCCAGCACCACATACCGATTGTCGATCTTTCGAATTGTATACTCGAACATAGCATAGCTTAACGACAAAGCTATCATCCGGTTGCGTTGCATGTAAACGCTTGTCGAAGCGGCTTAACCGATGGTTAGGCCGATTTGTAAAATTTAGCTGCTTTCAGGCGACCTGAAGGCCACCCGTAGCACCGCTCAGTCGATCTCTTCGCCGACACTCGTGCTCAGCCGTGCGCGCCGTAAGCTTAGTCCGCGGGTTGAGCCTAGGTGCGCCCCTATTGCTAAGGAGGACACCGGGACCGCGCGGAAGATGCCTAGCTGGTTAGTGACTCCTAAATTGCTCGAGGGCTCGCCATGGAGAACACCAAGCAGCAAAACTCATCGGGCTCTGGAATGAGCTGCGGAAAGCTCGTGGCCCAGCCGGTACGCAAACCGCAACCGGATGCTTGAGAAACTGGCGGAGGAAGCCGATGCCAACCCAGCCGCTTGT
>NZ_JBIISY010000337.1:0-5100 GCF_044340795.1 Tardiphaga sp.
GATCGTTCGGTCGCAGAATTTGAATGCCCGATACGGTCGTACCGTCAGGCGCGCCGCTGCGGAATCCCTTGATCTCATTCTGGTCGAACCGCGTCCGGCCGTGGATAAAAAGTTCCACCGGCGCCTTGTTGTTGTGATGGACCTTGTAGGCGGCGATGCAGCGCTCGACGATCTCTCGGGCCTTATCCTCGGAAAGGTGATATTCGCCCTCCTTGTCCGAAGCCCATGAGCCGACCGCGCCTTTGAACACGATCCCTTCGCCCGTTTTGAGAAACATCTGGGCGCCGCAACATGATTCGCGGGTGTCGTTCGGATTGTTGGTACGCTTAAACACCAAGCCGATATAGCAAACGCCGTCGCGGATATCGGCGAGCGTCCACGGCTTCGCGCCAGCCTTGTAAAAGATGCCGGTCGCAAGGTTCCAGGCGATCGTTGCATCGTCCTGCATCTTGCGCGACCGCTCGCCTTTGGCTGTCAGGTATTCCAGCGGTGCAATGGTCGTCTGGCGCACGATTTGTGTAACTGCTTCGCAGTCGAGAAGCTTTGCTTTGAGTTGATTGTGGAAATGATTCTCAAACAGATGCTTCTTAGCCGCCTCATTCATGTCATCGAACAGGTCCGGCGATTGTTGCAACTCGAACGCCTTGGCGTGAGTGAGCTGAACGTCTGGCTGGACGGCCTTGTCTTTCGTGACCGTTGAGCGCGGCCGGCATAGTTTCCAGACCTCTTCCGGCACGACGACGAACCACATGGCAACCTTGTCGTCCTCCTCCTTAACCCAGCGGGCAACGGGCGTCGCAAAAAGGTCCACGGTGTCGAAGACCCGTTGGTGCGGGTCGGCGAGGTTCACTTTGTTCTTAAGCTCTGCATCATCCACCGTGATCTTGACGCGCGGTGACGGGTTCCAGGGCGTACGGAAGATTGTCTCAAAACCGGGAAAAGTGATTGAACTCGTCACCTTGGGATCGGCGGGGACGGCTTGCTGCAAGCGCTCGGCCCACGCCTCGAACTGACGGATGCCTTCGACCGTGCCGATCACACCATAGTCGGTGCCGAGCGGTTTCTCCGGCGGACCAAAGAGCAGTAGCCCATCCTTGGGGTCTACGAGGAGCTGCTCATGCCCGAAACGCAGGCGTGGCTCGGGAAGGGGGATGAGCGTTCGCTCCGGGAGGCGCTTACGCGGTTTCGTCATCTTCATCCTCCGGGTCTTCATCCTCGACCAGCTCAATCTCGGTGGTTTCATCGAGACCGTCGTCGGCATTTTCGAGGTAGCTCACGGGGCTAGTGAAGTTCATCGGGAGCATTGTCACGGTGAGCACCTGATCGCCGCCGACATCGAGCGCTAGCTTCGTCTTGCTGTGGCCGAGTTCGGCAATGAATGCGAACAGCCGGTCGCGCCATTCGCCGTTCCACCATTGCTTGCAGACACTCCGACGGGCTTTGTGCATCCGCTCGGGCTTTGCCCACGGTGTTATTCCGTCGTCGGTGAAGATCACGTGGTGACGCAACACAAGGCGCGGAAATGGCAAAAGTTGGGGCGAACAGGACAAAGCGTAATGCCAGTTTCCGTCGGGTACCTTCGTTCCGTCCTTGGCGCGCTTGCTTTTGTTGCCGACGAGTTGACGGTAGGTGCGGCGTCGGCCAAATGCCGTGAAGTATGCCCGATTCTTGGTAAGCTGGCCGGCAGTGAAATAGCGTGCAGCAAGGCCGCTGCCGAGGATATGAGTGCCGAGCTTGCGCGCATCCAGCGATCCCTCCCAGGTTTGGCGGACGAGATCAGTGACCATGTTCGCCGCATCGAATGCAGCGATGTTGTAGTCTTTACTCCCGTCCTCGAGGAAGGTGGCGGTGTCAACGATCACGGGCCTCGGCAGGTTGATCGCGGGTCCGAAGTGATCCTGCATCTCGGTGGGGCCTGCAAACGAGAGGAAGGTAGACCCCACGATGCGATAGGCAAATTTGAAGCCGCTCGCCTGCTTGTCCAACGCATTCGAGGAAAAACCAAAGGTGAAAAAGTGAAGATCCTTTGGCAGAGCGATCTGAAACCAGTTCGAATGGCAGCGTTCGTTAGTGACAATGGGCTTGCGCCGCCGGTCGAGGGAGCGCCCGTACCATTCGGTCACGCAGGCTGGTCCAGCAGAAGGCGAGCGCGGGATACCTTCACGTTCGAGAAGTTTAAGCAATCGGCTTAAGCCAACCGCCCAATTCTCCTCGAACCGCACTGCGTTTAGGTCAGGCAGGGGCTTCTGCATCGCCGCGAATGGAAAGGCGTCGATTTTGAGGGGTACGACGAAATCCTTAAGCTTGTGCTTTTCTTGCGCTTCAAGCGCGAGGCGCAGCTCCCGGAGCGTGCCGCCTTTCCGGTTAGCCTCTAGTGTTGATACGAAGAGAAACCGCGCTGCGTGCATGTCGATTGCTTCGGAAATGTCATCCCACCAACCCTCGCCGCCGAGCAGCTTCGTGGTATCGCACCAGACTTCATAGCCGGCGATCGCAAGCTGAGTCGCCAGCCATGTTGCGAACGTGTTGTCCTGCGGAGTCGCGTGGCTGATGAAGATGAGACGGCGGCTTACCGCCGACGTCGCCTGCTTGGGAGCGTCAATCGTCGTATCGCCATCGCAACGCATCGCCGCCTCCTAGTGTTTCTTGTCGCGAGGCGGGAACGGGTCGTGACCGGGCTTCACGGTATCCGAGTCGCGAAATTTGCCGTCTCGGCCTTGAACGCGGACTTCGCCACCACCGGCGCGGTGCACCGTTTGCTTGGCGGCGCGCTCGGCGTCGCTTTGCTTGTGATGGACGCTTTCCGGGGTAGACACGCCACCCTTCTTCACGGCCCAATCGGGACCGTGCTTCACAACGAATCGGTCATTTTTCGACATCTCAGCCCTCCGTGGCTGTTGCTCGGGGTTTGCCGATGGGTTAAGTAACTATACGCACTCCAAACGGGAGTCAACATAGTTTCTTTACGCATTGTGGGGTTGTGAATGAAGGCAGGAGAGCAGGGCAAGCGCTGGGGGGTGGAGCAGCGTCTCGAATTCATTGAATTCAGATTGTTCTGGGAGGGCGGCGTGAACCGCTCCGACATTACGAAGTATTTTGGCGTGTCCGTGCCGCAGGCTTCAAATGATCTTGCCCGCTATCAGGAGCGTGCCCCGAACAACATTGTTTATGATACCAGCGGAAAACGTTACCTCGCGAGCAAACGCTTCAAGCCGATTTTTCGAAAGCCCGATGCAGATCGCTACCTCGGCCAATTAGCGGCTACGAGCGATAACGTCGTGACGCTAAGCGAATCCTGGCTCGCTGCCCCGCCTGCGTTCGATACGCTGCCATTCCCTCATCGCCGAATAGACCCTGTGATCTTGCGCGATCTTCTATCGGCGACGCGGGAGAAGCGCTCCCTCCATGTTCACTATCAGTCGCTTACCCGAGCCGATGCAATGTGGCGGTGGATCACACCACATGCCTTCGGATCGGACGGCCTGCGGTGGCATGTGCGGGCCTTTTGTCATCAGGATCGGATTTTCAAAGACTTCCTGTTGCCTCGGTTTCTTGAAGTCGAGAAAGACGGTGATGCTGGGGCCCCAGCAAGCGCGGACACCGCCTGGGAGGAGTTCATCGACGTAAAACTGGTCCCTCATCCCAAAATGAGCGCTAGCCAGCGCCGAGTCATTGCCTTGGACTATGGCATGGACGGCGAATCAGTCGGCGTAAAGGTGCGCCTTGCGCTTCTCTATTACTTTTTGAAAAGGCTTAATCTCGATGGTGACGCCGAGCGCCGGGCTCCTAAGGAGCAGCATATTGTGCTCGGGAACAAACCAGAAGTCCGGGCGGCATTGAAAGTATCAGAAGAGCAAACCCCGCTCGCGGTCTGATCCGTGCCTGCCTCTCTCACGTGAATTGAACAGAAAGCTAAAAAATGACGACCTACGGCCCCCATAATCCTCATCCACTTTCCCGTATGACAACCGAGCTTGTTTGGGATGGGAAGTACGATGAGTTCGGGAATCGACGGGAGATTAATACGTTCGGCCTCGCGCTGCCCTTGCAACGGATCGAGACGATCGATGACCCGCGATCCCGGGCTGAAGAGCAGGGGTCTCTTTTCGATCCCGTCAAGGCGTATCGAGACAATTTCCGGAACCGTCTCATTTGGGGTGACAACAAGGTTGTTATGGCTTCGCTCCTCGCTGAGTTCACCGGCAAGATTGATTTGATTTACATCGATCCGCCATTCGATGTTGGCGCAGATTTCTCGATGCGGGTCCCCATTGGCGATGAAGAGGAGACAGCCGAAAAGGATCAGTCAACGCTGGAGATGGTTGCCTATCGCGATATGTGGGGCCGCGGCACCGATAGCTATCTGCAGATGATGTTTGAGCGATTAATGATGATGAAGTTGCTGCTCAGCGAGCGAGGCAGTATCTACGTCCACTGCGATTGGCGCGTGAGCCCTTTGCTGCGTCGCCTGCTGGACGAGATATTTGGCGTGGAGAACTTCCGCAACGAAATCTTCTGGTACTACTACAACAAGATGCACGATCTCAGGAAGCCGATCTTTCCGCGGGCGACCGACACAATCCTTTTTTATGTGAAATCGAAGGAAGCAAAGCCGGTCTTCCATCACTTAAAGGAACCGCGCGACAAGGCGGTGAAGCAACTTGTTCGCAAAAAAGTCGGTGGCCGGATGATCAATGCGCGCGACGAGCAAGGGAATGTGATGTATCGCGACGCAGCGGATCGGACGATCGATAATGTTTGGCGCATCTCGATGCTTCAACCTGCCGACCGCACGCAGAACCTTGGTTACGCAACGCAAAAGCCCGAAGCTCTGGTCAAGCGCATTATTGAGGCATCGACTAATGAAAACGATCTGGTAGCGGATTTCTTCTGTGGAAGTGGCACGACGGGTGCTGTGGCGGAGCGAATGGGCCGTCGCTGGATCATGGCTGATCTCGGACGTTTCGCGATTCATACGTCCCGTAAGCGGCTCATCACGGTGCAGGGAGAGCTGAACGGGGAAGAGCAACCGTACCGATCGTTTGATGTGTACAATCTCGGCCGTTACGAACGCCAGTGGTGGCAAAAGGAGTCGCTTCG
>NZ_JBIISY010000338.1:0-5085 GCF_044340795.1 Tardiphaga sp.
TACCGGCGTCGCCGCCATCACCCGCGGCGCGGAGGGGATGTAACTTCCGCGCATTGTCGTCATGAAACCCTTCGACATCTTCCTGGCGGTCGCCGTCGCTGTGATCTGGGGCGTCGGCTTCGTGCTGACCCGAATGGCGGTCGACGAGATGTCGTCGACGCTGCTCACCACGCTGCGCTTCGGCATCACGGCGCTGCCGTGCCTGTTTTTGCCGATGCCGAAATTGCCTTGGCAGGTCGTCGTCGCCACCAGCTGGTTGCTGGTGGCGCAGTTTCTGGCGCAGACCTATGGCATGGCCCATGGCGTGCCGGCGGGGCTGACCTCGGTGATCGTGCAGAGCCAGGCACTGTTCACGGTGGCGCTGGCGGCGCTGCTGCTGAAGGAGTTGCCGACACGGCAGCAGGTGCTTGGCATCGTCGTCGCCATGGCCGGACTCATGATGATCTGCTTCACCGTCGGCTATGACTTCAGCGTGTTTCCCTTCGTCGTGCTGATGACGGCGCCGATCAGCTTCGCCTTCTCGAACCTGCTGCTGCGTCGTGCGCAGGGCGTGCCGATGCTCGATCTGTTTTCATGGATCAGCCTTGTTGCACTCGCGCCGCTGCTGGTCGTGCTGTTCACCGTGGATGGCGCCGTTGCCACCTGGCATTCGCTGACCCATGTCTCGCTGAAGGCCATCGCCTGCGTGCTGTTCCTGGCGCTCGTCGGCACCTCGCTCGGCTACTGGATCTGGGGAAGGCTGCTGCGCGATTACTCCGCCGCCCAGGTGGTGCCCTTTGCGCTGCTGGTGCCCTTCATCGGCGCGGCTGCCTCCAGCCTGACTTTCGGCGAGACGTTCGGTCCGCTGCGCCTGAGCGGCATGATCGTGGTCGTGCTCGGCATTGCCGTGATGCTACTGTCGCGCCGTCCACCACCGATGCGCGAGGTGGCGTGATGGAGTTGTCGCCACATCTGCTCTGGGCGTTTCTGGTGTTCGCCGTGGTGATGTTCTTCACCCCCGGGCCGAACAACATCATGCTGCTTACCTCGGGCCTGAATTTCGGCTTCCGCCGCACGTTGCCCCACGTGGCCGGGGTCACCTGCGGCTATGCTTTCATGATCGGCGTCACCGGCCTCGGTCTCGGCGCCGTCTTCGCCTCGCTGCCTTGGCTGCAGACAGCGCTGAAATATGCCGGTGCCGCTTATCTGGTCTATCTCGCTTACGCCATTGCGCGCTCCGGCCCGCCGGAGCCGGGAGAGGCCGAGCGGAGGCGGCCCATGAGCTTCATCGGCGCGGCGCTGTTTCAGTGGGTCAATGCCAAGGGCTGGGTGATGGCCATCAGCATCATCACCGCCTATGCGGCGATCTCTGCCTATCCGTGGAATGTCGCCCTGCAGGTGGCGGTGTCGCTGCTGATCGGCGCGATGTCGTCGGTGACCTGGGTTCTGTGCGGCACCGCCTTGCAACCGCTGGTCAAATCCCCGCAGGCCGTGCGCATTTTCAACGTCACCATGGCAATATTATTGCTCGCTTCGCTCTATCCCGTGCTGGCCGAGATATGAGTACGAATTCGCCAGCAAAATCACCGTCGCGGGCTTGTCTCGCGGCATCCGTCGCCCTAGAAACCGGCGGCAATTCACGGTCATTGGCCAGCCGGCAGTGACCTTTCGACCAGGCGCTTGAAATAAAGTTGCCGAACAGAGGAACGACCCATGCGTGTTTATTACGATCGCGACGCCGACCTGAACCTGATCAAGGGCAAGAAGGTCGTCATCGTCGGCTATGGCAGCCAGGGCCACGCCCACGCGCTGAACCTGAAGGATTCCGGCGTCAAGGAAGTCGTGATCGCGCTCCGCAAGGGCTCGGCCTCGGCCAAGAAGGCGGAAGCCGCCGGCTTCAAGGTGATGGAAGTCGCCGAAGCCGCCAAGTGGGCCGACCTGGTCATGGTGCTGACCCCGGACGAACTGCAGGGCGACATCTATCGCGAGCACCTGCACGACAACATGAAGAACGGCGCAGCGCTCGTCTTCGCCCACGGCCTCAACGTCCACTTCAACCTGCTCGATCCGCGCGAAGACCTCGACGTGCTGATGATCGCGCCGAAGGGCCCGGGCCACACCGTGCGTTCGGAATATCAGCGCGGCGGCGGCGTGCCCTGCCTGATCGCGATCCACAAGGACGTCTCGGGCAACGCCCATGACCTCGGCCTGAGCTACGCCTCGGCCGTCGGTGGTGGCCGCGCCGGCATCATCGAGACCTCGTTCAAGGAAGAGTGCGAAACCGATCTGTTCGGCGAGCAGGTCGTCCTCTGCGGCGGCACCGTCGAGCTGATCCGCGCCGGTTTCGAGACGCTGGTGGAAGCCGGCTACGCGCCGGAAATGGCCTACTTCGAATGCCTGCACGAATTGAAGCTGATCGTCGACCTGATCTATGAAGGCGGCATCGCCAACATGAACTACTCGATCTCGAACACGGCCGAGTATGGCGAATACGTCACCGGCCCGCGCATCGTCACCTCGGAAACCAAGGCCGAGATGAAGCGCGTGCTGACCGACATTCAGTCGGGCAAGTTCGCCCGCGACTGGATGCTGGAGAACAAGGTCAACCAAGCCTCGTTCAAGGCGACCCGCGCCCGCGCCGCCGCACATCCGATCGAGGAAGTGGGTGGCAAGCTCCGCGACATGATGCCGTGGATCAAGGAAAAGGCACTGGTCGACAAGAGCAAGAACTAAGCGCTAGATCGCACGTAGCTTCCAACGGGACCGCGGCAGCGCGGTCCCGTTTTTTGTTTGATAACGAGGATCGATCTCCGAGGTGATCTCATGCGCTCCGTCGTCATTACCGGCGTTTCCACCGGCATCGGTCACGCGACGGCCGGACATTTGCTCGCCAGTGGTTTTCGCGTCTTCGGCAGCGTTCGCGAGCCAGCCGATGCCGAGCGCTTGCAAGCCAAATTCGGCGCGCACTTCACGCCATTGCTGTTCGATGTGACGGATGAAGCCGCGGTGAGGGGGGCTGCCGATCAGGTCCGCGCGGCACTCAATGGCGAAATGCTCGCCGGCCTCGTCAACAATGCCGGCGTGGTCGTGCCCGGCGCGCTGCTCGATCTCGATGTCAGCGAATTCCGTACCCAGATTGATATCAACGTGCTCGGCCCGGTGATCGCTACAAAAGCCTTCCTGCCGCTGCTCGGGACTGACACGTCGCTGAAGGGCACGCCCGGCCGCATCGTGATGATGAGCTCGGTCTCCGGCCAGTTCGGCAATCCCTTGCTGTCGCCCTACAGCACCTCGAAATTCGCGCTCGAAGGCCTGAGCGAAAGCCTGCGCCGCGAACTGATGCTGTTCGGCATCGACGTCATCACCATCGCGCCAGGCCCCGTGCGCACGCCGATCTGGGACAAGGCGGAAGCGCTCGACATCAAGCGTTTCGCGAATTCTCCATATCTGCCGGCGCTGACCAGGCTACGCGGTATGCTCGCGCAGATGTCATCCAAAGGCTTGCCGCCGGAGCGGATCGCAGCGCTTGTTCATCGCGCCGTGACGGACGCCAAGCCCGGCGCCCGCGTGATCGCGTCGCCAGAGCCGGTCCAGACTTTTATCGCCGGTCTGCTGCCAAGGCGCTGGGCGGACCGGATCATTGCCGGGCAGCTCGGACTGTCCGCCAAACCGCGCTCCTAAGCCGCACATACAGCGGGTTGATCTGGTAGGGCCAGATTGGTAAGCTCCTTGGTATGACCACAACCCTGACCTCCGAAACCTCCGATACCGTCCGCAAAACGCTGGAATATGTCCGGCATCACCGGCTCGCCAAGGGCGACCGGCTGCCGTCCGAGCGCAATCTGTCGGATCGCTTCGGCGTCACCCGCAGCTCCGTGCGCGAGGCGCTGGCGGTGCTGGACGCCATGCGCATCACCGAGCGCAAGGCGAAGTCGGGCATCTTCCTGCGCACCACGCCGGATGATGGCGGGCTCGATGCGCTGGTGCTGCAGGCCGATCTCGGCATGGCTTTCGATGCGCAGCTCACGCGCGATGCCATCGAGGCGCGCATCATCTGCGAGGAGCAGGCGTTCCGGCTGGCCTGCCAGCGTCGCACCGATGCCGATCTCGCCAAGCTGAGCGGATTGCTCGACACCTATGCCGTGCTCGCCGCCAATGACCGCAACATGGCCGACGAGGATGTCGAATTCCATCTCGCCGTGGCCGCCGCGAGCCAGAATCGCATTCTCGTCCGCACCATCACGCCCTTGATGCTGATGAGCACGCGCGGGCGTCGCCGCTATTTTGCATCGGCCGAGTTGCGCCAGCGTTCGCTCGATGATCATCGCGCGTTCTTCGCGGCCATCGAAGCACGCGACGAGGCCTTGGTCGTGAAGCTCGTGCATGACCACGTGCACACGGCGGCCGCCGACATTCAGGCGCTGAACGAAGCCGCCGCCGAGGCGCAGGATGCGGGGATACCAGATACAGGCACCTAGAGCATGATCCCGAAAAGTGGATACCGGTTTTCGGATCGGACCATGCTCTGAAAATATGACGGCCCGCCAACAATCCCGATCAACGGGAGGGCCCGGACTTCACGCGGCAAGGTCCGCACCCACAGGAAACGCAAAAGAAGGACAGAAAATGCGTATCTCGACGACGTCATTGGCCGTGCTCGCGGCAGCAAGCCTCCTGGCGGCCAGCCCCGCACTGGCGCAGAAGAAATACGGCCCGGGCGCCAGCGACACCGAAATCAAGCTCGGCAACACTGTGCCCTATAGCGGCCCGGCTTCAGCCTACGGCATTCTCGGCAAGTCCTATGCAGCCTATTTCAAGCTGATCAATGATCAGGGCGGCATCAACGGCCGCAAGATCAATTTCATCAGCTATGACGACGGCTACTCGCCGCCGAAGACGGTGGAGCAAACGCGAAAGCTGGTCGAGAGCGACGAGGTGATGGCGATCGTCGGCAATGTCGGCACCGCTGCGAATGCGGCAATTCAAAAGTATCTCAACGCCAAGAAGACGCCGCAGCTCTTCCTCGCCACCGGCGCCACGCGCTGGAACGATCCGAAGGGCTTTCCATGGACCATGGGCTGGTTGCCGAGCTACCACGCCGAAGCG
>NZ_JBIISY010000023.1:0-43624 GCF_044340795.1 Tardiphaga sp.
ATCGCTTCCTTGCTCTTTTCCGCACGCTTGCGGTCGTTGGCATCGAGATGCTTCTTGCGCAGGCGGATCGACTTCGGGGTGATCTCGACCAGCTCGTCGCTTTCGATATAGGCCAGCGCTTTTTCCAGCGTCATGCGGATCGGCGGGGTCAGGCGCACCGCTTCGTCCTTCGACGTGGTGCGGATGTTCGACAGCTGCTTGCCCTTGAGAACGTTGAGTTCGAGATCGTTCTCGCGGGTGTGCTCGCCGATGATCATGCCCTTATAGACCTTCCAGCCCGGCTCGATCATCATCGGGCCGCGATCTTCCAGCTTGAACATGGCGTAAGCCACCGCTTCGCCCTGGTCGTTGGAGATCAGCACGCCGTTGCGGCGGCCGGCGATCTCGCCCTTGTAGGGCAGGTAAGCGTGGAACAGGCGGTTCATGATCGCCGTGCCCTTGGTGTCGGTCATCAGTTCACCCTGATAGCCGATCAGGCCGCGGGTCGGCGCATGGAACACGAGACGCAGGCGGTTGCCGCCCGACGGACGCATCTCCATCATCTCGGCCTTGCGCTCGCTCATCTTCTGCACGACCACGCCGGAGAATTCGTCATCGACGTCGATCACGACTTCCTCGATCGGCTCCAGCGTCTGGCCTTCCTCATTCTTCTCGAACACCACGCGCGGACGCGAAACCGACAGCTCAAAGCCTTCGCGGCGCATGTTTTCGATCAGAATCGCGAGCTGCAATTCGCCGCGACCCGAGACTTCCATCGCGTCCTTGTCGGCGGATTCGACGACCTTGAGCGCGACATTGCCTTCGGCTTCGCGCAGCAGGCGATCGCGGATCAGGCGGCTGGTGACCTTGTCGCCTTCGGTGCCGGCGAGCGGCGAGTTGTTGACGATGAAGGACATCGACACGGTCGGCGGATCGATCGCCTGCGCCTGGATCGGAGTCTCGACCGTGGGATCGCAGAACGTGTCGGCCACGGTGCCCTTGGTCATGCCCGCGATGGCGACGATGTCACCGGCTTCGGCGAAATCCACCGGCTGGCGCTCGAGGCCGCGGAAAGCGAGGATCTTCGAGATACGGCCGGTTTCCACGGTCTTGCCGTCGCGCGACAGAACCTTGAAGGTCTGGTTCGGCTTCACCGAACCCGACGCGATGCGGCCGGTGATGATGCGGCCCAGGAAGTTGTTGGCTTCGAGAATGGTACCGAGCAGACGGAACGGACCTTCTTCAACGGTCGGCTCCGGCACATGCTTGAGCACCAGCTCGAACAGCGCCTTCATGCCGACATCGTGCGAGGCATCCGGGCTGTCGGCCATCCAGCCATTGCGGCCCGAACCGTAGAGAATCGGGAAGTCGAGCTGTTCGTCGGTGGCGTCGAGGGCGGCGAACAGGTCGAACACCTCATTGACGACTTCGTCGATACGGGCGTCCTGGCGGTCCACCTTGTTGATGGCGACGATCGGGCGGAGGCCGAGCTTCAGCGCCTTGCCGACCACGAACTTGGTCTGCGGCATCGGGCCTTCAGCGGCGTCGACGAGAACGATCACGCCATCGACCATCGACAGGATGCGTTCAACTTCGCCACCGAAGTCGGCGTGGCCCGGGGTGTCGACGATGTTGATCTGGGTATCTTCCCACAGCACCGACGTACACTTCGCGAGAATGGTGATGCCGCGTTCTTTTTCGAGATCGTTGCTGTCCATCGCGCGTTCCTGGACGCGCTGATTGTCGCGGAACGTGCCCGACTGCTGCAGGAGCTTGTCGACGAGGGTGGTCTTGCCGTGGTCGACGTGTGCGATGATGGCGATGTTGCGCAGTTTCATATGTCTTCTTCTGGTTCGACGAACGGATGCCCTGAGCGGGTTCTGCAAGAGGCTGGTCCGGCGCTCCATGCGCGACCAACCCTGACCTATTTGACAAGTCCTTGCCTGAAAACGCGCTGGGCAATCCCTGCAAAAGCAAACCCGGCTCTGGATAAAAAGCCGGGTACTCGGGCGCGTTGCGGCGCAATATAGTCAGGAATCCTCCAAAAACAACGTGAATCTGCCTCTGGAATCAGCCCATTTTCGGGTCCAGAACCGTGCTCCAAAGGGCCGTATCGGCCCGATCCCGCAGGGTTACGGTCATCTGGCCGGTTGTCCCCTCGATCCGGACATGGCCGAAGAACTGCATACCGGCCGATGGCGGCAGGTTCTGCTTCCCCTCGCCCGGCGCCTTCACGAAGCGGACCTCGGGGCCGAATGTATTGTCCAGCCCGGCCGGGCCGAAGGTGCCGGCATGGAACGGGCCGGAGACGAACTCCCAGAACGGATCGAAATCCTGAAACTGAGCCTTGTCCGGGTTGTAGTAATGCGCCGCCGTGTAATGGACGTCGGCGGTGAACCAGACCGTGTTGCGGATCCCCGCCACCTTGATGAAGCGAAGCAGGTCGGCGATCTCCAGTTCGCGGCCGAGCGCCGGGCCATCGCCCTGCGCGATCGCCTCGGACCCGGATTTCGTCGTTGCATTGTCATAGACCAGGAGGCCGATCGGCATGTCGGAGGCGATCACCTTCCAGGTGGCACGCGATTCCAGCAACGCCCGCTTCAGCCAGGCCAGCTGCTCCGGACCGATGAAATACGCATCGGGCCCATAGCTCGTCTGCGTGTTCGGACCGTTCGGGCCGCGATAGCTGCGCTCGTCCAGCATGAAGACATCGAGATGCGGTCCGTAATTCAGCGTGCGATAGACGCGGCCGGGCTCGGCCGGATTGACCCGGACGGGATACATCTCGTGAAACGCCCGCGCCCCGCGCGCCGCGAGAACGCCGATGTCACGCTCCTTATAGGCCGCCGGCAATTGCTTCGATGCCGACCAGTTGTTGGTGACCTCGTGATCATCCCACTGGCCGAAGATCGGCACCTGTGCATTGAACGCACGCACATGGTCGTCGAGCAGATTGTATTTATGCGCCGCGCGAAACTCGTCGAGCGTCTCCGCGACTTTCGCTTTCTCCGGCACCAGCGTGGTGTTCTTCCAGAGCGAGCCGTCCGGCAGCTTCACCTCGGCGACCATCGGCCCGTCGGCATAGATCGTATCGCCGTTGTGGAGCAGGAAATCCGGATTGTGCTTGCGCATGGTGGCAAAGGTGAACATGCCGCCGTCATCGGCATTGATGCCAAAACCCTGCCCGGCGACGTCGCCGCCCCAGACAAAAGACACATCGCGCCGATCCGTCGGCGCCGTGCGGAAGCGGCCGGTGACGGGCTCGCCGATGACGCTCGTATGCGCGAGATCGCGGAAGCGGACGCGATAGAAAATCTCCTGCCCCGCCGGCAGATTCTCCAGCAGCAGTTTTGCAGTGAAGTCGCTCTCAGGCAGCACGCTCACCGGCGGAAGCGTCCGCGCATGTTTAAAGGACTCGGTAGTCGCGACCTCCACCATCATCTGCGATGGCCGATCGGCGCGCGACCAGATCATGCCGCTGTCGAAACCGATATCGCCGGATTGCACGCCATGCGAGACCACCGGCCGATCCGCCGCGCGGCTGAGACGAGGCATCGCCAGCGCGCCCGCTCCTGCGGCAGCCGTGGTGAGAAAGCGGCGACGGGACACGCGGATGGCCATTGTGCTCTCCTGAGATCGGCAACGGATGATGCAAAGGCTGTAAGCATCTCGCGCGACGCAGCTGTGACAGGCCGCCGCAGCGCCCGCACTGTGGCAAAACCGGGGCATTGACTCGCGGTGCCATTTCACCGAAACGTGACGGCGACGGTTCCTAACGGACCAAAAGGGAATGCGGTGAGGCTCGTTCTTCCCAACAAGCCAATTCCGCGGCTGCCCCCGCAACTGTAAGCGGCGAGCCTTCGCCATCAGCCACTGGGTTTCGACCTGGGAAGGCGGCGCAAGGCACTGACCCGCGAGCCAGGAGACCTGCCGTCAGTCGTGGTCACACGCGAGCACATTGGGCGGGGTGTCCTGGTGGAAGTCGCATTGCATTCTCGAAGGAGTGCAAACGACTTGGTTTGCGGTGACGTGCCACGTTGTCGCGAGTCCTTTGGAATGACCTCCCTGTCTGCCGCGAAGCATACTCATCGCTTCCTGTTCTCCGCCGCTCTCTCCTGCCTGTTGCTGCCGACCGAAAGCTGGTCGCAGTCCGCAGCGCCAAGCCAGACCCTCGATCCCATCGTCGTGCAGCCCGCGGCCCAGCCACAGCGCGCCCGCCGCGCAGCCACCGGCAATGCCGCACGCGCCGCCCGGGCACGGCCTCAGCGCAATGTCGCCACGACCACCGCAGCACCCGTTGCAGCGCCCACCGGCCCCGCCTTCGCCGCACCGACGCTCAATCTCACTGGCACGGCGCCGACCGGCAGCCGCCTGGGCCTCACCCGCCTGCAGACCCCCGCCAGCATCGACGTCATCTCGGCGCAGACCATGTCCGAGCGCGGCCAGCAGAACATCGTCGATGCGGTGACGCAGAATGCCATCGGCATCACCGCCAGCCCTTCGCTCGGCAATGGCGGCCTCGCTTTCAATGCGCGCGGCTTCACCGGCTCCAGTTCCGTCATGACCATCTATGACGGCACCCAGCTCTATGTCGGCCAGGGCACCGCGACCTTCCCCTATGACACATGGTCGGCCGAGCGCATCGAGGTGCTGCGCGGCCCCGCCTCGGTGCTGTACGGCTCCGGCGCCATCGGCGGCGCCATCAATGTGGTGTCGAAGCTGCCGACCTGGATTCCGTTCAACCAGGCCGAGATCTCGCTCGACACCAACATGACCAAGCGCATTGCGGTGGATAGTGGCGGCGCCATCAACGACAACGTCGCCTATCGCATCACTGCCACCGGCAACCTGTCGGATGGCTGGGTGGACAATGGTAACAATTCCAATGTCTCCGTGCACGCCGCCATCCAGGTCAAGCAGAACGAGAACGTGACCTGGACCTTCCTCAGCGACTATGCCGACGTGCAGCCGCAACGCTATTGGGGAACGCCGGTCGTCAATCGCGGTATTCTCGAAGCGACGCGCTTCAACAACTACAATGCCAGCGACGGCATCGTTCACTACAAGGACAATCTCAACCAGATCCGCACCGAATGGCAGGTCGCCGATGGCATCACCGTTCGCAATGCTCTGTATTACATGGACGTGCATCGGCACTGGCGGAACATCGAGAGCTACGCCTTCAACCCGGCCACCGGCCTCGTCAATCGCAGCAGCAACACGGAAATCTATCAGGCTCAGCAACAGGTCGGCGACCGTGTGGATGCGACATTCCGCGGCCATCTGTTCGGCATGACCAACGAATTCCTCGCCGGCTTCGACGTCAATCACATCAAGTTCGGTCGCGACGCCAACTTCCTGTCGTCCGCCTCGACCGGGACCTCGACCGTCTCGCTGCTCAATCCGGTCCAGGGCAATTATTTTAGCCTGACGCCTACCGTCGTCGATTATCGCAGCATCACCAACCAGTATGCGTTCTTCGCCGAGAACAAGCTCTCCATCACCGAACAGCTGTCCCTGATCGCAGGCGTCCGCCAGGACGAGACGAATGTCACCCGCACGGATTTCTTCGTGCCGGCCAACAGCCTCGACAAGTCGTTCTCGAACACCACCTGGCGTGTCGGCGCGATCTATACGCCGATCAAGGACCTCGCGCTCTACGCACAATATTCCACGGCGGTCGATCCGGTGACCAGCGGCCTTCTCGCGCTCAACGCGGCGAATGCGAATTTCACCCTCGCCACCGGCCGGCAGATCGAGGTCGGCGTGAAGCAGTCGCTGCTCGGCGGCCGCGCGGAGTGGACGCTGGCCGGCTATGAGATCGTCAAGAACAACCTGCTCGCCCGCGATCCCAACAATCTGAACGTCGTCCTGCAGGTCGGCCAGCAATCCTCGCGCGGCGTCGAGGCATCGGTCGGCGTGCTGCTCGATTACGGCTGGCGCATCGATGCCAATACCGCGTTCCTGGAAGCAAAATATGACGACTTCCTGCAGGCCAGCGGCGTCAACTTTGCCGGCAATGTGCCGGTCAATGTGCCGCTCAACGTCTCTAACATCTGGGCGACCTGGGCATTCGCGCCGAACTGGTCGGCCAATGCCGGCATCCAGATCGTCGGCAAGACCTGGGCGGATGCCGCCAACACGCTGACGCGCCCGGCCTATAACGTCGTCAATGCCGGCGTGCAGTGGAAACCCGACGTGAATACCACGGTGTCGCTGCGTGTCTACAATCTGTTCGACGAGATCTACGCCACCGGTGGCGGCACCAATTCATGGATCCTCGGCATGCCGCGCACCGCACAGCTCGCGGTGAATGTGAAGTTCTGATCGAACTATCAGTCGTCATTGCGAGGAGCAAAGCGACGAAGCAATCCAGAAGGCCCCGAGCAATGCTGGATTGCTTCGTCGCGAGAGCTCCTCGCAATGACGAGGAGTGATTGACACATTCCAATCTTTCACCCTAACGTGATCACGACGGTGCCCTTCGGGGACCAAAAGGGAATGCGGTGAGGCGCGCGCGACGTGTTTGCGCGAACCGATTCCGCGGCTGCCCCCGCAACTGTAAGCGGCGAGCCTGCGCCACATGCCACTGGGCCCCCAGCCTGGGAAGGCGGCGACAAGGCTTTGACCCGCGAGCCAGGAGACCTGCCGTCAGTCGTGGTCACACGCGAGCACATTGGGCGGGGTGTCCTGGTGGAAGTCGCATTGCGTTCGTGAGGAATGCAGGGCGGCTTGGTTTGCGGTGACGTGCCACGTTATCGCGAGTCTCGACCGATGCTCTTCCATCCTTTCGCATCCAGGCGATGCAATCTCCTCCTCTCCTCCGTCGCATTCTCCTGCCTGCTCTGGCCCGCCGAGGGCTGGTCGCAATCGGCGCAACCGAGCCAGACGCTCGATCCCGTCGTGGTGCAGCCCGCTGCCCAGCCGCAACGCGCGCGCCGCGCGACCTCGGGCAACGCCACACGCAATGCCCGCTCGCGCCAGCAGCGCAATGTCGCCGCCACGACTGCCGCTCCCGTGGCGACGCCCACCGGCCCTGTCTTCGCCGCACCGACGCTCAATCTCAGCGGCGCCACCTCCACCGGCAGCCGCCTCGGCCTCACGCGCCTGCAGACGCCGGCCAGCGTGGAAGTGATCTCCGCAGGGACCATGGCCGAACGCGGCCAGCAGAATGTCGTCGATGCCGTCACGCAGAATGCCACCGGCATCACTGCCATCGGCGAGCCCGGCAATGGCGGTATCGCCTTCTCCACCCGCGGCTTTGCCGGCAGCGGCTCTGTCACATCGCTCTATGACGGCACGCGCCTCTATGTCGGCGCCGGCACGGTCAATTTCCCGTTCGACACCTGGACCGCCGAGAAGATCGAAGTGCTGCGCGGCCCCGCTTCGGTGATGTATGGCGAAGGCGCCATCGGTGGCGCCATCAATGTGATCTCGAAGCTGCCGCTGTGGGTGCCGCGCAACCAGGCCGAACTCTCGCTCGACACCAACATGACCCGCCGCATCGCGCTGGATAGCGGCGGCCCCATCAGCAAGGACGTTGCCTATCGCATCGCCGTCACCGGCAACGCGTCCGATGGCTGGATCGATCGTGACAACCAGTCGAACATCGCGCTGCATGCCGCCGTGCAGATCAAGCAGAACGAGGACGTCACCTGGACGCTCTCCACCGACTATGGCGACCGTCATCCATCGAAGTATTTCGGCACGCCGCTGATCAACGGCCAGCTCGATCCCGCGACGCGATTCAAGAACTACAATGTCAGCGACAGCACCATCCGCTATCAGGACAGCTGGAGCCAGGTGAAGACCGAATGGCAGGTGGCCGACGGCATCACTTTGCGCAACACGCTCTATTACATGTATGCGAAGCGCCACTGGAAGGAGGTCGAGATCTACGGCTTCAATCCCGGCACCGGCCTGATCGACCGCAGCGACTATCTGGAAATCTATCATCATCAGCAGCAGATCGGCGACCGCATGGACGCCACCTTCACGGGCCACCTGTTCGGCATGGTGAATACGTTCGTGGCCGGCTTCGACGTCAACCGCATCGACTTCAAGCACACCAACAATTCGCCCTATGGCGGCTTCTCGTCGGTCAACCCGTACAACTTCGATCCCGGCGTGTTCGACAGTCCGGACCCGACACGCCCCGGCTACAATGCCACGGCCAATCAATATGCGTTCTTCGCCGAGAATCGCCTGGCGGTGACCGAGCAACTGGCGCTGATCGCCGGCATCCGCCAGGACCAGCCGAGCGTCACCCGTACCGACTTCCGCAATCCCGCCAACAGCTACACGCGTGACTACTCCGCGACCTCGTGGCGCGTCGGTGCAGTCTACACGCCGATCCAGAATCTGGCTTTCTACGGCCAGTATTCCACGGCCGCGGATACGGTCGGCGGCTTGATCTCGGCGAGCAACGCCAATTCGAAATTCGATCTCGCCACCGGCAAGCAGGCGGAGATCGGCGTCAAGCAATCCTTCTGGGGCGGCCGCGGCGAGTGGACCCTCGCCGGCTATGAGATCGTGAAGAGCAATCTGCTGTCAGCGTTTCCCGGTGGCGGCGGCGCGGTGCAGCAGGTCGGCCAGCAATCCTCGCGCGGCGTCGAGGCCTCGATCGGGGTCCTGCTGGATTATGGCTGGCGTATCGATGCCAACACCGCCTTCCTGCGCGCGAAGTATGACGACTTCCTGCAGGCGAATGGCGTCAATTTTGCCGGCAATGTCCCGTTCAACGTGCCGCAGAACGTCTCCAATATCTGGGCGACATGGGCTTTCGCACCGAACTGGTCGGCCAATGCCGGCGTGCAGATCGTCGGCAAGACCTATGCGGACAGCGCCAACACGCTGGAAATGCCGAGCTACACGCTGGTCAATGCCGGCCTGCAATGGAAGCCTGACGTGAACACCACGGTGTCGCTGCGTGTCTGGAACATCTTCGACAAGATCTATGCGACGTCGAGCTACAGCGACAACCAGTGGATTTTGGGCATGCCGCGCACAGCGCAGTTGGCTGTGAATGTGAAGTTCTGACGCGTGGCATTCCGACTGAAACGAAAACTCCGGCAGTGGCTGTATCTCACCCACCGCTGGATCGGCATCGTCACCTGCCTGTTCTTCGCCATGTGGTTCATCTCCGGCGTGGTGATGATGTATGTCGCGTTTCCCGGCCTCTCCGAGAAGGAGAGGCTGGCAGCGCTGCCGGAGATCGCATGGGCGAAGGCAAGACTCTCTCCCGACGATGCGATGAAGGCCGCAGGCCTCACGCGCTATCCGCGCGAGCTGCGGCTGATGATGCTGGCGGATGAGCCGGTTTATCGACTGATCGACCGGAGCGGCCAGCGGCAGACGATCTCCGCGATGGACGGCCGTGGCGTCTCGGAGATTTCCGAGCAGCAGGCCCTCGCAATCGCCGCACGGCATCCGGCGAGCAAGTCGCCTCATCTCGAGGAAATGATCGACCGCGATCAGTGGAGCGTCGTCGCGCGCTACGATCCGTTGCGGCCGTTCTATCTCATCCATCTCGGCGATGATGCGGGCACCAAACTCTATGTCTCGTCCCGCTCCGGCGAGATCGCGCTCGATACGAACCGCACCGAACGCGTGTGGAACTGGCTCGGCTCGATCCCGCACTGGATCTATCCGACCATCCTCCGCCAGGATCAGCCGCTGTGGCGGCAGGTGATCCTGTGGTCGTCAGGCATCTGCCTCGTGGTCGGCATCACCGGAATCTGGATTGGCATTCTCCGCATGCGCCTGAAGCGGCGTTATGCGAGTGGCAACATCACGCCCTATCGCGGCTGGATGGCCTGGCATCACGTCACCGGCCTGATCGCCGGCGCTTTCATCCTGACCTGGATGTTTTCCGGCTGGCTGTCGGTCAATCCCGGCAATGTCTTCGCCGACCGCAACACCGCGCGCGACATGCTGCAGCGTTACGCTGGTCACGACGCAGCAACCATCGCAGCAAAGTGGCCGATCGCGCATCCGGACACGGTCGAGGCCCGGTTCGTCTGGCTCGACGGCAGCCCGTTGGTGATTACGAGTTCTCGTAGCGGGGTGCCGACGGTGCTGGATGCCTCGACCGGCACTGCCGCCGTGTTGCCGCAAGACCGCCTCTGGGATGCCGCAGCAAAAATGCTCCCGACCGCGCAAATGACGGCGCGCGAAGTGCTGAAAGACTATGATTCCTACTGGTATGCCCACCACCGTACGCGTGAATTGCCTGTGCTGCGCGCGATCTTCAATGACGCCGCGCAGACCTGGATTCACATCAGCCCGGTCACCGGCGACGTGCTCGGCCAAGTGGATTCCAGCCGCCGCACCTATCGCTGGATGTTCAACGCCCTGCACAGTCTCGACTTCCAGCTGCTGCTGAAATATCGCCCGGCCTGGGACATCGTGGTGATCCTGCTGTCGATCCTCGGCACGATCGTTTCGATCAGCGGCGTCGTGGTCGGCTGGCGCTATCTGAAGCGATGACGTAGCCCGGATGAAGCGCAGTGCAATCCGGGGACCGGCGTTTCAACTGGCACTTCTGTTCCCGGATTACGCTACGCTTCATCCGGCTACAAGAATCACACCGCCAACGGACGCGGCATCTGCCTTGCGGGCTCGGGCGGCGTCATGCCGATCAGGGCCTTGCGATCCGCCACGGCATTGTGGAATTGCTCGAGTGCGATGTTGAATGCGGTCAACGTGCCTTCCTGGATCGCGCCATGTTCGTAGCATGTGAGCGTATCGCGCAGGATGCCATCGGCCTCGGTCTGCATGCTGTCGAGCTCTTCAAGCGAATCGCATTTGCGCGCGATGGCGATCATGTCGAGCAGGCGGTCGCGCTGCGAGACATTCACATTGCGCTCGTCGCGGCGGAAATAACTCGCGAACCAGGCGCCGGCCGAGCCCATGGCGGAGAGGCCCATCAGGCTCCACCAGATGTAATCGCTGTAGCGATCGAGGAAGGTCTTCTCTTCACCGTCCACGTAAGCGGCAGCGCCGGGATGTGCCGGGATCACCGCATCCTTGTCGGTATCAGGCGTCTCGATCTTCGCAGCCAGCGGGAAGTCGTTGATGATCTGCTGGCGGATCGCAAACAGCTGCCGCGTCAGCGCCGAAACAGTCACTTCGGACAACCCCTGCCGCGCCACGATGTGATGCGCGAAGCTGATGGTCTTCACATCATCATCCGGCCGCGCCGGCGCGCCGCCGAAGGTACCGGCCGGAATTTCCGACGATTCATAGACGGGATAGTTCTGCGCAATGGCGTCTGCTGAATCGATCGCAAGGAAGGTCGGCGTGCTGCCGTCGCGCGACGAGGACTGGATCGCATCGCCGGTGATCTTGCTGTTCACCGGCCCGGCAGCGAGGAAGGCATCGACCTTCTGATCCTTCACGGCCTCGCCGATATCGGTAGTCGAGAACTGCACCACCGTGACCTTGGCGGGATCGACGCCGTATTGGCGGAGGATGATGTTGAGCAGATTGACATTGGCCTGGGTCTTGCCGATCACGCCGATCCGCTTGCCGGAAAGGTCAGGAATCTTGGTGATCTTCGGCGCCGCCTTCTTGCCGCGCGCCGTCCTGGCGGGAGCCGGCACCCAGAGCACCGCGACATTCTTGCGGAGCGTCGCCACCGCACGCGCATTCTTGGGTACCTGCAGATCGCCACGGATGACGGCGAGATCGACCTTGCCATCCGCAAGCGCCTGCGCGCTGGCCGTGGCACCATCGGTGATCTGCGGGCGCAATCGCACCGAGCGATGATCCCGGGAGAAAGCCTGCACGAGCGCCTGCACGACCTTGACGTCGTCGCTATTCTGCGGACCGACCGCGATCCTCAGCGGCACCGGCTTCATCGCGAAGTAATAGGCGCCAGCCACAGCGGCCACGATCGCCAGCGTGCCGGCCAGCGTGATCAATGTCATCTTGCGCCGGACCGAACGCGGCGACGGAAGCCCGACCGGTCCGATGACCTCGGGTCCATCCGTCATCGATCTCGAAAACAGGCGCTTCAAGTCCATTGTCACCAAGGTGGGTTGGAGCCGCAGTCTAGCAAAGTTCCGGGCGATGCGTCCGTTCCGCCGCCAGCATGGTTACCGGAGCGCGTGGTTACCCACTTGCGCGCCATTGGCGCCTTATTGTGGCATGGATCCCGATTGCGGACGCGTGCGTTGAGATAAAGTTCAGGTGAAGTCAGGAGGTTGGCATGGTGGAGCGGCTATCGGCGGACGGGCGCAAGGCGGCACTGAAGGAACTGGCCGGCTGGAGTGAGGCCAAGGAACGGGACGCCATTGCGCGCACTTTCACCTTCAAGGACTTCAACGAGGCCTTCGGCTTCATGACGCGGGTCGCGCTGGTGGCCGAAAAGCGCGATCACCACCCGGAATGGCGCAATGTCTACAAGACCGTGGACGTGGTGTTGTCCACCCATGACGCCGATGGGGTGACGCAGAAGGATGTCGATCTGGCCAAGGCGATGGATGCCATTGCCAAGCAGCTCGGCGCCTGAATGTTACCGTTCGTTGCGGAGCGGGGCCTCCGACACCATCTGAAACAGGTATGATCTGGCAGCGAGGAACATTGCCGATGGCCACCGAACACAGCGTGGGATTTGAACCAGCCGACCGGCTGGCGCAGGACCGCGAGAGCGTTCGCAAGCAGTTCTGGCGCAAGCTGAAGAAACTCGCCGTGAAGCTGCCCTTCATGGAAGATTTGCTCGCGGCCTATTACTGCGCCTTCGACCGGCAGACGCCGCGCCATGTGCAGGCGGCGCTGCTCGGCGCGATCGCTTATTTCATCCTGCCGTTCGATTTCGTGCCGGATGTATTGCCGATCCTCGGCTTCGGCGATGATGCCGCGATCCTCGCGACCGCGCTGCGCATGGTCGCGACGCATATCAATGAAGATCATCGGGAAGCAGCACGACGCGCGATGGCGCGTGGTCTGGAAGAGGATGAACTAGCCTAGCCCGTCATCCCGGCGAACGCCGGGATCCATAAGCGCTGGCGAAATGGTGACAGTGACGTCGTGGTGTCTCTGCAGTCTTATCCACGACATCGGAGGTTATGGGTCCCGGCTTTCGCCGGGACGACAACCATCACGGATGCAGGATCACCTTGCCCATGGCCTGACGGCCACCCAGAACCTTCATGGCTTCGGCCGTCTTTTCCAGCGCGAACGTGCGGTCCACATGGGCCGAGATCTTGCCCTCGGCCGCCCAGTTCAGCAGCTTCGTGATGCTCGCACGATATTTGTCGTGGTTCTGCCGCACCCAGGCGCCCCAGAACACGCCGCGAATATCGCAGCCCTTCAGCAGCGCCAGATTGAGCGGCATCTTCGGGATATCACCGGCCGCAAAACCGATCACCAGGAAGCGACCTTCCCAGGCGATCGCGCGCAAAGCGGACTCGGCATATTTGCCGCCGACCGGATCGAAGATGATGTCGACGCCCTTGCCGCCGGTGAGGCTCTTGAGACCTTCCTTCAAGTCTTCCTTGGCGTAGTTCAGCCCAAGCTTGGCACCATGCTTCTTGGCGAAGTCGAGCTTCTCGTCCGATGATGCGCAGGCGATGACCTTGAGGCCGAGCAGCTTGCCGAGTTCGCAGGCGGCGAGGCCGGTGCCGCCGGCGGCGCCCAGCACGGCGAGCGTTTCACCGGGCTTCGGCGAAGCACGATCTTCCAGCGCATGCAGCGCGGTGCCGTAGATCACGATGACGCCGGCCGCACGGTCGAAGTCGAGATTGTCGGGAATCTTGATCACCGAGGCAGCGGCCGCCGCGACCTTCTGCCGGGCACCGTTGTGACCGATGGAGGCGACGACGCGATCGCCAACCTTCAGCGAGGTCACACCTGCACCAACGCTTTCGACGATGCCCGCAACCTCTGCGGCCGGCGAGAACGGGAATGGCGGCTTGATCTGATACTTGCCCTGGATCATCAGGATGTCGAAGAAATTCAGCGCCGCCGATTTGATCGCGATGACCACCTGCCCTTCACCAGCAACGGGATCCTCCACATCGGCAAAAACGAGATCGTCGGGTTCGCAATATTGCGAGCAGAGAATAGCTTTCATCGATGCACCTGGCCTTCGGCTTGAGACAGTTGAGCGATTCATGAAGGAATTAGCGCAAGCCTGCAACTGTCATTGACGGGACGCATTCCGCTTTGCGGATAATGGAGAAGCGAACAATGTTTGAAAAAAGTCTCCTCGCCGGCAAGCGCATTCTCGTCACCGGTGGCGGCTCCGGGCTCGGCGCGGCGATGAGTCGCCGCTTTGCGGAACTGGGTGCAGAGATCATCATCTGCGGACGACGCGGCGCGTTGCTGGAAGAAGCCGCCGCACAACTCCGCACCGAACACGAAGCGCGGGTCAGCACCTTCACCTGCGACATCCGCGATGCCAACGCCGTCGCCGAGATGATGACCGCCATCTGGCAGGACGGCCCGCTCGACATCCTCGTCAACAATGCAGCGGCAACCTTCATCGCGCAGAGCGAACATCTCTCCGCGCGCGCTGCGGACGCGATCCTCGCGCCGACACTGCATGGTGCGATGTATTGTACGCTCGAAGCGGGACGCCGCTGGATCGAGTCGAATCACAAGGGCGTGGTGCTCAGCATCCTCTCCACATCGACCATCACCGGCCGCGCCTTCACCATGCCGTCAGCGATGGCGAAGTCCGCTTTGCTGGCGATGACGAAATCGCTCGCTGTCGAATGGGGACCCAAGGGCATTCGCCTCGTGGCGATTGCACCGGGGCCTTTCCCGACGCCGGGCGCGACCGGGCAGCTCCATCCGGAAGGCCGCGATTCCGGCCCTGCTGCGCGCAATCCACTCGGCCGTGTCGGCGAACACGGTGAACTCGCCAACCTTGCCAGCTTCCTGATTTCCGATCAGGCCGGCTACATCAATGGCGAGATGGTCGTGCAGGATGGCGGCGCGCATCTGCGTTCATCGGGCGCGGAAGACCTGCTGCACTGGACCGATGCGCAATGGGCGACGCAGCGCGCGGGCCGCACGAAAAACTGAGGACGACTCTTCGCGTTCCGCGCGCAGTCCATCGCGGACTGCTATCTTTCGACGCGACGTGCGAGCCTTTCCAAACAACGCCGCACCGTTTATCTGCAAGACTGTTGGTGCGCGTGATTCCAGGCCATCTTCCAGTCACAAAGATAGAGGATCGACACTTGATGTCCGTGCGGCGAATCCTGACAGTTGTATCCTTGAGCGTGGCGATGATCGGCATGTCCGATCTTGCGCAGGCGCAGACGGCTGCCAAGGGCAAGGCCGCACCGGCCAAGCAAGCACCTGCTGCCGCCGGCAGTGCCGAGCCGACACTGCTCGGACAGTTCGGCCCATGGGGTGCCTACACCGCGTCACCCGGCGGCAAGAAAGTATGCTTCGCGCTGGCTAAGCCGTCTTCCTCGAAGACCAATCCTGCCAATCGTCCACGCGATCCCGCTTACGCCTTCATCTCGACGCGACCGGCCGAGAAGGTCAGCAACGAAGTCTCGATCATGATCGGCTATCAGTTGAAGCCGGGTTATGAATCGACTCTCGATGTCGGCGGCGCCAAATTTGCGATGTACACCCAAGGCGACGGGCTGTGGATCAAGAATGCCGCCGAAGAAGAACGTCTCGTCGAGGCACTGCGCAAGGCCGGCGACGTGACCGTGAAGGGTCTCTCGTCCAAGGGAACCGAGACCACGGACTCGTTCTCGCTGAAGGGCCTGGCCCAGGCGCTGGACAAGGTCGCGCAGGAGTGCCGGAGGTAATTGCAGGGCGGATTGGCGAAGCGTCATCTGCTCTTGTTCGCCACGTGCAGGCGGCAGGCGAATTTACGCCGGAGTTTGCCACCGGGCGCGCTTCGCGACCGGTTCAGCTGATCCGCCTGACGCCCTACAGGCATCACCACGCGTAACGCACGACGCCTTTGCCTGCATAGCTCTGCGTCACCTCGGAAAACTCGCCTTCGAAACTTGCAGCCACGGACCAGCCGTTGATCCACTTCATTTCGGCAGCCACCGTGGTCAGCGCGGCATAGCGCGCCTGCGCGGCGCCATCCACGACGAAGCTTGCGCCCGGCAGGGTCTGGAAGGTCGCCGTGATATTGCGGTCGCTGTTGAAGTCATAGGCCCAGGCGGCGCGGCCGCGCAGCGTCAGCACCGCGTCATCGACGATGAACGCCTTGTCGCCGCGCAGGCCGAGTTCGCTGCGTGTCGTGGTCGCCGTCTTTCCGGAATAGGCCAGCGCAAAAGTGGTCGCGCCGCCGGCGGCCGTCTCCGCATAGGACGGCAGATCGAAGGCGGTGGCCTGCAACGCCGCATAGGGCGTCACGCCGAGGCCGCCGACCCACGGCAGGACGAAGCGATGGCCCGCCTCGATGCGGCCGGACCAGGCATTGGCGCTGAACTCCGCATGCAGGCGATCCAGCCCGGCCACCGTGACATTGCGGTCGGTCGTGATGTCCTGCCAGCCATAGGCCGCAGCCGCGGTAATATAGGCCGAACCGACGCTATGCCGCACGAAAGCGCCGGCCTGGAACAGATCCGAACGGCCGGCACCGCCGCCATTCACCGAGAAATTGGTGCCGCCGCCGGCGAGCGCGAAGCCCGCGATCGTATCCGGCGAGAAGCGATAATCGGCGCCGACCGCGGTTCCGTAAATGCTTGCGGTCGCATTGTTGGTGCCGTCCGTGCCATCGGTGCTGCGCGAGCCGCCGAAGCCGGCGGCCCAGACGTTCCAGCTCTCCTGAAACACCGGCGCCACCGGCGGTGCCTTGCGAGTGATCGCGGCGAGCGCATCGCTCGGCCGCCGCTTCGCCGCATAGGCCAGCGCTTCGTCCGCGAAGGGAATGGCAGAGCCACTCGCGCTTTCGCCGCGACCGGCCGTGAACGGATCGGTCATCACGCCCATGAACTGGTTCATGGCGTCGAATGTCGTCTGCTGCGCGCCGCTGCCAAGTTCGCCGGACACCTGCGTCAGGCCCTGCGCGGACAGTGCGGCAAATTCCAGCGGAATGCCGCCGGTGCGGTTGAAGAAATCGGTCAGCGCGTTGCCAACATTGTTCTGGTTGGGATTGAGCTGCGCCTGGGCCGGCAGCGTGAAATTCAGCACCAGATCGAGATAGGCATTGGTCGCGTCGTAGCTCAGGCTGGTCGTGAAGGTCGAGGGCAGGTTGGTGGTGACCTGCGGGCTGAACGTGCCAATGACGCCGCCGGTCGCATTCACGATCGTATATTGCCGCGACACATAGGTGCCCGGCGCAAAGTTCGCATTCACCGTAGCGCCGCCGAGCGTGGCCGTGCCGGTGACATTGACGCGGTCCGCATTGGCCGGTGTCGCCTCGACCATGTAACTCGATGCTGCCATGAAGACGAGATTGCCCTGCACCGTGAGCAGGCCGATGGAATTGCCGGGCGCCAGCGCGCCGCCATTGATGGTGGTGTTGCCGACGATGCCGTTGCCGCCGAGGCTGCCGCCGGCATTGACCGTGGTCAGCGACGAGGACGCGATCGAGCCATTGACGCTGAGCGTGCCGCCATCGACCGTGGTCGTGCCGGTATAGGTGCTGGTGCCTGCGAGCGTCAGCGTACCGGTGCCGATCTTGGCCAGAGACGCAATGCCGCCCAACTGCGTGATCTGGCCGGAGAATGCGGTCGAGCTGTTGTCGCCGCCGGTCGTCAGTGCGCGGCCGCTGGCAATCTCGACACCGCCGGCGCCTGCCAGCGAGCCGATCGTTTCCGAGGACAGCAGTGCCAGAAAGCCGCCCTCATTGACAACGACGGCGCCGGTGTCGGCGATCGCCGATCCGTTCTGCAGGACGAGCATGCCGGCATTGACTGTCGTGACACCGGTATAGGTGTTGGCCCCGGTCAGACGCGCGGTGCCTGTCCCGTCCTTGATCAGGCCACCGGCGCCGGTGGTGATCGCGCCGGTCACGACCGTGCCAAGGCCGCCCAGCGACAGCGTGGTGTTGGTCCCCGTGATCGCATTCACGGTCAAGGTCGCGCCCACATCCGAGTTGATCCGGCTGGCGGAGCCGAGCGTGATGGTGCCGTCGTAGAAATTGCCGCCCGACACATTGCGCAGCGCGCCGCCATTCGCGATGCCGTCGCCATTCAGCGTGAGTGCGTTGGCGACGCGGAGGCCGGCGCCCTGCATTTCCAGCGCCGCACCGCTGGCGACCGACACCGCTCCCGTGCCGAGTGCCGCTCTGTGCTGCACGTTGATCGCACCGGCGGAAATTGCCGTACCGCCGTCATAGGTGTTGTCGCCGGTCAGCGTGAAGGTGCCGGTCCCGGTCTTGACGAGAGACCCGCCGACGCCGTCGATCCATCCCGAAAACAAGGTCGATGCGTTGTTGCCGCCGGTCGTGAGCGTGGACCCGAGGTCGATGCCGATACCACCATCGCCCGCGATGGAGCCGATCGTCTCGGGAGCGACCGTCAGGAGCCATGCGCCGGCGGCGATTGTGACTGCGCTCGCATCAGGGATGGCGTGCCCGTACGCTTGCAGGGTACCGGCATTGATTTGGGTCGCGCCCGTATAGGAACCCTCGTTACGGATCAGGAGATTGCCGGTGCCATTCTTGATCAACCCGCCGGCGCCCAGCGAGATATCGTAGGTGAAAACAGTGGCCGCACCGGCGATTGTCAGAGTGGCACCGTTGCTGGCGAAGGCGTCGACATTCAGCGTTGAACCGTCAGACGAAACCGTTGAATCCGTTGCCAGCGTCACGGTCCCAGAGATTGTGCTAGCGGCACCGCCAACATGATGTAGCGCACCGTTGCCGGCGCCGTTGCCATTGATCGTGAAGTTGTTGCTAAGGGTGACACCGCCCTGGATTTCCACTGCTGCACCGCTCGCGACCGACGCAGCGCCGGTCCCCAGCGCAGTGTTGCTGGCGACACTGATGACGCCGGCATTGACGGTCGTTCCCCCCGCATATGTGTTGGTACCCGACAGCGTCAGCCTGCCGCTGCCTGTCTTGGTCAGGCTGCCGCTGCCGGAAATGATGCCGGTAAATGCGGTGTCTGTATTGTTCGAGCCCGTTGCAAGGTTCGCCGCCTCGACGGAAACATTGCCGGCGCCCGCAAGCGATCCGATCGCTTGGCTAAATCCGTTCAGATTCAACAGGGCCCCTGCCGCAACGGTCACGGCACTGCCATTGCCGAACGCGCCGAAGGCATTCGCGCGCAACTCTCCGACCGAGACCGTGGTGGCGCCGGTATAGCTGTTGCCGGCCGACAGAAACAGGACGCCAGTGCCCGCCTGGATCACGCTCCCTGCACCGGTGATGCTGTTATACAGCGAAACGTCGGTGTCCTGAATGAAGCTGACCGAACTGCCGCCGGCGAGACTGATATTGCCGGTGATAAAGCTGCCTTCATTCAGCCAAAGGCTGTTTGCGCCACCTGTGAAGGCGATCGCATCAGCGTCTGAGGGTCCATAGCCGCCGGTGATATATCCATCGCGGCTGTCGATCATGATTCCCGCGCCGGCAACGCCTGCGGCGCCGAGCCCCAGGCTGCCTGCCGCGCCGGTCACCGACGTGCCGCCCTCGCCGCCGATACCGCCAGCGATCTCGCCCCTGTTGACCAATGTGCCGCCATTGGAGAAGTAGAGTCCTACTCCGCCATCACCCCCATTGCCGCCGCGGCCTGCGACCGCATCGCCGCCAATGCCACCGCCCCCGCCCCAGATAAAGTCGTTCGCGGAGAGGACAACGCTACCTTGAGCGGTGATGAACGCTCCATAGCCTCCAGAGCCGCCACCGCCGCCGCCTGCTGCACCGTTTCCGAAGCCGCCCCAACCGCCGATGCCGCCACGGATATTACCACCCTGGATCATGCCGCCGACATATCCGTGGGCGCCGCCGCCGCCTCCGCCTCCGCCGCTGCCCGCTCCGATATCCGAGCCATCATCGCCGACGCCACCACCAGCGCCGGCTCCCAGGCCGCCCGCACCACCGGCCCCGCCCGCTTCTCCCGTCGCGGCAGCGCCGCCGGCCCCGCCATCGCCCCCGGCCGTGCCCGCCCCGCCGCCGCCACCGCCGCCGCCGCCAACCCCGGAGGTCGTTCCGGCTGTGCCAGCGGCTCCGGTGCCGACGGACGTGGACGCCCCGCCGGCTCCGCCGCCGCCCCCTGTTTCGGTCGCACCGCCGTCGCCACCCACCCATTGCGCTGTCGCCGGCTGCGACAATGAGAGCGTGAGCGCCAGGATGCTGGCCGTCAGGCAAAACCGGGCGCGGCGCGAGCCTGGCTCGCGAGTGACCGAGGCCGGCATTGCGGCAAAGCGACCAGATACAGAAAGTGAATGCGACATGATGGTAATCCTGCGACCTCGGCAACGGCCGATCGTCCGCGAAACGGTATTTTAACACTAATCGACTACCAGACGCACAAAATCATCACCACTCGCCAAGCGAGTATTTTCGACTACAGCGTGCATATTTTGGCGAGTGAGCCTTTTGGGTCACGACGATAGGTGCCGGCAGCCTTCGGCGCGGCCGTGGCCGGCGCAAATGCAGCCCGGAACGTCGCCAACGCCTTGCCGCCGTTAATATTGCCGCATTTGGCGCCTTTCCATTCGGGCGCGAAAAGCCTATCTCAGTCCCTCATGGTGAGGAGGCGCGCAGCGCCGTCTCGAACCATGATGGCAGACTCCCAACTCGCCGCCATCCTTCGAGACGCGGCCAAGAGGCCGCTCCTCAGGATGAGGGACCGAGCTAACTCATTGCCCCTACTCATAGATCGAACGCCATGACCCCCGCTTCTGCCGAGGCCAGCACTGCCGTTGAGACCCACGCGCTCCAGGTTCCCTTGGAGAAGATCGCGACGGAAACCTATGTGCCGCTGGCAAAACCGTCGCTGATCGGCCTGTCCCGCGCGCAGATCGCCGAAAAACTCGGTTCCATCGGCGTCAAGCCGGCCCAGCAGAAGATGCGCAGCCAGCAGATCTGGCACTGGCTGTATTACCGCGGGGTCCAAAGCTTTGCGGAAATGTCCAGCATTTCCAAAGACATGCGGGTCGAGCTGGAGCAGCATTTTACGGTCGACCGGCCGGAAGTGGCGGTCGAGCAAATCTCCAATGACGGCACCCGCAAATGGCTGCTGAAACTGCCCTCGGGCACCCATGGCGAGCGCGCCCATGAAGTCGAGTGCGTCTACATCCCCGAGACCGACCGTGGCACGCTCTGCGTTTCCTCGCAGGTCGGCTGCACCCTGAACTGCTCGTTCTGCCATACCGGCACCCAGCGCCTGGTGCGCAACCTGACGCCGGGCGAAATCGTCGGCCAGATCATGGTCGCGCGCGACCGGCTGAATGACTGGGCCGACCGCGATACCCCGAATGCCAATCGCCGCATCACCAATATCGTGATGATGGGCATGGGCGAGCCGCTCTACAATTTCGACGCCGTGCGCGACGCGCTGCTGATCGTCTCAGACAATGAAGGCATCGGCATTTCGCGCCGGCGCATCACGCTGTCGACCTCGGGCGTGGTGCCGAACATCAAGCGCACCGGCGAGGAAATCGGCGTGATGCTGGCGATCTCGCTGCATGCGGTGCGCGACGAGCTGCGCAACGAGCTGGTGCCGTTGAACAAGAAATATCCGCTGAAGGAATTGCTGCAGGCGTGCCGCGACTATCCCGGCGCGTCCAACGCCCGGCGCATCACGTTCGAATATGTGATGCTGAAGGGCATCAACGATTCGCTGGAAGATGCGAAACTGCTGGTGAAGATGCTCAAGGGTATCCATGCCAAGATCAATCTGATCCCGTTCAATCCATGGCCGGGTACGCGCTACGAATGCTCCGACTGGGCGCAGATCGAGGCGTTTTCCGAATATGTTTTCAATGCCGGCTATTCCTCGCCGGTGCGCACGCCGCGCGGCCGCGACATTCTCGCAGCCTGCGGGCAGTTGAAGTCGGAGACGGAAAAGCTGTCGGCGCGTGAGCGGCAGGCGCTGCGCGCGATGGCGATGACGGATTGATGGGAGCGCTTATCTCTCAGTCGTCGTGCCCGGGCTTGACCCGGGCATCCACCTGTCTTGTTTAGCCGCAAAGATGGATGGCCGGGTCAAGCCCGGCCACGACAGTGGAGAGATCGGTGCGCAACGTGATCAACGAGTTCTCATCATGTCCCTGATCGGCCGCATCATCGTCATCCTGTTTGCCTTCTGCGTGGCGTCCATGGTCGGCGGCACGATCATTATCTTCTCCATCCTGTTCCCCGAACTCAGCGCCATGGATACCGGGATGGTGAATCCCGATGCGATCAATGTCCTGATCGGCTTCGGCTTCATCTTCTTCTCGGGCTTCGCCCTGATCCCCGCGCTGATCGTCGTCGTGATCACCGAGACCTTCAATATCCGCGCCGTGCTGGCCTATGCGCTCGGTGGCGCCGTGGTCGGCCTTGCCTGCTATCTCGGCCTGATCCCCTATGACGCCACCACCATGACATTCGACGGCATCGTGCGCCGTCACCTCGAAGTGATGACCGGCGCCGGCATCATTGCCGGGCTGATCTACTGGGTGATCGCCGGCCGCAATGCCGGCCGATGGAAGCAGCCGCGGCACCTGCCGCCGCAGCCGGATGCCACAGCAAAACCATAGCGCTTTAACTTTCCTTCCCCCCGCGCCTCGGATAAACCGCCCGCCATGAACCGGACTGGCCTCCTCATTGCGCTCGTGCTGCTTGCAGCGATCCTCGTGATTTTCGGCGTCTGGCCCGAGCTCGATCTCAAGCTCGCGGCGCTGTTCTTCAGTCCCGAAACCCGTGATTTCACCTATTCGGGGCTGCCCTATGCGCAGTTCGCGCGCAACGCGGCCATGTGGATCGCCTGGGCCTTCGTCGCACCGTCGATCCTGGCGCTGATCGTCAAGCTGATCTGGCCGAACCGGCCGCTGCTGGTGAAGGGCCGCACCATGGCCTTTCTGGTCATCACCATGCTGATGTCGGCGGGCTTCCTCACCAATTTCACCTTCAAGACCTTCTGGAGCCGCCCGCGCCCCGTCGCCGTGACCGAATTCGGCGGCCCCTGGCAGTTCAAGGCCTGGTGGGACCCGAGCGGGCAATGCGTCCGCAACTGCTCGTTCTTCTCCGGCGAGGGTGCCACGGCATTCTGGACCTATGCGCCAGCCGCGCTGGCGCCGCCGGCGCTTCGCCCGGCCGCCTATGCGGCCGCAACGGTGTTCGGCCTCGCCACCTCGGGCTGGCGGATGGCCTTTGGCGGGCATTTCTTCACCGACGTGATGATCGCCGGCCTCGCCTCGTTTCTGGTGATCTGGCTGGTGCACGGATGGATCTACCGCTGGCCGCGGACCCGGATGACGGATGAAGGCATCGACCGCTGGCTGACCAAACTCGCCTGGCCCGGCTATGCCTGGCGGCGCCGGATGCTGTCCGGCCGCAATCCGCCAAAGCCATCGCTGGGCAGCCGGATCACCGAGCAGCATCACGATTGATGCCGTCTCACTCTGTCGTTGCCCGGCTTGACCGGGCAACCCTACACACCGGCCCCAGTTTACTGGGCCACCCGGTCAAGCCGGGTGGCGACAAGAGAGCTGTTCCCGCGTTGACGCCCTTTGGTCCGCCGCGCTATCGCTGACCGCGAAAAATAGCCCCGATTGGACGCCCCATGACCACGATTCTGAAGAGCCTCCCCACCGGCAAGAATGTCGGCATCGCCTTTTCCGGCGGCCTCGATACGTCGGCGGCGCTGCTCTGGATGAAGCAGAAGGCCGCGAAAGTTTTCGCCTATACCGCCAATCTCGGCCAGCCCGACGAGGCCGATTACGACGAGATTCCGCGCAAGGCGATGGAATTCGGCGCCGAGAAGGCCCGCCTCGTCGATTGCCGCCAGCAGCTCGTGCATGAAGGCATCGCCGCGATCCAGGCCGGCGCCTTCCATGTCTCCACCGGCGGCATCACCTATTTCAACACCACCCCGCTCGGCCGCGCGGTGACCGGCACCATGCTGGTCTCGGCCATGAAGGAAGACGGCGTCAATATCTGGGGCGACGGCTCGACCTTCAAGGGCAACGACATCGAGCGCTTCTATCGCTACGGCCTGCTCACCAATCCCGAGCTGAAGATCTACAAGCCCTGGCTCGACGACCAGTTCATCGACGAGCTCGGCGGCCGCGCTGAAATGTCGGCCTTCATGACCGCCCACGGCTTCGCCTACAAGATGAGCGCGGAGAAAGCCTATTCCACCGACAGCAACCTGCTCGGCGCGACCCACGAAGCAAAAGATCTCGAACATCTCGACACCGGCATCACCATCGTCAATCCCATCATGGGCGTGCCGTTCTGGAAGGACGATTGCGTCGTCAAGGCCGAGCGCGTCACCGTCCGCTTCGAGGAAGGCCAGCCGGTCGCGCTGAACGGCAAGACCTTTACCGATCCCGTCGCGCTGTTCCTGGAAGCCAATGTGATCGGCGGCCGCCATGGCCTCGGCATGAGCGACCAGATCGAGAACCGCATCATCGAAGCCAAGAGCCGCGGCATCTATGAAGCGCCCGGCATGGCGCTGCTGCACATCGCCTATGAGCGTCTTGTCACCGGCATCCATAACGAGGACACCATCGAGCAGTATCGCATCAACGGCATGAAGCTCGGCCGCCTGCTCTATCAGGGCCGCTGGTTCGACTCGCAGGCCCTGATGCTGCGCGAGACCGCCCAGCGCTGGGTCGCCCGCGCCATCACCGGCGAAGTCACGCTCGAACTGCGCCGCGGCAATGACTATTCGATCGCCAATACCGAAAGCCCGAACCTGACCTATGCGCCGGAACGCCTGAGCATGGAAAAGGTGGAGGACGCACCGTTCACGCCGGCCGACCGTATCGGCCAGCTCACCATGCGCAATCTCGACATTACCGATACCCGCGCGAA
This sequence comes from Tardiphaga sp., assembly GCF_044340795.1. Taxonomy (GTDB): domain Bacteria; phylum Pseudomonadota; class Alphaproteobacteria; order Rhizobiales; family Xanthobacteraceae; genus Tardiphaga. The sequence continues at coordinate 24,884 of NZ_JBIISY010000023.1, forward strand.
GCTGAATGTCTATGCGAAGACCGGCCTGATCAGCGCCGGCGAAGGCGCGACGATCCCGAAGCTGGGTAGCGACAAGAAGTGACGCCCGTAGCCCGGATGAAGCGTAGCGTAATCCGGGGGCAGGCGATTCAATAACCTCGACATCCCCGGATTGCGCTTCGCTCCATCCGGGCTACAGGTTCATTGGCCGGATGTCATTGACGTGACATCCGGCCATTTTATTGATGGAGATTGCTGCGACAGAAAGCCACTGAGGGATGCTGCCATGACCAAAGCCGTTTCACTCGCCGCTCTTGCGGCGTTTTTCATGAGCGCCCCGTGTCACGCCCAGACGATCTATCCGATTGATCGCGCCGAAATCCTCAAAGGCAGCAAGTTCGATTTCAAGGTCGAGCTCCCCGAGAAGATCGCAGCTTCCGACATCAAGGTGACCATCAACGGCGCCGAGCAGAGCGCGACCTTTGGCAAGAGCGCTGATTATATCGAGCGCGAGGACGGCAAGGATCAATCGGCGCTGGTGCTGCGCGATGTCGTGCTCGACAAGCCCGGCGCGTACAAGATCGATGTCACGGCGGGCAACCTCACCAAGTCGGTGACATGGAACGTCTACGACACCGGCGCCCGCCGTGCGAAGAATGTCATCCTGTTTGTCGGCGACGGCATGTCGCTATCGCATCGCGTGGCGGCGCGCATCCTGTCCAAGGGCATCAAGGAAGGCAAGAGCAGCGGCAAGCTCGCCATCGACGACATGCCGAGCATGGCGCTGGTCGGCACCGCCGGCACGGATTCGATCATCACCGACTCCGCGAATTCTGCCAGCGCCTATACGACCGGCCACAAGAGCGCGACCAATGCACTCGGCGTCTATGCGGATCGCACGCGCGACGTGTTCGACGATCCCAAGGTCGAGACCATCACGTCGCTGGTTAAGCGAAAGCTCGATCTTGCGGTCGGCATCGTGACGAATACCGAAATCCAGGATGCGACGCCGGCCTCAATGGTCGCGCATACGCGCCGCCGCGCAGCCTATGACGAGATCGTCGCGCAGATGTTTGCCGCGAAGCCCGACGTTATCCTCGGCGGTGGGGCGGCGAATTTCCTGCCGCGTGCGGTCGATATCGGCAAGCGCGCCGACGAAGTGGACTACATCGCCAAATTCAAAGACGCCGGCTATCCCTATGTAAAGACCGCCGGTGAACTGAAAGCCACGGCCGACAACACGGACACCACAAAACTGCTCGGCCTGTTCACGCCCGGCAACATGGACGGCGTGCTCGACCGCAGATTCCTCAAGGGCGGCGGCGTCAAAAAGAATCCGGAGCAGCCGGATCTCACCGAACAGGTTCAGGCGGCACTCAATGTGCTGTCGCGCAATGACAAGGGCTTTGTCCTGATGGTCGAGTCCGGCATGATCGACAAATATGCGCATATGCTGGACTTCGATCGCGCCGTTTACGACGTGATCATGCTCGACAATGCGGTGAAGCTCGCCAAGGAATGGGCGCTGAAGCGCGGCGAGGACACGCTGATCCTCGTTGTGTCGGATCACAGCCATCCGAACAGCCTGATCGGCACCGTCAATGACGACATGAGCGCGGAAGCGAACCTGCCGCTGCGCGAGCGGATCGGCGTCTATGACAAGGCCGGCTTCCCGAACTATCCGGCGCCGGACGCGGAGGGTTATCCATCACGCGTGGATGTGAGCCGGCGGCTGGCGATCATGTCGGCGAGCGTGCCTGATCATTATGAGACGCTGCGGCCAAAGCTCGATGGACCAAACCAGCCGACGGAAGCGGGTGAGGCGCCAAATACGTTCAAGGCGAATGAAAAATACAAGAACGCGCCCGGCGCCATGCTGCGGCTGGGTAATCTGCCGGCGATGATGAATGCCAGCGTGCATTCCGGCGAGGATGTGATCCTGACGGCGACGGGCCCGGGCAGCGATCGCGTGAAGGGGCAGATGGACAATACGGAAGTGTTTCGCGTGATGGTGGATGCGCTGGGGTTGGGTGCGAAGTAGTTCACGCACCGGCACTCTCCATTGATGATGAGACGGACTCTGGTCCGTCCTCGATTACTGCTCCCGCGAATGGGTGCGCGCTATCGCCACCCATGCGACAAGTTGCATCAGGCTGCGCGCTGAACTGGCTCGCCCAAAACCAGACTCACGTGCGTATCCGTTCAGGAGCACGCCATGAGCAAGTATCGCAGCGCATTGCCGCAGCGTCGCGGCGCCTTTCTCACAGACGGCGGCATGGAGACGTCACTGATCTTCAACGACGGGCTCGAACTGCCGCATTTCGCCTCCTTCGTGCTGCTCGGCTCGACGACGGGGCGAGACCGGCTGAAAGCCTATTACCGGCCCTATCTGGAGACCGCCCGGACGCAGGGCGCCGGCTTCGTGCTCGACAGCGCGACATGGCGCGCCAATCCGGACTGGGGCGACAGGCTCGGCTACGACGCCGGCGCGCTTCATGCGGCCAATGTCGCTGCGATCGACCTGCTTGTGGAGCTCCGCGACGAATGGGAGACCGAGGCCATGCCTTGTGTCATCAGCGGCGCCATCGGCCCGCGCGGAGACGGCTACAAGGCTGGCCACATGACTGCGCCGGAAGCCGAGGACTATCATCGCACCCAGATCACGAGCTTCGCCGGGACAGCGGCCGACATGGTCACCGCCTTTACGCTCTCGACGATTGACGAGGCCGTTGGCATCGCACGGGCTGCGCGATCGCTCGATATGCCCTGCGTCATCTCCTTTACCGTGGAGACAGACGGACGGCTGGCCGATGGTACACCACTGCGTCATGCGATCGAAGCGACCGATCTCGCGACGGAAGCGTCCCCGGCTTACTACATGATCAACTGCGCCCATCCGTCTCATTTCGAAGGCGCGCTGCACGCCAAAGAAGCCTGGGTGCAGCGGATCCAAGGTATCCGCGCCAATGCATCCACCCTCAGCCACGCCGAACTCGACGAGGCGGAGACCCTCGACGCAGGAGATCCAAATGATCTCGCAAAGCGCTATCATCAGTTGCGGCAGTCCTTCCCGGACATCCGTATCCTGGGCGGCTGCTGCGGCACCGACCATCGGCACGTCGCCGCCATAGCAGCGGCCTGCATGCCCTTTGCCGCGACGCCGGTATGAGCGCGGCGAGAGTAACGCGCGGTTCTTCTCCCTCCCCCAAGCGGCTACGCCGCGCCGTGGGGAGGGTGGTGAGAAGCGAGCGTTTAGCGATGCTTCGAGACGGGTGGGGTGCTTCCCCAAACTCCGACGTCACGTGGGGAGAGACCCCACCCGGCGCTACGCGCCACCCTCCCCATTCGCTTCGCTCCGGGGAGGGAGACCATCAGCTTCGGCGAACTACAATTCAGAAAACAAAAAGGGCGGCCTTTCGGCCGCCCTTTTCTTATTTCGCTGTGAGGCGATTTACTCAGCAGCCGGAGCCGCTTCACCCTCGGTCTTCTGCTTGGCCTCAAGATCTTCGCCAGTCTCCTGGTCGACAACCTTCATCGACAGACGCGTCTTGCCTCGATCGTCGAAGCCGAGCAGCTTGACCTTGACCTTGTCGCCTTCCTTGATGACGTCCGAGGTCTTCTGCACGCGGCCGGCGGCGAGCTGGCTGATATGAACCAGACCGTCCTTGGCGCCGAAGAAGTTCACGAATGCACCGAACTCCATCACCTTGACGACGGTGCCCTCGTAGATCTGGCCGACTTCCGGATCGGAAGCGATCGACTTGATCCACTTGATGGCCGCCTTCATGGCCTCGCCATCCGACGAAGCCACCTTCACGGTGCCGTCGTCCTCGATGTTGACCTTGGCGCCGGTCTTTTCGACGATCTCGCGGATCACCTTGCCGCCGGTGCCGATCACTTCACGGATCTTGTCGGTGGCGATCTTGAAGGTCTCGATGCGCGGTGCGTATTCGCCGAGCTCGGCGCGGGCATTGGTGAGCGCCTTCGCCATTTCGCCGAGGATGTGAACGCGACCGTCCTTCGCCTGGGCGAGAGCGACCTTCATGATCTCTTCGGTGATACCGGCGATCTTGATGTCCATCTGCAGCGAGGTGATGCCCTGCTCGGTGCCGGCCACCTTGAAGTCCATGTCGCCGAGGTGATCTTCATCACCTAGGATGTCCGACAGAACCGCGTAGCGCGAACCTTCGAGGATCAGGCCCATGGCGATACCCGCCGTCGGACGCTTCAAGGGCACGCCGGCATCCATCAGCGCGAGCGACGCGCCGCAGACCGAGGCCATCGAGGACGAACCGTTCGACTCGGTGATCTCCGACACCACGCGGATGGTGTAGGGGAACTCGTGGTGGCCCGGCAGCACCGGATGGATCGCGCGCCAGGCGAGCTTGCCGTGGCCGATTTCGCGACGCTTGGTGCCGCCCAGACGACCGGTCTCACCGACCGAGTAGGGAGGGAAGTTGTAGTGCAGCAGGAACGTCTCTTTGTACGTTCCCGACAGCGAGTCGATATACTGCTCGTCTTCGCCGGTGCCGAGCGTGGTGACAACCACGGCCTGGGTTTCACCGCGGGTGAACAGTGCCGAACCATGCGCACGCGGCAGCACGCCGACTTCAGCGAGAATGCTGCGGACAGTCTTGGAATCGCGACCGTCGATGCGCTTGCCGGTGTCGAGGATGTTCCAGCGCACGATCTTGGATTCGAGCTCCTTGAACACGCCGGCAATGCGCAGCTTGTCGTAAGCGGGCTCCTTCCCTTCCGGGAAGTAGTGATCCATGACCTTCTTCTTCACCACGCCGACGGCGGCGTAGCGATCCTGCTTCACCGGGATGGCGTAAGCGGCGCGCAGTTCCTGCTCGACCATGCCGAGCATTTCCTTTTCGAGGGCGCTGTCATCGACGACGGTGACTTCGCGCGGCTCCTTGGCGGCCTTCTCGGCGAGCTCGATGATCGCCTTGATCACCGGCTGGAAGTGGCGGTGACCGAACATCACGGCGCCGAGCATGATTTCTTCCGAAAGCTCCTTGGCTTCCGATTCCACCATCAGCACGGCATCCGACGTACCGGCGACGACCAGCTCGAGCTGGGTGTCGGCCATCTCGTCGAGGGTCGGGTTGAGGATGTATTCGTCGTTCTGGAAGGCGACGCGGGCAGCGCCGATCGGGCCCTTGAACGGTGCGCCCGACAGGGTCAGCGCAGCCGAGGCAGCCACCATGGCCAGCACGTCGGGATCGTTTTCCATGTCGTGCGAGAGCACGGTCACGATCACCTGGGTCTCGTTGCGCCAGCCATCGGCGAACAGCGGACGGATCGGGCGGTCGATCAGGCGGGAAACCAGGGTTTCCTTCTCGGTCGGACGACCTTCACGCTTGAAGTAGCCACCGGGGATGCGGCCGGCTGCGTAGGCCTTTTCCTGATAGTCGACGGTCAGCGGCAGGAAGTCGACGCCTTCGCGCGGCGCCTTGGCGGCCACGACGGTCGCGAGGACGATGGTCTCGCCATAGGTGGCCATGACGGCGCCGTCAGCCTGACGGGCAATCTTGCCGGTTTCCAGCTTGAGCGGACGGCCGCCCCAATCGATCTCGACGGAATGAGGTTTAAACATCTTTGGTATCTTTCATGGGTTCACGAAAAGCGTGGCGCCGAAAAAACAAAAGCCATGCGCAAGACTGCAAGACGCTTCGCATCGATTGCGAAGTCAGCGTCTGGCGATCCTGCCATGGCTTGTGAATGTCCAATGGCGTCCATCCTTCCGATGGTCGCGACCTGAAGCCTTCTAGCTTCACGCCGCGCGACAGGCTCCTTGCCCGTCATCGCCCAGCTGCCGGATTGCGGCTGGACGCTATCGTGCGGGCCACTCTGGCCTGCACTACGTAATGGCATGGTTGGGTTGTGTGGGACCTATCCATGCGAAAACGCGCGCAGGAGCTGCGCGCGTTAAATCGCTTAGCGGCGAATGCCGTGCTTTGCGAGCAGGGCCTTGTACCGGGCCTCGTCCTTCTTCTTGATGTAATCGAGAAGCGAACGACGGGTGGACACCAGCTTCAGAAGACCACGACGGGAATGGTTGTCCTTCGTGTGGGTCTTGAAGTGTTCGGTGAGGTTGGTGATGCGCTCCGAGAGGATGGCAACCTGGACCTCAGGCGAACCGGTATCGCCGGCCTTGAGGGCGCTGTTCTTGATGACTTCCGCTTTGCGTTCGGCGGCAATCGACATCGTCAGTGACTTTCTTTTTGCACCGGATTGGCAACCAATCCGGAAAGGTTGAACACGCGCTTGGGGATGAGCTCGCCATTGCTGAGTTCGGCGAGGGCCAGTAACCGGCCCGACACCGTGACATAAACCGTGCCATTGCAATGAGGCGCATCCCGTCCGCGCAACAAGACGGCCTGGCCCCGATGGAGCCTTGCCGCATCTGACCGTGTGACGGCCAGCGCCGGGATGTCGTCCAGCGCGGTCTCAACGGGCAGTAGCGCGTCGGCGAGGCTTCCCTCGCCAGACGCGGCTCTATCGCACAAAGCCTCCAATTCTGCCAGTGGAATCATGTCAGCTTCGGCGAAGGGTCCGACCAGGGTCCGGCGCAGCGACGAGATATGGCCGTAGCAGCCGAGCAGACGGCCGATGTCACGGGCCAGCGCGCGCACATAGGTGCCCTTGCCGCACTCGGCCTCGAAAACGGCATGGTCGCTATCTGGTTGTTCTGTAAGCACTAATTCGTGGATAACGACGGGGCGCGGAACCAGCGGGACGGTCTCGCCGTCGCGCGCCAGGTCATAGGCGCGCTCGCCCTGGATCTTGATGGCCGAATATTGCGGCGGGGTCTGCTCGATATTGCCGGTAAACTGCGGCAGCAGCGCACGGATCTGCTCGGCCGTTGGCCTGATATCCGAGGTCTGGGTAACCCGGCCTTCGGTGTCGTCGGTATCGCGCTCGGCGCCCCAGGCGACAGTGAAGCGATAACGCTTGCGACCATCCATCACGAACGGGACGGTCTTGGTGGCTTCGCCCAGCGCGATCGGCAGGCCGCCGGAGGCGAGCGGATCGAGGGTACCGGCATGGCCGGCGCGCTTGGCCTGGAACAGACGCTTGGCGACGGCGACCGCCTGGGTCGAGGTCATGCCGAGCGGCTTGTCGAGAATGACCCAGCCATGGACGTCGCGCTTGTCGCGGCGAACCTGTCCACCGCCCTGGCGCTTGCCGCCCTGATGGCGCGGATCATTATTGCCGCGCGGCGCCTGCGGAAGCGGGCTCACCTCAAGGCCGGTGTCGGTCTTGGTCGTCGTCACAGTCATTCGTTCTCGTCCGAATCTTGATTATCAGAGTCTTGTTTGAGGTCACGCGCCACCGCGGGGGTGCGCAAAAGTTTGTCGATACGCTCGGCTTCGTCGAAACGTTCGTCGATGCGGAAGCGCAGATCGGGCGCGTATTTCAGGTTCACCCGATGCGCGGCTTCGGTGCGCAAAAAGCTCTTGTTCGCCGCCAGTGCCTTCAGCACGGGCTCGGTGTTCTTGCCGCCGAGCGGCATTACATAAACGGTGGCCAGCTTGAGGTCCGGAGACATCCGCACCTCCGGCACCGTGATGATGTTGGTCTGCAGCACGGGATCGTAGACACCACCCTGCGAGAGGATATCGGCGATCGCGTGGCGCATCAGTTCGCCGACACGCAATTGACGCTGCGAGCCACCCGGCGTCGCAGATTTTTGATGATGCTTGGGCATCTTTCCTAGCCAACAATAAACGACGTCATGGCCGGGACTATCCCGGCCATCCACGCCTGTTCTGTGAAAAATCAAAGACGTGGATGCCCGGCGCATTTACGCCGGGCATGACGTCCTTCTCAAAATCCGGCTCTCTGTAAGACTTGGACTTACAGCGAGCGCTGGATGGTCTCGATGCGATAACACTCGATCACGTCACCGGCACGCATGTCGGAGTAGTTCTCGAACGCCATGCCGCATTCCTGGCCTGACGCAACTTCCTTCACTTCGTCCTTGAAGCGCTTCAGGGTCGACAGCTTGCCTTCGTGCACGACGACGTTGTCGCGGATCAGGCGCACATTGGCGCCGCGTTCCACAGTGCCGTCGGTGACGCGGCAACCCGCGACCTTGCCGACCTTCGAGATGTTGAACACTTCGAGGATCTGCGCATTGCCCAGCATGGTTTCGCGCAACGTCGGCGCGAGCAGGCCGGACATGGCCTTCTTCACGTCATCCACGAGATCGTAGATGATGTTGTAGTAGCGGATCTCGATGCCGTTACGCTTGGCAAGAGCCGTCGCTTCCTTGTTGGCACGAACCGAGAAGCCGATGATGGCGGCGTTGAAGCCTTCAGCCAGCGTGACGTCCGATTCCGAGATGCCGCCGACGGCTGAATGCAGGATACGGGCAGCGACCTCGTCGGTGCCGAGCTTCTCCAGCGAGCCGAGAATGGCTTCCAGCGAACCCTGCACGTCGGCCTTGATGACCAGCGGGAAGTCCTTGCGGCCCGAGGTCTTCAGCTGGCTCATCATCTGCTCGAGCGAGCCGCGCATGCCGGAGGCGGATGCGGCGGACTTCTCACGCTTCTGATGCGTACGGTAGTCGGTGATCTCGCGGGCGCGGGCTTCGTTGACCACGACGGCCATACGATCACCGGCTTCCGGCGGACCGTTGAAGCCGAGCACCTCGACCGGCACCGATGGACCGGCTTCGGTCAGCTGCTCGCCCTGATCCGAGATCAGTGCGCGGACACGGCCCATTTCGGCACCGGCCACGATGATGTCGCCGATCCGCAGCGTACCGCGCTGAACCAGCACGGTGGCCACTGGACCACGACCACGATCGAGCTTGGCTTCGATCACGGTGCCTTCCGCCGGACGATCCGAATTGGTCTTCAGGTCGAGGATTTCGGCCTGCAGCGCGATCATTTCGAGCAGCTTGTCGAGATTGGTCTTGTTCTTCGCCGACACTTCCACGTCGACGACGTCGCCGCCGAAGGATTCGACCTGCACGTCATGCTGCAGAAGCTCGGTGCGCACGCGCTCCGCCTTCGCATCCGGCTTGTCGATCTTGTTGATCGCCACGATGATCGGCACACCCGCTGCCTTGGCGTGGTTGATGGCTTCGATCGTCTGCGGCATCACGCCGTCATCGGCCGCCACCACGAGGATGACGATGTCGGTAACCTTGGCGCCGCGGGCGCGCATCGCGGTGAACGCGGCGTGGCCCGGCGTATCGATGAAGGTGATCTTCTTACCGCTCTCCGGCGAGGTGACCTGATAGGCGCCGATATGCTGGGTAATGCCACCGGCTTCACCCGACACAACGTTGGCCTGACGCAGCGCGTCGAGCAGCGACGTCTTACCGTGGTCGACGTGACCCATGACGGTGACGACCGGCGAACGGGTTTCCGTATCGGTGGAATCGTCGGCGACGTCGAACAAGCCTTCTTCAACGTCCGACGCGGCAACGCGCTTGACGGTGTGGCCCAGTTCTTCGGCGATCAGCTGTGCGGTATCGGAATCGATCACGTCGGTGATCTTGTGCATCGCGCCCTGCTTCATCAGCATGCGGATGATGTCCACCGCGCGCTCCGCCATGCGGTTCGCGAGTTCCTGAATCGTGATCGCTTCCGGAATGATCACTTCGCGGACGAGCTTTTCCTTCGGCTCGTTCGACTGATGACCCTTCAGGCGCTGGGTACGGCGGCGGAACGATGCGACCGAACGCTCGCGCACGTCACCGGCCGACAGCGCGGTGACGACGGTGAGACGGCCACGTTCCTTCTGCGGACCGGGCTTGGCGGTCGGCTTCGGCGCAATCACCGGACGGGCGGGGCTGCCGGGGCGACGAATGACGCGCGGTGCCTCGTCCTCGTCGCTGCCATCGGCGGCAACGGCGGGACGGCCCGACGTGGTGGCGATCGGAGCGCGGGCGGTGGTGGAGGTCGACCGGGCCGCAGCCTTGGCCTTGGCTTCAGCCTCGGCCTCGCGGCGCTTGGCTTCGGCTTCCGCCTTGCGCTTGGCTTCTTCCTCCAGACGATGGCGCTCTTCCTCGGCCTTGCGACGGGCCTCGGCAGCTTCGCGCTCCATCTGCTCCTTGTATTCCTTGGTGTTGCGGCGGGCTGCCTCTGCCTCGGCAAGACGACGTTCTTCGACCTCACGGGCGCGCGCATCGGCGAGCGCGCTGGCGCGGGCGTTACGCTCGTCCTCGGTCAGCGTGCGCAGCACGACGCCAGAGCCGCTGCGCTGCGGCGGCTGCGGACGGCCCGAACCACCGCGCGGCGGCGGCGAAGCCGAGCGCGACGGGGCGCTGGGAGCGCGGGACGACGAGCCCGATGAGGAGGTACGCACCGGAGCAGCAGGCGCGGCCGGGCGAACCGGCGCGGCGGGTGCAGCAGCGCGAACGGGAGCCGCCGGCGCAGCAGCGACAGGTGCCGGGGCGGCAGGAGCCGCAGGCGTAGCAGCAACGGGAGCCGGAGCTGCCGGTGCAGCAGGCTTCGGCGCAGCGGGCGCCGGCGCAGCGGCAGCGGGTGCCGCGGGCGCAGGTGTGGGAGCAGGCGCCGGAGCTTCAGCGTGGCTTTCGCCGGGAATGCGGCGCTTGCCGCGTTTCTCGACCACCACCTGCTTGCTACGGCCCTGGCTGAAGCTCTGGCGCACAGTGCTCTGCTCGACGCGCGGCTTCAGCGTCAAGGTCTTGCTGGGAACGCTCAGAGTCTTGTCGCCAGGCGTTTTCGTATCAACCATTCAGCAGTCCTAGTCCTTTTGCGGTGTGCGCGGTCGCACATTCGTCATCGTTCGAATTTCAATCGGCGAAATCGTCGTCCGGCGGCACCGTGTCCGGCGACGCATGGGTCTTCGATGGTTTGGCGCTTGCGTTGATGTCAGCGTCAGCCATCCGGTATCGGACCAAAGTCTGGCTGCGCGACAGGAACGTTTTGCCCGCCGGGCCTGTGAGCACGGCAGCATGTATCACATTTGACCGCCCCAATGCCAAATCCAATTCGTCACTGCTGAGCAGCGTTATGATCGGAATCTGGTCGGTTTCGTCATCGAAGGCGGCATTTTGTCGGACGATACCGTCCAGCTTGCGAATTCCGTCGGCAGCACCGTTGCTAGCATGGAGCAAGATTTCGGCGGTATTACGCCGTAATGCGTCCTCGACCTTGGTGAAACCGGAGACGACCTGACCCGCCTTGGCCACCATGGCCAGAGCGTCGGTCACGCCGCGCAGCATCAATTTATCGGTTTCATCGGCGATTTGAGCCGACACCTTGACGTTTTTCTTGAAACCCCGGGCGAAAAGATTGCGTTTCGCCGCCTCCGCCACCGCCTTATGCGATGCCGAAACCCACAGTCCCCGGCCCGGGAGCTTGCGCTTGAGGTCGGGAACAGGCTCGCCGGTGGGCGAAAGAACGAAACGGATCAGGTCATCGATGGGACGCACGCGCCGTGTGACCACGCACATCCGCTCAGTCCCCGATTTGGTGTCTCGGGGGCCGCGATCAAGATCTGCGGGGTCAAAACTGGCGAGCATGCGTGGCGCATATCCTTACGCTTCGGCTTCTTCGGACTCGGGCTCAACGCCCTTGTCGAGGTCTTCGCGGGTGATCCAGCCAGCCACGACGCGGGCTTCCATGATCATGCGCTCGGCATCCTCACGCGACATCTCGTTGGCATCGAGGAAACCGGCATGCTTGACCGGCTCGGAGCCTTCCTTGCGCTCGGTCCAGCCGACGATGTCGTCAGTGGCGCAGCCCGCGAGGTCCTCGACGGTCTTGACGTCGTTTTCGCCGAACTTGACCATCATCTGCAGGGTCACGCCGGGCACTTCGCGCAGCGCCTCATCGACACCGAGCTCCTTGCAACGGGCGCTCAGCTCGGCCTCGAGCTGCTCGAGATATTCGCGCGCACGGCTCTGCAGCTCGTCGGCGGTCTCGTCGTCGAAGCCTTCGATGCTGGCCAGTTCCTTGGCATCCACCAGCGCCAGTTCCTCGACGTTCGTAAAACCTTCCGACGCCAGCAGCTGGCCGACGACTTCGTCGACATTCAGCGCTTCCATGAACACGCGGGTGGCGTTCTCGAAGTCGGCCTGGCGACGCTCGGATTCTTCCTGCTCGGTGAGAATGTCGATGTCCCAGCCGGTCAGCTGCGAGGCGAGACGTACGTTCTGGCCGCGGCGGCCGATCGCCAGCGAAAGCTGGTTGTTGGTGTCGGGCACCACGACTTCGATGCGCTCGCGGTCTTCGTCGATGACGACCTTGGAGACTTCCGCCGGCGCCAGCGCGTTGACCACGAAGGTCGCGATATCCGGCGACCACGGAATGATGTCGATCTTTTCGCCCTGCAGCTCGTTCACCACGGCCTGCACGCGCGAACCGCGCATACCGACGCAGGCGCCGACCGGATCGACCGAGGAATCGCGCGAGATCACGCCGATCTTGGCGCGCGAACCGGGATCGCGGGCAACGGCCTTGATCTCGACGATGCCGTCATAGATTTCCGGCACTTCCTGCGCGAACAGTTTCGCCATGAATTGCGGATGGGTGCGCGACAGGAAGATCTGCGGACCGCGGGTCTCGCGACGCACGTCGAACACGTAAGCACGCACGCGGTCGCCGTTGCGGAACACTTCGCGCGGCAGCATCTCGTCGCGGCGGACAATCGCTTCGCCGCGGCCGAGGTCGACGATCACCGAGCCATATTCGACGCGCTTGACGACGCCGTTGACGATCTCGCCGATGCGATCCTTGAATTCCTGATACTGACGATCACGCTCGGCTTCGCGCACCTTCTGCACGATCACCTGCTTGGCCGACTGCGCGGCAATGCGGCCATATTCCAGCGGCGGCAGCGTGTCGGCAATGGTGTCGCCGACCTGGGCGCCCGGATTGGCGCGCTGCGCGTCATTGAGCGAAATCTGGTTCGACGCGTTCTCGACATCCTCGACCACCAGCATATGGCGGGTCAGCGAGAGCTGGCCGGTCTTCGGATGGATCTCGGCGTGAACATCGGTTTCCGAGCCGTAACGCGCGCGCGCCGCCTTGGCGATCGCCTCTTCCATCGCCGAGATGACGATGCCGCGGTCGATGGTTTTCTCGCGGGCAACGGCGTCGGCGATCTGCAAGAGTTCAAGTCGGTTGGCGCTGATAGCGGCCATGGCTCAGTCTCCTTCGGGTCAATCGATATCGCCGCGGCGCTTGGCATCTGCGGCGAGGCGGTGGGCCTTGGTGTTTTTCGGCGGCGGCTTCTTGGCGGCTTTCGCAGCCTTGCCCTTCGGCTTCGGCGCAAAACTCTTCTTCGGATCGCTGCGCTTGGCATGCGGGGCCGGCGGCGGCGCCAGGCCGAGCTCGCGCTTGAGATCTTCCTCGGCATGCTTGCCGCGACGCATGGACTCGGCAACCAGCTCGTCGGTCAGCACGAGATTGGCGCTGCCGATATCTTCCATAGGCAACCGCGTGATCGGATCTTCGCCATCACGCGCGCCTTCGCGATCGATCAGGACCTCGCCGCCCTCGACGGCGCTGATCCAGCCGCGGAAACGCTTGCGGCCGCCGACGGCAACCGCCATGTCGACCTTCACGAGATGACCCTGAAAGCGCAGGAAGTCCGAACGGCGCACCAGCGGGCGATCGATGCCCGGCGAGGAAATCTCGAGGCGATAGGCGCGCTGGATTGGATCCTCGATATCGAGTACCGGCGACAACGCATTCGAAATCGCCTCGCAATCCTCGACCTGCATCGAGCCATCGGGCCGCTCGGCCATGATCTGCACGGTGCAGCCGGCCTCGGCCGAAATCTTGATGCGCACCAGCCGATAGCCCATGCCTTCGAGCACCGGCGTCGCAATGGCCGCCACGCGCGCGCCGGCACCTGGCTCGACGACCAGACGCGGCTCGGCGAGCAGCTCGGTATCATCCATGGTGGGTTCGATCGGGTCGGTCATCGGGCAGCAGCGGTCCAGGTTGGGGTCGGTTCAGGTAATAAAAAAGAGCGGGTCCCCGGGGGCCCCACTCTCAAACGGATCGTATGAGAACTGTAAGTTGCGGCCGATATAGACCTTTTTCGGCAGGACGGCAAGGGCGGGATTCGACGCGATGCAGCTCGCACCGGAACCCTGCCCGTGTTAAGTCACTGTAAACTCTGGCATCTATGCCTTTCCGGACTAACCCTTCCTTCATGAAGCCCCATTAGGCTATGCGGGCCTTTGTGGTGGCGTAGTTGAGTAAATTTGATGGCAGAGGCCAAATCCCTCATTCCAGGGCTTGAGGAAATCGTCCGTAACGGCGATCCCGCACGCCGTGGCGAGGCGGTCCGGAAGATCGCCGACCTGTTTCTACAGGGCGCCTCCCGGTTCCAGCCGTCCCATGTGGACCTGTTCGACAGCATCCTGACCAGCCTAGTGCCGCAGACCGGGGTCGAGGCACGCCGTGCATTGGCCGAACGGCTGGCCGAGCTGGTCAATGCGCCGCCGCAGCTGATTTCCATGCTGGTGCGCGACGATGAAATCCTGATCGCCGGCCCGCTGTTGCGCCGCTCGCCGCAGATCGACGAGCCGACCTTGCTCGATATCGCCAAGGCCAAGAGCCAGCCGCATCTGCTTGCCATTTCCGATCGGCCGACCCTCGGCCCGCGCCTGACCGATGTGATCATCCGCCGCGGCGACCGCGAGGTCATCCGCCGGGTGGCCGGCAATGCCGGTGCGGTGTTCTCGCAGCTCGGCTATCACGGCCTGATCCGCCGTGCCGGCGACGACGGCGTGCTGGCCGTCACGGTCGGTCAGCGCGATGACCTGTCCACGGAACAGCTCAAATATCTGCTGGCGCATTCGGTCGAGGTCGTCCGGCGCCGCCTGTTCGATGCCGCTGCGCCGGAACTGCGCGCGGCCATCAACCGTGCCATGCAGGACATCTCCGGCACGCAGCAACATCTCGGACTGACGCGTGATTTCGCCAGCGCCGAGCGCAGCGTGCGCAAGCTGCAAACCAGCGCGGAGCTGAACGAGGGTGCCCTGCTGCGCTTCGCCCGCGCGCATCAATATGAGGAGACGGCGGCGGCCCTCGCCGCCATGTCCGGTGTCCGCATCGCCACCATCGACCAGCTCCTGAAGGGCGACCGCGACGATCCGATGCTGATCCTCGGCAAGTCGATCGGCATTTCCTGGGCCACGGTCCGCGCACTGATTGCGCTACGCGTCGGCCCCGGCCGCTCGCCGGCAGCCCATGACGTCGAGGAAGCCCGGCAGAACTTCGAGCGCCTGGTGCCGGCCACCGCCCAGCGCGTGCTGACCTTCTGGCAGACCCGCGAACCGACCTCGGAAATCCCGAACTAGCGCCGCCGACGCCATTCCCCGACAAAGGCGACAAAGGCCGCCAGGGCGGGCGGCGGTTGCCGGCGGCTGGGATAATAAAGGAACGGTCCCGGAAATGGCGGCAGCCAGTCGTCCAGTACGCTGACCAACCTGCCGGCCGCCATCGCCTCCCGCGCATAACCTTCGAATGTCATGAAGAAGCCGAGCCCGCCTTCGGCCGCTTCGATGCCGAGCCGTGAATAGCTGGCGATCAGGGCCGGCTCCGGCGCCACCCGGACCTCGCGGCCGTCCTGCTCAAACTCCCAGTCCAGCAGGGCGCCTGAGGAGAAACGGGTTCTGATGCAGCAATGCTGCAGCAAATCCTGCGGCACGGTGGGGCGCCCATGTTGCGCAACATATTGCGGCGACGCGACCACGGCGTAACGCTCCGGCGGCCCCAGCGAGATCGCGATCATGTCCTGGGCAAGATGTTCGCCATACCGGATGCCCGCGTCGAAACCTTCGGCGACAATGTCGATCAGCGTCGTTTCTGCAATGATTTCAAGCTGGATATCCGGATAACGCTGCAGGAACGGCGTCACCATCGGGGCCAGGACGAGATCCACTGCCGGTGCCGGGGCATTGATCCGCAACCGGCCGGACGGTGCGGCGCCGAAACCTCGGACTTGTTGCAGGGCAGCATCGACGTCTTCCATGGCCGGAGCGACTTTTGTGCGCAGCAATTCCCCGGCTTCGGTCAAGGCGACGCTACGCGTTGTGCGATGCAGCAATCGCACACCCAGGCGCTCTTCCAGGTCGCGGAGCCGCTGGCTCAGGCCGGAGACCGACACCTGCAGCTCCACCGCCGCCCGGCGAAAGTTTTTTGTGCGGGCAACGGCGAGGAACGCTGAAAGGTCGCGGAGGTCGAGATCGCTCATTGTCCGTCAAATTGAACAACCCTTTCATGATTGTCCAGCTTATCGCGCGGCGAGAGCGGGTGCATATCGCCCGGCATCGGCGGCATGGACCGCCATCGACAGCCACGGAGCATTCCCATGGACACCCGCACACTCGGAAAGACCGGCCCAAACACATCGGCTCTCGGCCTCGGCTGCATGGGCATGTCGGATTTCTACGGCCCCGCCGACCGCGACGAGAGCGTTGCCACCATCCATGCAGCCCTGGATGCCGGCATCACATTGCTCGACACCGGCGACTTCTACGGCATGGGCCACAACGAGATGCTGATCGCCGAAGCCCTGCGCGGCCATCCCCGGCGTGACAAGGCACAGATCTCGGTGAAATTCGGCGCCCTGCGCGGCCCCGACATGGCCTGGAACGGCTACGATTCGCGCCCCGTGGCGGTGAAGAATTTCGTCACCTATTCGTTGAAACGGCTGAATGTCGATGCCATCGACATCTATCGCCCGGCCCGGCTCGACCCCAATGTGCCCATCGAGGACACGATCGGCGCCATCGCCGACCTGATCAAGGCCGGCCATGTCAAACATGTCGGCCTGTCCGAAGTCGGCGCCGACACCATCCGCCGCGCCGCCCACGTGCATCCGATCGCCGACCTGCAGATCGAATATTCGCTGATCTCGCGCGGCATCGAACAGAGCATCCTGCCCACCTGCCGCGAACTCGGCATCGGCATCACCGCCTATGGCGTGCTGTCGCGCGGTCTGATTTCCGGCCACTGGAGCAAGGGTCAGGGTACCCAGGATTTCCGCAGCATCAGCCCGCGCTTCTCCGCAGCGAATATTGATCACAATCTGGCACTGGTAGAGAAGCTGCGCACCATCGCCCGCGAGATCGGCGCCTCGGTGGCGCAGGTCGCGATCGCGTGGGTCGCGGCACAGGGCAAGGATATCGTACCGCTGGTCGGCGCCCGTCGCCGTGATCGACTGACCGAAGCACGTGGCGCGCAGGCTGTGAAGCTCACTGCGGCGCATCTTGCAGAGCTGGAACAGGCAATTCCGGTCGATGCAGCCGCGGGTGGGCGCTATCCGGACAGCCAACTCGTGCACATGGACAGCGAGAAGGCGTAAGCCCTCAGCCCTCCAGTGGCCGCGTCGATGCGCGCGCCACCAGCACAGGCGACGTCACGATCTGCAACGCACCCTGATGGGTGCCGGTGATCAGATCGAGCAGCAATTCCCCGGTCCGCTCGCCCATCTCGTGATGGCTGATGCGGACCGTGGACAGCGGCGGATTGACGAGATCGACCAGCGGCATGTCGTTATGGCCGATCACCGAGACGTCCTCCGGGCAGCGTCGCCCCTGTTCGCGCAGCGCCTCGTAGACGCCCAGCGCCAGCAGATCATTGGCCGCGACCACCGCCGTGGCATCCGGCCGCCGCGCCAGCAGCTCCCGGGCGGCAGGCAATCCCGCCTCGCGGGTGAAGGCGGCGGCTTCCTCGATATCGTCGATATCGGGATCGAGACCTGCGGCACGCATCGCCGCAACGAAACCACGACGACGCAGCATCCCCGTCGACAACGACTGCGGCCCCGCCACATGCACGATGTTGCGATGGCCGGATGCAATCAGGTGCTCCACCGCCAGCATCATTCCCGCCATGTCGTCGGACACCACCGATGGCACCCGCGACTCGCCCTCGGCGCGATTGACCAGCACGACCGGAATCTGTGCCTTCAGGCAACGCTCGACCGCATCGTCCTTCAGGGCGACATTGGCGAGCACGAGGCCATCGACCCTGCGTGCGATCAGCATCTGCACGAGGTCGTTGCCGCCGGTGCGGTCCGGCCGCTGGTCGGCGACGATCAGCGCATAGCCCCGCGCCGACAACGCGCGTTCGAGCCCGCTGATGATCGGTGAGAAGACGGGATTGGCGATGTCGGGAACGACGATGCCGATGAGCCTGGATCGGCCACTCCGGAGGCTCGCGGCGGCCACATCCGGCCGGTAGCCGAGCCGCTCGGCCGCTTCCAGCACCCGGCGCACGACGGGCTCGCCCAGCCGCTCGCGACGCGCCGGATCGAGCGCACGCGACACCGTGGAGGGATGCACCCCCACCTCCCGCGCCACGTCCTTGATCGTCACTACTGCAGCCATGCCGGCATCCTAAACGGTCAACTTGACGCGCGCAAACGATTGCATTACCGTCTATGCAATCGATTGCGCAATCAGCGCCGTCCGCGTTGCGCGACGAGATGCCAGAGCCGATCGACCGGGAGGACGCCAATGATCATCACACGTCAGCAGGACGTGACCGACGTCGTTGTCGACGCCATGAGCCATGCGCCGGATAACCGTTTGCGCACCGTCATGGCGTCGTTCGTGCGCCACCTCCATGCTTTCGCCCGCGACGTCCGGCTCACCGAGGCCGAGTTCGAATTCGCCATCGATTTCCTCAACCGGATCGGTCAGGCCACCAACGACACCCATAACGAGGCCGTGCTGTTCAGCGATGCCGTTGGCCTTTCCACCCTGGTCTGCCTGCTGAACAACGGACAGGACGGCGCCAGCGAGAC
>NZ_JBIISY010000017.1:0-46083 GCF_044340795.1 Tardiphaga sp.
TGCTCGGACCGTTCTGGCGCGCCAATGCCCCTGACATGGAGAACGGCGCGTCCATCGTCCGCTCGCCAACGCCCGGGCCACCGCTCTTTGTCGATTGCAACATCCGCGACGCCCACGGCGCGCCGATCGCAGGTGCCCGCGTCGATATCTGGCAGGCGTCGCCGACCGGCATGTATGAAAACCAGGACGACGGGCAGGCCGATATGAACCTGCGCGGCGTGTTCGAGACCGATGCGGACGGCCGCTTCAGTTTCCGCTCCGTCAAACCGGCCGGCTATCCGGTGCCAACCCACGGCCCGACCGGCGAAATGCTGGCCGCCCAGCGCCGCCATCCCTATCGGCCCGCGCATCTGCATGTCCTCGCCTACAAACCCGGCTTCAAGACGCTGATCACCCAGGTCTTCGTCGATCACGACGAGCATCTGGAGAGCGACGTCGTGTTCGGCGTAACGCGCGCGCTGATCGGCGACTTCCGCAAGGGCGATGGATCGCCACCGGCGCCCGATGTCAGCGGCGATTGGTTCAGCCTCAACTACACATTCGTGATGGAGCCCGGCGAAGCCACGCTCCCGCATCCTCCCATCAAGTGAGCGATCGATGACACAGCCACTCTCAGGCAAGATTGCTGTGATCGTCGGCGGCTCCGGCGGCATCGGCGCCGCGGCGGCACAGATGCTCGCAGCAGAGGGCGCCACCGTCGTCGTGACATGGCGCTCCGGCGAAGCCGCCGCGAATGCGCTGCTGGCGAAGCTTCCCGGCAACGGCCACATCGCCCGTCGAGCTGTCGTTGAGAACACCGCAACACTCACCGAACTCGCCAGCGACGTGCAGTACGCCTTCGGCCGTTGCGACATCTTCGTCAACACCGCCGGCTACACCAAGCCCATTCCGATCGGCGATCTTGATGCGCTCACCGACGAGTTCATCGACGACATGTTCAAGGTAAACTGGCGCGGACAGTTTGCCGCCATCCGTGCCTTCGCGCCGATGCTCAAGGCGTCCGGCGACGGACTGATCGTCAGCGTCTCCTCGATCGCCGGCCTCAGCGGCGTCGGCTCGAATCTCGCTTATGCCGCGATCAAGGCCGGCATCGACACCATGACAAAGTCGCTCGCCCGCGCGCTGGCGCCGAGCGTGCGCGTGATGTCGGTGTCCCCCGGCGTGGTCGCCACCGATTTCGTGCCCGGCCGCGATGCCGCCGCACTCGAAAAAGTGGCGCCGACCATTCCGCTCAAGCGCGTCGCCACGGCCGAGGATGTCGGCCGTGCCATCGCCGCCTGCGCCACGCATCTCACCTATTCCACCGGTTCGCTGATCGTCGTCGATGGCGGACGGGCTTTGTGAGGACATCATGACCACGGCCACCTGCCTGCGCGTCAACGCCAAGGTCGAACAGATCGAGCGCATCGCGCCGGCGATCGAGCAGCACGCGCTCAAGCGCGTGAAGGACGGTGATGCGCTCATCGAGATCAAGGCGGCGGCCGTCAATCCGTCGGATGCGAAAGCGGCAATCGGGATGATGCCCTATGCGATCTTCCCGCGGACACCCGGCCGCGATTTCGCCGGCGTCGTTATCGAAGGCCCGGACGCACTCATCGGCAAGGAAGTGTTCGGCTCCTCCGGCGATCTCGGCATCCGCCGCGACGGTACCCATGCGACACATCTGGTGGTCGAAGCCGATGCGCTGGTAGAGAAGCCTGCCAATATCAGCCTTCTCGAGGCCGGCGGCCTCGGCGTGCCCTTCGTCACCGCGCAAGAAGGTTTTCGCCGCGCCGGCATGCCGAAACCCGGCGAGACCGTTTTGATCCTCGGCCTCAACGGCAAGGTCGGCCAGGCCGCCACGCAGATTGCATCATGGCAAGGCGCCCGTGTGATCGGCGTGGTGCGAAAGGACGAGCCCTATGTCGGCCATGCCCATGACGACATCACCGTGATCGATTCCAGCCGCAGCGATGTCGCCGCCACCGTGCGCGAACTCACCGGCGGCAAGGGCGCCGATATCGTCTACAACACCGTGGGCGAGCCCTACTACGACGCCGGCACAAGATCGCTCGCGCTGCTCGGCCGCCAGATCTTCATCGCCTCGGTGAAAAAGCCGGTCGCCTTCGACATCTTCGCCTTCTATCGCGGCCGGCACACCTATGTCGGCATCGACACGCTTGCGCTATCCTCCACGGCGAGCGCCGACGTGCTGCGCGATCTCGTGCCGGGCTTCGCGTCCGGTGCGCTCAAGCCGTTCCCGATCGAAACAAACGCGATCTATCCGCTGACCCGCGCGGCCGAAGCCTATGCTGCCGTGCTCGGCTCGTCGCGCGATCGCGTCGTCTTCCAGCCCGGAGGGTGAAGCCATGCATGTCGTCCGCCTGAGCGACGCACCGCGCTACGAGGCGCCCGGCCACACCGACATGCGGATGTTCCGCCTGCAGGGCCGCGAGGCCGGGCCGAGCGATGTGATGTGGCTCGGCATGAGCCAGATCCTGCCCGGCGGCGGCATCACGCCATCCGCATCTCCGGAGGAGAAATTCTATGTGGTGCTGCACGGCGAAGTGACCTTCGAGACGCCGGACGGCACCGCCACTTTGAACTCCTGGGATTCCTGCCGCATCGCGCCGAATGAAATCCGCGCGCTGCGCAACGAGACGAACAAGCCGGCCGTGGTGCTGCTCGCAATGCCACTGCCCAACACCGCCAGAGACTGAAAGCCCGGCACTTGCGTTCACACGGAGGAAACCAATGGATCGCCGACAGTTCATGATCGGCTCCGGCCTCGCCGCGTCCGCGGCGCTGGTCGGCAGCAACGCGTCCGCACAGACCTATCCGAGCCAGATGGTGCGCATCGTGGTGCCGTTCTCGGGCGGCAGCATGACCGACATTCTCGCCCGCACGGTGGCGGAGAAGCTCGCCACCAAGTGGAAGCAGCAGGTCATCGTCGAGAACCGGCCGGGCATCGCCGGCGTCAGCAGCATCGCCAAGGGCCCCGCCGACGGGTCGCAGATCATGCTGACCTCCAACGGCCATAGCGTGGTCGGTGTGGTGAACAAGAATCTCGGTTTCGATCCGATCAAGGATTTTGCCGCCATCAGCCGCGTCGCCACTACTGCGGTGATCCTGATCGTTCCGCCCGACGCGCCGTTCAAGACGCTGGCCGAATTCATCGCCGCCGCGAAGGCCAAACCAGACGGACTCAGTTACAGCTCCGCCGGCGTCGGCAGCTCCACCGGCATCGCCGCCGAACTGTTCAAGAGCCTGACCGGCACGAAGATGGTGCTTGTGCCGCATCGGGGGCAACCGGAGTCCCAGGTCAGCGTCATGCGCGGCGACACCAGCATGGCCTTCACCTTCTTCAATGTCGGCGGTGACTTGATCCAATCCGGCAAGCTCCGCGCGCTGGCGGTTACAAGCAAGACGCGCCTGCCGCAATTGCCCGATGTGCCAACCTTCGCGGAGGCCGGATTGCCCGATTTTGCCTATGACAGCTGGTTCGGCATGCTGGCCGCAGGCGCGACGCCAAAGCCGATCGTGAGCCAGATCGCCCGCGATCTTGCCGAGGTGCTCACCGACCCCGCTCTCGTCCAGCAATATGCGGCACAGGGCGTCAGCATCACCAGTTCGACGCCCGACGCCTTCGAGGCCGAGCTGCGCAGCGACAGCGAGCGCTATGGCAAGCTCGTCGCCGCGGCGAGTGGCTGAACGCTTCAGCGATAACCGCTCAGATCCGTAATGGACGGCGCATCGCCGTTCAGCGGATTGGCGGGATCGCGCGCATAGCGCAGCGTCTCGAACCGCATCGAACGGGCGTCGATCATCAACAGGCGCCCGACCAGCCCCTCGCCAAAACCCACGATCTCGCGGATCGCTTCCAGCGCCATCATCGAGCCGATCATCCCGGCCAGCGCGCCCATCACGCCGGCCTCCTGGCAGCTCGGCACGGTGCCCGGCGGCGGCGCTTCGGGAAACAGGCAGCGATAGGTCGGATTGAGCGCGCCCTTGTCGTTGCACTCATGCGGCCGCAGCGTCGTCAGCGACGCATCGAATGTGCCGAGTGCCGCGGAGATCAGCGGCTTGCCGGCGAGATAGCAGGCATCTGAAACCAGATAGCGCGTGGCGAAATTGTCGGAGCCATCGAGCACGAGATCGTAGGCACCAATCAGCGCCATCGCATTGGCGGCCGTCAGCCGCTCGCCATGCTTGGCGAAATTCACATGCGGATTGAGCGCATAAATCTTCGCCGCCGCGCTATCCACTTTCAACGCGCCGATATCCGGCGTCGCATGAATGATCTGGCGCTGCAGATTGGACAGCGACACTTCGTCATCATCCACCACACCCAGCGTGCCGATGCCCGCCGCGGCGAGATACATCAACGCCGGCGCGCCAAGCCCGCCAGCGCCGATCACCAGCACCTTCGCCGCGCGCAGCTTGGTCTGGCCGGGGCCGCCGACCTCGCGCAACACGATGTGGCGCGCATAGCGCTCGAGTTCATCGCCGCTCAGCATTGTTTCTCCGTCCTCTCCGCCGTCATTGCGAGCGCAGCGAAGCAATCCAGTCTTTCTTCGTGTAGCCCTGCATTGCTTCGTCGCTGCGCTCCTCGCAATGACGTTTTATTCCTGAACCTCGTCGTGGCTGTCACCGACCCAGCAGATGTGCTTAATTGCCGCAAAATCAATCACAGGCTTCACACGGGACATGTCATGAGATCGATGCTGTCGGCAACCGCGATGATCATGCTGGCCTCCGCCGCTCATGCGCAGGCCCCCGCCCAGAGCACGCCCGTGAAGCCGAAACCCGTCGCCACGGTGCCGGTGCGCCCGGCCGTGCAGACGCCTGCCGACACCGCCAAGAGCATGACCCAGACCGAGCGCCTGTCGATCCAGTCCGATCTCGCCTGGACCGGGAACTATAACGGCGCGATCAATGGCGAGGTCTCCGACCGCATGGTCAACAGCATCAAGGCGTTTCAGCAGACCAACGGCGGCAAGCCGACCGGCGTGCTGAATCCGCAGGAACGCGGCCTGCTCGCCGCTGCCGCGAAGAAGCCGCGCGACACCGTCGGCTGGAAGATCGTCACGGACCTGGTGACGGGCGCGAGGCTCGGCATTCCCGGCAAACTGGTGCCGCAACAGATCTCCGATTCCGGCGGCAGCAAGTGGCAATCCTCCACCGGCACGATCCAGGTGCTGCTGACCCGCCGCAGGGAGGAGGCGCTGACATCGGCGAAACTCGCCGAAGCCGAACGCAAGCAGCCCGGCCGCAAGCTCGATTACAGCGCCGTGAAGCCGGATTTCTTCGTGCTGTCCGGCCTGCAGAGCCAGAAGAAATTCTATGTCCGCGGCCAGCTGAAGGGCGACGAGGTCCGCATCCTCACCATCCTTTACGATCAGGCCACCGAAGGCACGATGGAGCCGGTGGTGATCGCGATGTCCTCGGCCTTCGATGCCTTTCCCGCCAGCGCGCAGGCTGCAGCGCCGCCCCCGCGCAAAAAGGTCGAATATGCATCGGGCATCGTGGTGAGCGCCGATGGCGCCATCGTCACCGATCGCCCCGCCGTGGATGGCTGCCTGTCCATCACCGTGGCCGGCCACGGCAACGCCGACAAGATCGCCGAGGACAAGACGCGCGACCTCGCCTTGCTGCGCATCTATGGCGCACGCGATCTCAGGCCACTGCCGCTCGGCACGGGCGCAGCCAAGTCCGATCTCACGCTGATCGGCATTGCCGATCCGCAGAACCAGGGTGGCGGCGGTGCCGTGAGCAGCGTCAAGGCTGCCACCACGCAGGGAACGAATAATGAGACAACATTGTCGCCCTCACCCGGCATCGGCTTCGCCGGAGCCGCTGCCATCGACACCGAGGGCACTTTTGCAGGCCTCACGCAATTGAAGCCGGTCGTGATCGCCGGCCCCGCAACTGCGACGTCACAGGCCGTGCTGGCGCCCGCGGATGTCGTCCGCAACTTCGTTAAAGCGAATGGCGTTTCAACGGAGGCGGGCAAGGCCGGCGATGCCAAGGCCTCGATGCTGCGCCTGATCTGCGTGCGCAAGTGATCCTGCGATCGCTTACGCCTCTTCCATCCTGTCCATCCGTTGCTCCAGCGTCGCCATGCGCTGCATGCGAGGCGCCTGCAGCGGGCGAATGACGCGACGTTCCAGCACGTCGCGGCCCTGTTCATCGATGAATTTCACGGCAAAACCGCCATCGAGATGACGGACGACCCGGCCGACACACGCGCCGACCGCCAGCGGCGTGCCGATCTCCGGTCGCACATCCGCCGACACCGCCGCACCGGACGGCGACATGTCGATGACAAAGCAGCTCTTCATCGCTCCATCGGCAAAAGTCAGCATGGAATGCGGGCTGGCCGGCACGATACGCGCCTGCTTGCGGCCGTCCTTGATGGTCGGATCCTTCTGCTTCTTCTCCAGCCAGATGAGCTGGTCCGACATCCTTTGCCGCTGCGGGCGCGTCAGCATCAGCTCGAGCAGGAAGCTGCCCGCCACGGTGTCGCTGATCTCGCCCTCCATCCTGCCGAAATCGCCGAAATAAGTGCCGATCCGATCGCCGACCCGGCCAATCACCGGCACGTCCACGATCATCCGGAAGGGCGACACCCGGCTGGTGCGGCACGCAAAACTGCGCGGCTTGCCCTCGGGATCGAGCCAGTTCGAGAGTGTGTAATGGCCACCGACCACGACATTGACGGCGCGTTGCCTGAGGAATTTTTCGACGGACACGGGAGGCTCCTGCGGTGCCTCGCAACCATCATAGAAATGGCCGCCAGGCGAGCATTTGCGCGCGCCGTGGTTATCTCCGGTATTTATACACCAGTTCAAGTTGAGACAATTTTGCAGGCGATTTGACGAATGGACCGGTATCAGCCCGGCATCCGCCCTTTGATGGCATTGGCAAAGGCGTCGTAACTTACTGCCCCGCCAGGTTGCTCCGTCAGATGCGCCCGCACGCGTTCCTGCAACTCGGCCAGCACATCCGGCGCCATCGCGGCCACCGCCGGCTTCACCGTGGAGCCGGAGGTGGAAGCCGCCCAGAAGTCTTCAAAGCTCTCGAAGCGGCGCGCCACGTCGATCCGGCGCGTCTCGATATCCACGAGCCCGGCGCCCTGCCACAGCGCGACCAGGTTCTCTGTCCGGGACGCATCGGGATGGGGTGGCGGCTGCGGCACAAAGCCCATGGCCCGCAGCTCGCGCATCACGGGTTCGAGTGGAAAGCCGCCGCCGTCCATATCCCACGCATAGGCAGCGACCAGACCGCCGGGCTTCACCACCCGCGCCATCTCGGGAACGCCGCGTGACGGCTCCGGCACGAAGAAGATCACCAGCGCCATGACCGCCGCATCGAAGGCGTCATCGCCAAACGGCAGCGCCATCGCATCGCCCTGATGATAGGTGGCGATCTGCGTGCCCGGCCGCTTGCGCGCATAAGCGAGCTGGCCGTCGGACGGATCGACGCCATCCACCGCCCGCGGTGCACAGCGCTGCACGATCAGCTCCGTGAACGCACCATTGCCGCAGCCGACATCGACCCAGGCGAGATCCTGCTTCGGCGCAAGCCAGTCGAGAAACACCTCGCCGGCAAGCCTGCTCCACACGCCCATCATGCGCTCATAGGCAGCACCGTCATTGAAGCGGACGGAGGGATTGGAAGCATCGGTCATGGGCTCATTCCTGGGCAGCAAGCAGTGCGGATCGCTCGACGTGGAGAGGCAAGGGATACCTTGAACGCTTTTAATCGCGCATCTAACATTGGTGCGAATACGCGACGATCCTGCCACCTCAAACTGGTGTGGTCCAAGTGCACGGAGTTGAATTTCTCCAGGTACTCGAGAGATTGATCGGAGCGACAGAAGCAACCCGCTGCGCGCGAAAGATTTGCCTCGTCGAACAGCTGGACGAGATATTTCTTGGCCGAATAGTCAATTTTGAGGCTGTGGCCTTCTACGTCTATGCCACCGCCAATGGGTGGCACAGCGCCATCAATGCCGAGCTTTGGACTGGCCGACCGAGCAGCGATGTCGCGGCCTTTGCCGAAGTCCTGAACACGGCTTTAGACAAGATACCTCCCATCGGCCGGGCGGCGGCCACCGTGTATCGCGGCTACCTCACGGATGATCTGAGCTTCTTTGACGCCAGCTATGCAATCGACGGAGTCGTCAGCTTCCCAGGCTTCACAAGCGCATCATTCTCTCAGACTGGTGCTTTCGGCGGAAACGTCTTGTTTATCATTCGGGCGTCTAGTGCGAGGGCAATCTGGTGGCTGTCGCCCAACTTCCATGAAGAAGAAGCTCTTCTGCCGACCGACTGCCACTTTCGCGTCGTAGATAAGCAGACCGAGACTATTGGCAGCGGCCCATCGCGGCTTGTCATCGTCCTTCAGGAAATCACGCAGAGAGCTTGAGATGGCGGATCAGCGAAAGAACGGCACTCAGGAAGCCAAGAGCCTGGAGAATAGCATCTCTTCCGGGCGGATTACTGCGACCGAAGCCGAAACGATCAGATCATTCTTCGCCAGTAAGCCGGCCGTCCAATGGCCGGCAACCGAGATGCAGAAGCGGATGCAAAGCTCTGGCGGCTAGACGCCGGCCTCTGCCGTCATTGCGAGCGAAGCGAAGCAATCCAGTTTTCTTTGAGGCTCTGGATTGCTTCGTCGCTACGCTCCTCGCAATGACGGCTATCACTTTTGACACTTCGGGCACCAGAAGGTCGATCGCCCGCTCTGCACGAAGCGCTTCACGATTCCCGAGCAGCCATCGGTTTTGCAGGGTTCGCCCTCGCGGTCATAGACCTGAAACGAATGCTGGAAATAGCCGAGTTCGCCCGAGGTCTGGCGATGGTCGCGCAGTGATGAGCCGCCGGCTTTGATGGCTAGATTCAGCACGTCGTGAATGGCATCGACCAGATGCACGGCGCGCTCGGTCGGCTCGCCCTTCTTGGTCGACAGCGTCGCGGCGAGGCGACGCGGCGACAGATGCGAGCGGAACAGGGCTTCGCAGACATAGATATTGCCGAGACCGGCGACCACGGTCTGATCGAGCAGCGCCGCTTTCAAACTCGTCTTCTTGTTGCGGCAGGCCGCCGCCAGCATCGCGGCATCGAATTCGTTGCCGAGCGGCTCCGGACCGATATCCTTGATGAACGGCTCCTGCTCCGCCTCGCTGCGCGCAAAGATCTTCATGAAGCCGAAGCGGCGGGGATCGTTGTAGATCACCGCAACCTCTTGACCTTGCGTCCCCGACGACATGTGGAACACCACATGGTCATGCGCGCGTTCGTCGCTGCGCGGATGATGGAATGCGCCGGGCATCTCATTGGTCCCGTCGGACACGACGCGGAACGAGCCGGACATGCCGAGATGCATCAGCAGGACGTCGCCGGAATCGAGGTCCGCGAGCAGATATTTGGCCCGACGCCCAAGGCTGGTGATTAGCCGCCCCTGCAACCGCTGCGCAAAATCCGGCTGGAACGGAAACCGCAGGTCGCCACGGCGGAGCTCCAGACGATCGATCCGGGCGCCTTCCATGGCCGGCTGCAGGCCGCGTCGGACAGTTTCGACTTCGGGGAGCTCGGGCATGAGATGGGTCATTCACCTTGAGGGGCTGACGTGATAGCCCCTTTGCCGCCGGCAGGCTATGGTCCGCCGCAATCGAGGTTTTTTGAGATGAGCAGCATGGATCAGCCGGGCGAAACCACGCATTTCGGCTATCGGGACGTTCCCGTCGGCGACAAGCAGACGCTGGTGAACGAGGTGTTCCACAGCGTGGCCCAGCGCTACGACCTGATGAACGACCTGATGTCCGGCGGCATGCATCGCGTCTGGAAGGACGTGATGATCAACACGCTGAACCCGCCGCGCTCGGACGCGCCCTTTGCGTTGCTCGACGTGGCCGGCGGCACCGGCGACATCTCGTTCCGCGCGGCGAAGGCCTCGGGCCTCGGCTTCGCCGCCACCGTCTGCGACATCAATACGGGCATGCTGGAAGTCGGCCGCGAGCGCGCCATCAAGCAGCATCTCGAACATCAGGTGTCCTTCATCGAAGGCAATGCCGAGGAGCTGCCTTTCGAGGACAAGAGCTTTGACGCCTATACGATCGCCTTCGGCATCCGCAATGTGCCGCGCATCGACCGCGCACTGAAGGAAGCGTATCGCGTGCTGAAGCCCGGCAGCCGCTTCCTCTGCCTCGAATTCTCGACCGTCGACGTGCCTGGTCTCGACAAGATCTATGACCTGTTCTCGTTCAAGGTGATCCCGCCCATGGGCAAGGCGGTGACCGGCGATTCCGAGTCCTATCAGTATCTCGTCGAATCGATCCGCAGGTTTCCGAAGCCGAATGCGTTCGCCGACATGATCCGCGACGCCGGCTTTAACAGGGTAAAATACGAAGTGCTCTCCGGCGGCATCGTCGCGCTGCATTCGGGCTGGCGTTTGTGATCTCTGCTCTTTCGCATATCACGCGGCTGGCCCGCGCCGGCATCGTTTTCGCGCGCGAGGGCGTGTTCGGCGCGGTCGACCCCGCACTGATCCCGCCGCCGGCGCTGCTGGCGGTGAAGATCGCGCGGCTGATCGAGCGCAAGAATGCGCAGACCGGGCCAAAACTCTCACGCGCACTGACGCGTTTGGGGCCAGCTTATCTGAAACTCGGCCAGTTTCTCGCGACACGCCCCGACGTCGTCGGCGTCGCGATGGCGCGCGATCTCGAGAATCTGCAGGACCGCCTGCCACCGTTCTCGCTGACCGAAGCCGAGCACGTCGTCGCCGCGTCGCTGGAACGGCCGATGTCGCAGCTCTATGCGAGCTTCTCGCCACCGGTGGCGGCTGCATCCATCGCACAGGTGCACCGCGCGGAGATCGTGAAGGACGGCATCCGCAAGACCGTCGCCGTGAAAGTGCTGCGTCCAAACGTGTCCGCGCAATTCCGCCGCGACCTCGGTGATTTCTTCTTCGTCGCGCGCAATGCCGAAGAGCATTCGGCCGAAGCACGTCGCCTCCGGCTGATCGAGATCATCACCGTGATGTCGCGTTCGGTCGCGATGGAGATGGACCTGCGGCTCGAGGCCGCCGCGCTCTCCGAAATGGCAGAGAACACGAAGGACGATCCTGATTTTCGCGTCCCCGAGGTCGATTGGGATCGGACCTCGCACAATGTGCTGACGATGGAGTGGATCGACGGCATCGCGCTGAACGATCATGCGCGGCTCGCTGCCGCGGATATCGATCTGCCCGATCTCGGCCGCAAGGTGATCCAGAGTTTTCTCCGCCACGCTTTGCGTGACGGCTTCTTCCATGCCGACATGCATCCGGGAAATCTGTTTCTCGGCAGTGACGGGCGACTCGTCGCCGTCGATTTCGGCATCATGGGCCGGCTCGGCTTGAAGGAACGTCGCTTCCTCGCGGAAATCCTGCTCGGCTTCATCACCCGCAATTATCGCCGCGTGGCCGAAGTGCATTTCGAGGCTGGCTATGTGCCCGGCCATCACTCGGTGGAGAACTTCGCGCAGGCGATCCGGGCGATCGGCGAGCCGATTCATAATCGGACCGCCGAAGAAATCTCCATGGCCAAGTTGTTGACTTTGCTGCTGGAAGTCACCGGCCTGTTCGACATGCAGACGCGGCCGGAATTGATTTTGCTGCAGAAAACCATGGTCGTGGTCGAGGGCGTCGCGCGCACTTTCGATCCGAAACTGGACATCTGGAAGGTCGCCGATCCCGTGGTGCGCGAATGGATCGAGCGCAATCTGGGGCCGCTGGGCAAGATTCAGGGCGCATTGGCCGGCGCCGGGGAACTCGGCAAGGCCGCGTCCGGCCTGCCGATGCTGGCGACGCGGGCGATGACGGTGCTGGAACAGCTCGAGACCATGACCCGGAACGGTGTCCGGCTCGACGACGAAACCATTGCCGCCATTGGCAGAATCCGCGCCAGGCAGACCCGTTGGCGGACCATCGGGATTTGGGTGATTGCGCTGACCTTCATCGGAATTCTGCTCACCGTCCGCTGATTGCATCGCTAGCACTTTGTGCTAGCATTGCCGTCAAAGTAGTGCGGGGCGGCCATGGCCAATCTCTCCATTCGTAATCTCGACGACGCGGTCCGGGACGAAATCCGGCTGCGGGCGGCCCGGAATGGGCGGTCCGTGGAGGACGAAGTCCGGGTCATTCTGCGGGAGGCGTCGCAAGGCGGCCACCGTGAGGCCACTGGTTTGCCGCAAGACCCGTCGCCCAGATCGCCCGTTTCACGCGAAATCTTGCGGCAACACGGAGGCAATCCGCCAAAAGTCACACTGATCATCGGCGGCGGCATCGCGGCCTATAAAGCGCTCGACCTGATCCGCCGGATGAAGGAGCGCGGCATCCATGTCCGCGTCGTCCTGACCCAGGGCGCGCAGAAATTCGTCACCGCCCTGGCCGCAAGCGCACTTTCCAACGAGCGCGCCTATACCGACCTGTTCGATCCACAGAGCGAATTCGATGCCGGGCATATCCGCCTCGCGCGCGAATGCGATCTGATCGTCGTCGCGCCCGCCACCGCCGACCTGATGGCCAAGATGGCGAACGGGCACGCGGATGATCTGGCGTCTGCAATTCTCCTGGCATCGAACAAGCCGATCCTGATCGCGCCGGCGATGAATCCGCTGATGTGGGGCAACCCCGCGACGAAGCGCAATGTCGCGCAGTTGCAGCGTGATGGCATCCGCGTGATCGGGCCGAATGCCGGCGAGATGGCGGAGCGCAACGAAGCGGGTGTCGGCCGCATGGCGGAGCCGACCGAAATTGCCGAGGCGGCGAATGCGTTGCTGCGGCCAACCATTCCGCAGCCGCTGAAAGGCAAGCGCATCCTCATCACCGCGGGGCCGACGCATGAGCCGATCGATCCGGTGCGCTACATCGCCAATCGCTCGTCGGGCAAGCAGGGCTATGCGATTGCCGATGCGGCGCGCGCTGCAGGCGCTGACGTGATTCTGGTTTCAGGCCCGGTCGAACTCGATGAACCGCGCGGCGTGGACGTCAAGCATGTGGAATCGGCGCGCGACATGCTGAGCGCGGTGGAAGCGGCACTCCCGGTCGATATCGCGATCTTCGCGGCGGCTGTCGCCGACTGGCGCGTCGTCAGCGAAGGTGCACAGAAGATCAAGAAGCAAGCGGGCGAGGCGATGCCGCCGCTGCAGCTCACCGAAAATCCCGACATCCTCGCGACGATTTCGAAACGCGAATCGAATCGTCCGCCGCTGGTGATCGGTTTCGCCGCCGAGACCGAGCATCTGATCGAGAACGCCACGGCCAAGATCAAGCGCAAGGGCTGCGACTGGATCGTGGCCAATGACGTCTCCCCCGCCACCGGCATCATGGGCGGCGACAGCAACACCGTGAATCTCCTGACGCGCGACAGGGACTCCGGCGAGATCGCCGTTGATTCATGGGCGCCGATGAGCAAGGAGGACGTAGCGGTGACGCTTGTCGCGCGCATCGCTTCTGCCACCGCGAAAGAGATACCATGAGCAGCACCGTGAAAGTCGAAGTCCAGCAGTTGCCCCATGGCGAGAGACTGCCGCTGCCGGCCTACCAGACCGCCCATGCCGCGGGGATGGACCTGCTCGCGGCGGTAGCGGATTCCGCACCAGTTGTTCTGGAGCCAGGCAAGATTGCGATGGTGCCGACCGCGCTGAGCATCGCGTTGCCGCCAGGCCACGAGGCGCAGGTGCGCCCGCGTTCCGGGCTGGCGGCGAAGCATGGCATCACGGTGCTGAATTCGCCTGGCACGATCGACGCGGATTATCGCGGCGAGATCGCGGTGCTGCTGATCAATCACGGCAGCGCAGCTTTCACGATCAAGCGCGGAGAGAGAATCGCGCAGATGGTGATTGCGCCTGTGAGTCAGGCGGAACTCGTTGTCGTGACGGCGCTCGGCAAGACGGAGCGCGGCAGCGGCGGGTTTGGATCGACGGGGCGGTAAGGCGCGGAGCTGTAGGATGGGTAGAGCGAAGCGAAACCCATCGGTCGAACGATGCGGGAGACTCCGCCGATGGGTTTCGCTCCGGCGCTGCGCGCCTGCGCTCTACCCATCCTACGGGACCGAGTCTTTTCGCCACACTCACGGCAATTCGATTCAAACACCGGCCATTTTCTTAACCGCCTGATTCACGTTCACGGTCTGGACTCTTACCCGGCGACTCCCGAAGCAGATATCCTCCACCGATTCGTTTGAGGTGGTGCGGGGACCGCCTGGGGAGTCGTGCGGTTTTGGGGCAAAGAATGCCAGGCGTGGTCGCGATGATGCGTCGGACCTTGCTCTCATGCACCGCCATGGTGCGTGACGGGCTTGTCGGCGTCGGTGCGTCTGTTGCACTCGCCTCCCGCGCGCTCGCCGCCGAAGACTCGCCACTCACATTGGCCGGCCTCGTCGATCTCGACCGCCAGGAAATCGCAGCCCTCACCACCGGCGGCGCCGTGCTCGGATTCTCCGTGCTCTGCGCGATCCTGCTGATGCGCAACCGGCTGCGCGCGGCGCGCACCGAGACCAAGCTGCGCAACGAACTCCATGCCGTGCAGGCCGAAGCCGATCGCTTTCGCGCGCTGCTGTTTACCGAGCCGCAGGTACTGATCTCCTGGGCCGCGGGCGAAACCCGTCCCGAAATCTCCGGCGACACCGCCATCATGATGTCGCAGGATCCGCAGGCGCATCAGCCGCAGCGCATCCTTGCTTTCGGCACCTGGCTGCCGCCGGAACCGGCGCTGCGCATGGATCACGCCGTCGATGCGCTGCTCGATGCCGGCGAAGGTTTTGTGCTCAATCTCACGACGACCACGGGTCGCGCCATCGAGGCGATGGGGCGCGCCATTGGCGGGCAAGCCATCGTGCGGATTCGCGAACTCTCCGGCCTGCGCCGCGAACTGGCGGAAATGACGCTGCGCTATCGCGAACTCACCGAAGAGAGCGACACGCTACGCGGCTTCGCCAATGCGGCGCCCTATCCGATCTGGGCGCGCCATGCGGATGGCAAGCTGGCTTTCGCCAATGCCGCTTATGTCCACGCGACGGACGCCACCGACACTGCCGACGCCATCGGCCGCAATCTCGAACTGCTGGACAGCGACCATCGCGCGAATCTCGCGAAATCGCTGAACGACAACCTGCCTTTCGCGGCACGCGTGCCGATCGTGATCTCCGGCGAGCGGCGGATCTTCGACGTGCATGCCGCACGCATCGGCGCAGGCAGCGCCGGCATGGCCATCGACGCCTCGGAAGCGGCCGCGCTCAAGGCGGCGCTGCAGCGCATGGTCGAAGCGCATCGCCGCACGCTGGACCAGCTTTCGTCCGGTGTCGCCGTGTTCGACGGCCAGCGCCGGCTCGCTTTCTACAACGACGCCTATCGCCGGCTCTGGGACCTCGACCGCAATTTCCTCGACGGCAATCCCGACGATTCCAGCGTGCTCGATCGTCTCCGTGCTGCGCGAAAACTGCCGGAACAGCCGAACTTCCGCACCTGGAAGACCAAGCTGCACGAGGCCTATCACGCCAATGAAGCGCATAAGGACGTCTGGTATCTGCCGGATGGCCGCGCGCTCTCCATCGTCACCACGCCGAACCCCGAGGGTGGCGTCACCTATCTCTATGACGACGTCACCGAACGCCTCGATCTCGAACGCCGCTTCGACGGCCTGATCCGCGTCCAGCGCGAGACGCTCGATGCGCTCGGCGAAGCCGTCGCCGTGTTCGGCAGCAATGGCCGCGCGCAGCTGTTCAATCCGGCCTTCGCGCGCATGTGGCGGCTATCCGACGAGGCGCTGGCGCAGCAGCCGCATATCGAGATGGTCGAGACCTGGTGCCGGCCGCTGTTCGACGAGCCGGCCGTCTGGCAGACCATTCGCGGCGCCATCACCTCCATCGACAACCGCGCGCCGGTGCCGCTGAAGATGGAACGCAAGGACGGCAGCGTGCTGGCCTGCATGAGCATGCCGCTGCCCGATGGCGCGACCATGCTCACCTTCCAGGACATTTCGGACGCCGAGAATGTCGAGCGCGCGCTGCGCGAACGCAACGAGGCGCTCGAGGCGGCAGACCAGATGAAGGTGGATTTCGTCCACCACGTCTCCTACGAGCTGCGCTCGCCGCTGACCACCATCATCGGCTTCGCGCATCTGCTGAGCGATTCCTCCACCGGCCCGCTGCTGACCAAGCAGGCCGAGTATCTCGACTACATCACCACATCGACCTCGGCGCTGCTGGCGATCATCAACAACATCCTGGATCTCGCCACCATCGATGCCGGCGCCATGTCGCTGAATCTCGGGCCGATCGACATCCGCGCCATCATCGATGCCGCCGCCGAAGGCGTACAGGATCGCCTGGCGCGCGACCGCATCGCGCTGCAGATCGATGTGGCCAGCGATATCGGCAGCTTCATCGGCGACGAAAGCCGCGTGGTACAGGTGCTGTATAACCTGCTTGCGAATGCGGTCGGCTTCGCGCCGCATGATTCCGCGGTGACCCTGCGGGCGGCGCGTACGGACCACATGATCACCTTCTCGGTGACTGATCGCGGCCCCGGCATTCCTGCCGACAAGCAGGACAAGATTTTTGACTGGTTCGAGAGCCACGCCAATGGCTCGCGCCATCGCGGCGCCGGGCTTGGCCTGTCCCTCGTGCGCTCCTTCGTCGAGCTGCATGGCGGCAAGGTGCGCATCGATTCGACCGTCGGGAGGGGCACCACAGTGAGCTGCGATTTCCCTTTGGACCAAACCGCCCATCGTAACGCGGCCGAATGAGCGCCGCAGCAGCCCTTTCTCTGATCATGGCCGAGCTCGACCCGGCCATCCACGTCTTCGCCGACTGTTGCCAAAGACGTGGATACGCGGGACAAACCCGCGCATGACGGAGCAAAAAACCTTCTCCCTTGCACTGCCCAATGAGGACGCCACTGCCGCACTGATGGCCGACCTGGCGCTGCTGATCAGCGCCGGCGATGTCATTACGCTCTCCGGTGATCTCGGTGCCGGAAAGACCTCCGCCGCCCGCGCGATGATCCGCTATCTCGCCGGCGACGATGACCTCGAAGTGCCGAGCCCGACCTTCACGCTGGCGCAGAGCTACGACCTGCCATCCTTCCCGCTGGTGCATGCGGATCTCTACCGGATCACCGAGCCCGGCGAGATGGAGGAGATTGGTCTCTCGCCGCTCCCGGAAGGCACCGTGGCGCTGATCGAATGGCCGGAGCGCGCCGAGGGTGACCTGCCTGCAGACCGCATCGACATCACGCTCACCCATCGCCCGGCGCTCGGCTCGCTGGCGCGGGCAGCGGAGATCACCGGGCATGGCAAGGCCGCCGCCGTGGTGCAGCGGCTGCAGACCCTGCGCGAATTCCTCGACGAAGCCGGCTATCTCGATGCCGGCCGGAAACGCATGGCGGGCGATGCGTCGACCCGCTCCTATGCGCGGCTGATCCGCGACGACGGCATCTTCATCCTGATGAACGCCCCGAAGCGCCCGGATGGCGCGCCTGTCTATGGCGGCAAGTCCTACAGCGCCGCGGTGCATCTGGCCGAGGACGTAAGACCCTTCGTCGCCATTGCCAACGGTCTTCGCGCGCAGGGCATTTCGGCACCGGCGATCCATCATGCCGATCTCGATGCCGGCTTCCTGATCACCGAGGATTTTGGCACCGAAGGCGTGATCGAGGGATCGCCCCCGGCGCCGATGGTGGAGCGCTATCAGGCGGCCACCGACATGCTGGCCATGCTGCACGGCAAGGCGCTGCCGGACACGCTGCCGCTGCTGCCGCATCAGGATTATGCGATCCCGGTTTTCGATACCGAGGCCTTGATGATCGAAGTCGGCCTGATGCCGGAATGGTATCTGCCGGACCGCGATGCTGCGCCCGCCGAGGTGCTGCAGGCGGAGTTCTTCGCCATGTGGCGCGAATTGCTGAAGTCCATCGAGGCCGCGCCGCGCACCTGGGTGCTGCGCGACTTCCATTCGCCGAACATGATCTGGCTGCCCACACGCGAGGGCATCAACCAGGTCGGCGTGATCGATTTCCAGGACACGGTGCTCGGCTCTGCGGCCTATGACGTGGTGTCGCTGCTGCAGGATGCGCGTATCGATGTGCCCGAGCAGATCGAGCTTGCGATGCTCACGCGCTACATCAAGGCGCGGCTGGCCGCAGAGCCCGATTTCGATCCGGCGGCGTTCGCGGAAATCTATGCCATCATGTCCGCACAGCGAAACACGCGACTGCTCGGCACGTTCGCGCGCCTTAATCGCCGCGATGGCAAGCCGCATTATCTCAAGCACCAGCCGCGGATCTGGACCTATCTTACTCGCTCGCTCGCACATCCGCGGCTGGCGGCGTTTCGCGACTGGTATGAGAGATATGTACCGGCGCCGCAGTAACTCCGCCCTCATCCTGAGGAGCCGCACAGCGGCGTCTCCCAGCGAATGGCGCAGCCATTCGCAAGGGATGGCCGCACGCTCGGGAGCCAAGCCAATTCATGGTTCGAGACGCGCGGAAGGGCGCGCTCCTCACCATGGGGGACGGAGCTTTGGGCCGCAGCAATCCTTAACGCTCTCTTAGCCCAGCGATTCTAAATTCGAGATCGGCCAGCCCCGCATGCCGAGCGCCTGGACCTGCGCGAGAATCGATCATGCATCCTTCAGAACGGCGTGGAGATTATCGAGTCGTTTTCGAGCGTGGCTTTCCCGCTGTCATGATGGGCATCGACGGGACCTGGCGCCGCAGCTGCATGCTCGAGGACGTTTCCGAAACTGGTGCAAAGCTGACCGTCGCGACGACGGTGGAAGGTCTCAACCTGAAGGAATTCTTCTTGCTGCTGTCCTCCACCGGTCTCGCCTATCGCCGCTGCGAACTCGCCTGGGTGAATGGCGACCAGATCGGTGTCAATTTTCTCAAACAAGGCGAGAAGCGGAAAAAAGCTTCGCGGCGGCCGGATGCCGAAGACGCCGACGCGTGAGCGCGATGTGATGTCGCATCGCCGTCATATCGCCCCCTTATTTTTCGATCAATTTATGCGCGGCATCGCCCGCTGTGCTACACTTTCGCAACACATCAGAATCGTTCGTCGAGACGCATCGTCATGTCCGTAAAACCCACCAAAGCCATGGTTCTCGCTGCCGGCCTCGGGCTGCGCATGCGCCCGCTCACGGAGACCATGCCGAAACCGCTGGTACCTGTCGCCGGGCAGCCGCTGCTCGACCACGTGCTGGACAAACTCGCTGCCGCGGATGTTGATGAGGCGGTGGTCAATGTGCATTACCTGCCGGACCAGATCATCAATCATGTGAAGTCGCGCAGTCAGCCGAAGATCACGATTTCGGACGAGCGCGACCTGGTGCTCGGCACCGGCGGCGGCGTGGTGAAGGCGCTGCCACTGCTCGGCGATGCACCGTTCTATCATGTCAATGCCGACACCATGTGGATCGACGGCGTGCGCCCGAATCTCGATCGCCTCGCGGAAAATTTCGATCCGGCGAAAATGGACATCCTGCTGCTGATGGCACCGACCGCGAACAGCATCGGCTACAGCGGCAAGGGCGACTACGAGATGCGCACCGATGGCACGCTGCGCCGTCGCAAGGAAAACCAGGTGGTCCCCTTCGTCTATGCCGGCGTCGCCATCATCTCGCCGGCGATCTTTGCGGATGCACCGGACGGCGAATTTGCGCTGACCAAACTGTTCGACCGCGCCAATGAGGCGGAGCGGCTGTACGGCCTGCGCATGGACGGCGTGTGGATGCATGTCGGCACGCCGGATGCCGTGCGCGCCGCGGAAGACGCGTTCCTGGCGAGCGTGGCGTAACGCGACTCCCGTCGCCTCCCTCATCATGCCATGATGCGCCTGTTCTCCGAATCGGGCCCGTCATGCGCGTCTTTACCATTCCATCCTCGGCGCCATTCCTGCGCACGCTGATCACGGCGCTCGTGGATGGCGATCTCGTGCCCGGCTTCGAGGCGCGCACGGATCGCGCAAAGCTCGCCACCGTCACGCTGTATCTGCCGACACGCCGCGCCGGGCGCATGGCGCAGGAGGTGTTTCTCGACGTGCTGGGCGGCGACGCCGTGTTGCTGCCGCGCATCGTGCCGCTCGGCGATGTCGATGAGGAAGAACTCGCTTTCGCCCATGCCGCCGCCCCCGATGCGCTCGATCTCCCCGACGTATCGCCTGCGCTCGACGGACTGCAGCGTCGGCTGCTGCTGGCACGGCTGATCGATTTCTGGGCCAAGCGCATCAAGCCTGACAACCCCGCCCAGGCGCCGCTGGTGGCTGGCGGCCCCGCCTCCATGCTCGCACTCGGCGACGATCTCGCGCGGCTGATGGACGACATGGCGACCCGGCAGGTGCCGTGGTCCGATCTCGACGCGCTGGTGCCCGATGCGCATGACAAATACTGGCAGCTGACGCTCGATTTCCTCAAGATCGCGCGCGAATACTGGCCGGCCGAACTGGCCAGCCACCAGCGCATCGAACCCGCTGTCCGGCGCGATCTGCTGATCGATGCGGAAGCCGCGCGGTTGAAGGCCCATACCGGCGGCCCGATCATCGCTGCGGGTTCGACCGGTTCGATGCCGACCACCGCAAAATTCCTGCATGCGGTGGCGCAGCTTGCGCTAGGCGCCGTGGTGCTGCCGGGGCTCGATACCGATCTCGATGAAGCCTCGTGGAAGCTGATCGGCGGCAGCCGCGACGTGCTCGGCTTCGTCGAGGCCTCCGCATCGAACCATCCGCAATACGCGCTGCATGCGCTGCTGGAACGGTTTGCGATCAACCGCAGCGATGTGACCATTCTCGGCACGCCGTCCCCGCATGGCCGTGAATTGCTGGCGTCGGAAGCGATGCGGCCGTCCAATGCGACCGCGCAGTGGCACAAGCGGCTGAGCGAACCTGACGTCGAAGCGAAGATCGCTGCCGGCATGACAAACCTCTCCGTCATCGCTGCGGCCAATCCGGAAATGGAAGCGCTCGCCATCGCGATTGCGATGCGCGAGGCGCATGAGCAGAAGAAGTCCGCCGCACTGGTGACGCCAGACCGCGCGCTGGCGCGGCGCGTGATGGCAGCGCTGGGACGCTGGAATCTGCTGTTCGACGATTCCGGCGGCGATGCACTGACCGAAACATCCGCCGGCATCTTTGCACGGCTCGTCGCTGAAGCCGCCGCCGAGCAACTGGAGCCGGCGACGTTGCTCGCATTGCTGAAGCATCCGCTGTTCCACCTCGGCGCTCCGGCGCATGGATGGACCGACGCCATCGAGACGCTGGAGCTGGCGCTGCTGCGCGGCACGCGGCCGACGCCGGGGACCAAGGGGCTCAAGCAGGATTTCGCGCGCTTTCGCGAGGAGTTCGGCAAGCTGCATCGGGGCGATGCTCGCGCAAGGCTCTCGGGGGAGAAGCTGGATCGTGTCGACGACCTGATCTCGGAACTGCAGAAGGCGCTGGCGCCGCTGGAAAGCATTCATCCGCACCGGCCGATCGATTTTTCACTCGTCGCACAACAGCATCGCAAGGCGATCGAGCTGCTGTCCACGGACGACAAGGGCGGCGCGATCGCCCTGGCCGGACGCCATGGCGGCAATGCGCTGACCGGCGCATTCGACGATCTGCTCGTGATGGAGACGCCGGAGGATGGCAGCGAGGATCGCCTTGTTCTCTCCGGCCTGATGCTGCCGCTCCGCGACTATCCCGACGTATTCCAGACCGGATTCGCCGATCGCATCGTGCGCCGGCCGGAAGTCGCCGACGCGAAGCTTCGCATCTATGGCCAGCTCGAAGCGCGGCTCACGCAATCGGATCGCGTCATTCTCGGCGGCCTTGTCGAAGGCATCTGGCCGCCGTCGCCGCGCACCGATCCCTGGCTCAGCCGACCGATGCGCAACCAGCTCGGCCTCGATCTGCCCGAGCGCCGCATCGGCCTCACCGCCCATGACTTCGTGCAGTTGCTTGGCCATGACGAGGTGATCCTCAGTCATGCGGCAAAGGTCGGCGGCGCGCCGGCGGTGGCTTCGCGCTTCCTGCATCGCATGGAAGCCGTGGCCGGCGAGGCGCGCTGGAAAGCGGCGATCAGGGCCGGCGAAAAATATGTCGCCTATGCCGAGACGCTGGATCAGCCCGACAAGGTGACGCCGATCTCGCAGCCGGAGCCGAAGCCCCCGCGCGAATCCCGCCCGCTGCGGCTCTCCGTGACGGCCATCGAGGACTGGCTGCGCGATCCCTATTC
Organism: Tardiphaga sp.; assembly: GCF_044340795.1. Classification (GTDB taxonomy): domain Bacteria; phylum Pseudomonadota; class Alphaproteobacteria; order Rhizobiales; family Xanthobacteraceae; genus Tardiphaga. Next base: position 22,232 of record NZ_JBIISY010000017.1, read on the forward strand.
GATCTATGCGAAATACATCCTCCGGCTCACGCCGCTCGATCCCGTGGACATGCCGCTCTCGGCAGCCGATCGCGGCTCGGCGATCCATAATGCCATCGGCGATTTCACGCTGGCATTCAGCAAGACGCTGCCCGACGATCCTGCCGCCGCTTTGCGCGCCATCGGCAAGGAACGCTTCGCGCCGCTGATGAACCGGCCGGAAGCGCAGGCGCTGTGGTGGCCGCGCTTCCTGCGCATCGCATCCTGGTTCGCCAATTGGGAAATCGATCGGCGCCTCAATGTCGCGAGCATCGATGCGGAGGTGCGCGGCGAGATCGCCATCCCGCTCGACCATGGCCGCGTCTTCCACCTGTCTGCGCGCGCCGACCGCATCGAGCATCGCACCGACCGCACTTTCGCCCTGCTCGACTACAAGACCGGCAACCCGCCAACGGGCAAGCAGGTGCGCATGGGCCTGTCGCCGCAGCTGACGCTGGAGGCCGCGATCCTGCGCGAGGGCGGCTTCCCCGGCATTGCAGCGGGCGCATCGGTGAGTGATCTCACTTATGTCCGGCTCAGCGGCAACAATCCGCCCGGCGAGGAGCGACCGCTGGAATTGCGCATCGAACGCAAGGACGAGGCGCAGCATCCCGACGATGCCGCTATCGAGGCGCGTGCCAAGCTGGAAGCACTGATCCGCAAATTCGAGGACGAGGCCACCGGCTATACGTCACTTGCGCTGTCCATGTGGTCGAACCGCTACGGCGCCTATGACGATCTCGCGCGCATCAAGGAATGGTCCGCCAATGGCGGCGCGGGAGGCGAGTCATGAGCGGCCCGCGCAACATTCCCGACGCCGCCACGGCGAAGCAGAAGCTGGCATCCGACCCGACATCCTCGGTGTTCGTCTCGGCCAATGCGGGCTCGGGCAAGACCTATGTGCTGGTCAATCGCGTCATCCGCCTGCTGCTCAATGATGTGCCGCCGGAGAAGATCCTCTGCGTCACCTTCACCAAGGCGGCCGCCGCGAATATGGCCGAGCGTGTCTTTACCCGGCTCGGCCACTGGGTGACGCTGGACGATGATGCCCTCGACGCCGAAATCAGGCTTGCCGGCGTCGCCAATCCGGATCGCCACCTGCGCGCACGCGCGCGCGAACTGTTCGCCAGCGCATTGGAAACGCCGGGCGGGCTGAAGGTGCAGACCATTCACGCGCTGTGCACACGGCTGTTGCAGCAATTTCCGTTCGAAGCCAATGTCCCTGCCCGCTTCAGCGTGCTGGATGACCGCGACCAGAACGAGATGATGGAGCGCGCGTCGCTCGCAGTGCTACTGCAGGCCGCGGCGGCGCCGGACAGCGCCGAGGGCCGCGCGCTGACCATTGCGATGACCTCCGCGGCCGATGTCACCTTCCGCGATGTGGTGCGCGAGGCGAGCCTCAGCCGCGACCAGTTTTTGGCCTGGATCGCACGGGCGGGCTCCACCGATATCGCGATGGCGCAGCTTTGCGCGACGCTTGGCGTCTCACCGACCGATACACGCGAAGCGATCGAGGGCGAGATCGTCGATGGACCGCATCTGCCGCGCAAGGAATGGATCGCGACCGCCGAGATTCTGGCGACAGGCAGCAAGACCGATGGCGATCAGGCCACGCGGCTGCGTGATGCGCTCGTTCTCTCCGGCACCGAGCAGGTGGAAAAATATCTCGAACTGTTCCTGACCAAGGAGCAGTCCTTACGCAAATCGCTGGCGACCAAGAAGATCGTCGATGGCCATCCCGGCATTGTCGCAACCTTGCAGCGCGAGGGTGATCGTATCATTCCGCTGCTGGATCGCCGCCGCGGCGTCGCCATGCGCGAGCGCACGGAATCGCTGCTGGTGATCGCGAGCCAGGTGGCGGAGAATTATCGCCGCGAGAAGATCGAGCGCGGGCTGCTGGACTATGACGACCTGATCGACCAGACGCTGGCGCTGCTGGAATCCGGCGCGGCGAGCTGGGTGCACTACAAGCTCGACCGCGGCGTCGACCATGTGCTGATCGACGAGGCGCAGGACACCAGCCCGCGGCAGTGGGACATCCTCACGCATCTGATCGCGGAATTCACCTCAGGCGAAGGCGCACGCGACGGCGTCAAGCGCACCATCTTCGCGGTGGGCGACGAGAAACAATCGATCTTCTCGTTCCAGGGCGCTGCGCCGCGCGAATTCGACGAGCGCCGGCGCGCGCTGCAGACGCGCTTCACGAAGGCCGGGCTGCAATTCGATCCGGTGGCCTTCACCTATTCGTTCCGCACCGGTGCGGCGATCCTGCAATCGGTCGATCACGTATTCCGTGACGAGGCGATCTATCGCAGCATTCACAATGAGAGCGCCTACCCGCAGCATGAATCCCTTGACGATGCCGGCCCGAGCCTGATCGACCTGTGGGAGCTGGAGCAGCCCGACGAGCGCCCGAGCATCGAAGGCTGGGACGCGCCATTCGACAGGCGCTCCGAGACCAGCCCTGAAGTGAAGCTGGCGCGGCGGGTGCAGGCCGAGATCAAGACGCTGATTGCCGCGAAGACCGAGACAGGGCCGCTCGGCAAGCGGCGGCGGCTCTCGTACGGCGACATGCTGATCCTGGTGCGGCGGCGCGGCTCGGCTTTCGATGCGATCATCCAGGCGCTGAAACATGCGGGCGTGCCCGTGGCCGGCGCCGACCGGCTGAAGCTGACCGAGCATATCGCGATCATCGACCTGATGAATCTCGCGGACGCGCTGCTGTTGCCGCAGGACGATCTGGCACTCGCGACCGTGCTGAAGAGCCCGCTGTTCGGACTGGATGACGATGATCTGTACAGGATCGCGTGGGACCGGAATGGATCGCTGCGCGAAGCGCTCGGCGAGAAGGCCGCAGGCGATGCGAGGCTGAACACGGCGCTGGCGCGGCTGATTGCCTGCGAAAAGCGCTTTGCCAGCGAAACGCCGTTTGCCTTCTATGCGTGGCTGCTCGGCGGCGACGGCGGACGGGCACGTATCCTGCGCCGGCTCGGCTTCGAGGCCAATGATGCGCTCGACGAATTCCTCGAACTCGCGCTCGGCTATGAGCGCAAGGCACCGGCTTCGTTGCAGGGCTTTGTCGCCTGGCTGCGTGCGGCGGATACGGAGGTGAAGCGCGACATGGAGATCACCCGCGACGAGGTGCGGGTGATGACCGTGCATGGCGCCAAGGGCCTCGAGGCGCCTGTGGTGTTCATGATCGACACCACGTCGTCGCCCTCGGATTCGCAGCGCATGAACCTGATCCATGTGCCGCAGGGCAATGCGGCGCCGGGGCCGTCGGGCGTGGTGGTGTGGGCCGGCAGGAAGAGCGACGACCCGGAAGCGGTGGCATTGGCGCGCGCGGCCATGATCCAGGACACCGAGGACGAATATCGCCGGCTGCTCTATGTGGCGATGACGCGCGCGGCGGACCGCTTGATCGTCGGCGGCTGCATGCCCGGCAATCGCAACGCGGTGCGCGAGCATTCCTGGTACGACCTGATCCAGAAGGGGCTGGAAGCTTCCGGCCTGCATATGCAGCAGGTGCCGCCGCCGGACGGCACGGTGAAGCGCTACACCAAGCCGGGCGAACCGACGCCGGCGCTGAGCGCTGCGGCGACTGTCGCGGCGGCTGTCCCGATCGAATTGCCGTCCTGGCTGCAGAAGAAGGTGGGCGACCAGCCGCGACGCGAGAGCTTATTGCGACCATCGGACGCCGAAGACGATGACCGCTTCACCGGCCTGACCGCCGAATCCGAGCGGCAGCGGAAGATGGCCCTGCAGCGCGGCAATCTCGTGCACCGGCTGCTGCAATCGCTGCCCGAGATCGCTGCCGACAAGCGCCGCGATACGGCGATGGGTTTCCTCGACCGCAACGCGAGCACATGGACCGAAGTCGAGCGCGGTACGCTGGCGAAAAAAGTGCTGACTCTGCTGGGCGAACCGGGGCTGGCGATGCTGTTTGCGCCGGGCAGCCGGGCGGAAGTCGCCGTAGCCGGCCGCCTGACGCGGCTGGATGGCTCCACCTTCCTCGTCTCCGGCCAGATCGACCGGCTGGTGGTAACGCCCACCGAGATCCGGATCGTCGACTACAAGACCAACCACAACCCGCCGCGCAAGCTGGTGGCAGCGCCAAAAGCCTATATCCGGCAGCTGGCGCTGTATCGCGGGGTGCTGGCCAAACTGTATCCCGACCGGCCGGTGCGGGCTGCCCTGCTCTGGACGGAAACCATTGAGATGATGGAAATTTCCAGCGCCGCGCTGGACGCGGAGCTGGCCGCCATCATCGCTGCGTGACCACGCCTTGACCCGGCAAGGGGGCGTTCATAGGTTGGATGCATCATTTTGGCGCGCGATTCCCGCTCGCGCCTTTCATTGGAAGAACGAGGACAGAACCATGGGTGTTGGCAAGGTTTCAGACGCCGATTTCGAAACCGCGGTGCTCGGCGCGCCGGGCCCGGTGGTCGTCGATTTCTGGGCCGAATGGTGCGGCCCCTGCCGCATGATCGCGCCGGCCCTCGACGAGATCTCCGCTGCCATGGGCGAGAAGGTCACGATCGTGAAGCTGAATGTCGACGAGAACCCGAAGACTGCGTCGAAGTATGGCGTGATGTCGATTCCGACGCTGATGATCTTCAAGGGCGGCGAAATGGCCTCCCGCCAAGTCGGCGCCGCGCCGAAGGCAAAGCTGCAGCAGTGGATTTCGTCGGCGGTGTAAGCCGCGGATGATGTGAGTTTGCGGAACGGCCGGTGATTGGATCACCGGCCGTTTTTGTTTGCGCGATTCGAACAACCACTTGTCGTCACCCGGCTTGACCGGGTGACCCAGTAAACTCAGCCGCGGCGGTGTGTACTGGATTGCCCGGTCAAGCCGGGCAACGACAATGAGAGCGAGACGAAACTTACCTGATCCACCCCGTCGCCAAGGCGCTGGCCCAGGCCAGACTCTCGTTCTTCCGCGCCAGCGCCGCCATGGCTTCGTGATCATACGGCACCTGGCGAAACGTCACGTCCCAGCGGCCCTCGCGTTTCTCGATGATCGCGTAGCACGCATTCGGCGTGCCGACTTCGAGCGTATGAGGATAAGGCGCGACATCGCGATAGCCGGGGCCGCCGACGCTGCCGGGATTGACGATCATGCGGCCGTCGCGAAGCCGCACGGACCGCGCGATATGCGTGTGCGCGCACAGGATCAGCGATTCCGCTATGCCAGCGGCCTTGGCCTCGATGCTCTCAATATCGGCCATATGCACGACGCCCTCAGGCGTCACCGCTTCCATCCAGTAAGTGTTGTCGTCATCGGGTGTTGCGTGCACGCAATAGACCTCGTCACGATAGATCGCGCTGAACGGCAACGCGCGTAGCCACTCCATCTGCGCCGCCGTGAGCTGGCTGTGGGCCAGACGATCCGACGGATACATCTCGTCCAGTGTCCAGTCGGTGACGTAGCGATCGTGATTGCCGCGCACGCAGGTGGCGTTGATGCCCATCATGATCCCGGCGGTCCGGTTCGCATCGAGCGGGCCGGAGACCATATCGCCGAGATTCACGATTTCGGTGATGCCCTGCGTCTTGATGTCAGCGAGGACGGCTTCGAGGGCGAGATAGTTGCCGTGGACACAGCCGAGAGCAGCGAAACGCATAAATCCTCCGAGAGCTCTTTGAACTGGAGGGTATTATTATGCAGGTAACGTGCCGTTTTCCGCAAGCACATGGCCGGCCAGATAGAGCGAGCCGCAGATCAGCACGCGCGGCGGCACTTCATAGGCCAGACGCCGCAGCGACTGCAGCGCGGCGCCGGCGCTGTCGGCCGTCTCCACGCGCATGCCGAGCGCGCGGCCGGCATCGACGAGGGTCTGCACCGGCATGGCGCCAACGCGATCCGGAATCGGCACGGCGATGATGTGGCGCGTGAGGCCGGCGAAATTCGTGAGAAAGCCCGACGCATCCTTGTTGGCCATCATGCCGACGATCACGACGAGGGGTCGCGGGACGCGCTCCTCGAGATCGCCGAGCGCCTCCGCGATCACGCGACCGCCTTCGGCATTGTGGCCGCCATCGAGCCACAGCTCGGACTCGTCGGGCGCCAGCGCCAGCAGCTTGCCGGAGGTGAGCCGCTGCATCCGTGCCGGCCATTCCGCACCGGCAACGCCGCGCTCATAGACGGATGGATCGAACCTGAACTGCGGGATTGCACGGCGCGTCGCGATGGCGAGGCCCGCATTGCCGAACTGATGCCGTCCGAACAGGCGCGGCGCGGCGAGATCCATCAGGCCGCGGTCATCCTGATAGACGAGGCGGCCGCGCTCGACGCTGATGTGCCATTCCTGCCCCGCGCTATGGGTAGGCGCATGGTGTTTGCGCGCTTCGGCTTCGAGCACGGCGGCGACATCGGGCAATTGCTCGGCGATGATCACCGGCGCGCGGCGCTTGATGATGCCGGCCTTCTCCGTCGCGATCTTCGCGATGGTGTCGCCCAGAAAATCCGTGTGGTCGATGGCGATGGGCGTGATGACGGAGGCGATCGGCGCCTCGATCACATTGGTCGCATCGAGCCGGCCGCCGAGGCCGACTTCGAGCAACAGCACATCGGCGGGATGGCTGGCGAAGATATGAAACGCCACCGCCGTCTCCGCCTCGAACAGCGTGATCGGCGCGCCGGCATTGATGGCCTCCACATGGGCGAAGGCATCGCGGAGATCGTCATCACTGATCAGCATGCCGCCGAGGCGGATGCTTTCGTTCATGCGGACGAGATGCGGCGACGTGTAGACGTGGACACCGAGGCCGGCGGCTTCGAGGATCGCGCGTAGATAGGCAATCGTCGAGCCCTTGCCATTGGTGCCGGCCACATGAATGGTCGGCGGCAGGCGGCGCTCGGGATGACCGAGCTGCGCCATCAGGCGCTGCATGCGCTCCAGCGACAGATCGATGGTGTTCGGATGCAGCGACGAAAGTCGCGCCAGAATCTCGCCGAGCGGCGATGATGTCGGCGCGGTCTCGCTCACGCTTGCGGGGCCGGGACCGCGTCGGGCGCCACAGCGATCTGCTCGGGCAGCACGCGCGGTGCTGCTTCCTGCGCCGGCGCCTTCGTCAGCAGGCGGCACAGACGCGCCAGCGTCGGCTTCAGGTCATGGCGATGCACCACCATGTCCACCATGCCGTGATCGCGCAGATATTCGGCGCGCTGGAAACCTTCGGGAAGCTTTTCGCGGATGGTCTGTTCGATCACGCGGGCGCCGGCAAAGCCGATCAGCGCGCCGGGCTCGGCGATCTGCACGTCACCGAGCATTGCATAGGAGGCAGTGACGCCGCCCGTGGTCGGATTGGTGAGGACGACGATGTAAGGCAGTTTTGCCTCGCGCAGCATCTGCACGCCGACCGTGGTGCGCGGCAGCTGCATCAGCGACAGGATGCCTTCCTGCATGCGCGCGCCGCCGGAGGCCGCAAACACGATGAAGGGCGACTTCTTCTCAACGGCGAGTTCGAGGCCGCGGACCAGCGCTTCACCGGCGGCCATGCCGAGCGAACCGCCCATGAAATCGAAATCCTGCACGGCCACCACGGTGCCCATGCCTTCCATCTTGCCGTAGCCGACCTTCACCGAGTCGACCATGCCGGTCTTGGTGCGGGCATCCTTGATGCGATCCACATATTTGCGTTCGTCGCGAAATTTCAGCGGATCGGCGACAACGTCGGGCAATGCAACGTCGTACCAGGTCTCGTTGTCGAACACCGACTTCAGGCGCGCGGTGGCGCCCATGCGCATGTGATAGTTCGAGCCGGGAATGACGAACTGGTTGCTCTCGACGTCCTTGTAGAACACCAGCTGGCCGGTATCCGGACATTTGATCCAGAGATTCTCCGGCGTCTCGCGCCGCAGGATGTTGCGGATCTTGGGACGGACGACATTGGTGAGCCAGTTCATTTCAGTCTCCGCGTCGCATGGATCGGGCGTCGCTGTTCGTATTCATATGGCGGCTGGGGCCGAGCCCGGCAACCGCGGTTCCGCCCGGTTAGGGGCAAATTGGGCTTATTCTGCGGCCTGTTTTGCACCGCGGACGCCCGCGGCGAGTGCTGCTGTGAGGTCAGCAACCGCTGAAACGGTTTTGGCGGTCGCCTTGCCGTCCGCATCCAGCGAGCCCTTCAGCGCATCGATCAGTGCCGTGCCGACCACCGCGCCATTGGCGTGGCTGGCGATGGCCTGGGCCGCTTCCGGGGTGCGGATGCCGAAGCCGACGCAGACCGGCAGCTTGGTGTGACGCTTGATGCGCGCCACTGCGGTACCGACCACTGATGCATCAGCCGCCGCCGCGCCGGTGATGCCAGTGACGGAAACGTAATAGACGAAACCCGACGTATTCGCGAGCACGGCCGGCAGGCGCTTGTCGTCCGTCGTCGGCGTCGCGAGGCGGATGAAATTGATGCCGGCCTTCATCGCGGGGATGCAAAGCTCGTTGTCTTCCTCCGGCGGCAGATCGACGATGATCAGGCCATCGACACCGGCAGCCTTGGCGTCGGGCAGGAATTTATCGACGCCGTAGATATAGATCGGATTGTAGTAGCCCATCAGCACGATCGGCGTCTTGTCGTCGGTGGCGCGGAAGTCGCGCACCAGCTGCAGCGTCTTGCGCAAGGTCATGCCTGCCTGCAGGGCGCGCAGGCCCGCCGCCTGGATCGACGGGCCATCGGCCATCGGATCGGTGAAGGGCATGCCGAGCTCGATGATATCAGCGCCTGCTTTCGGCAGTGCCTTCACGATTTCGAGCGAGGTTGCGAGATCGGGATCGCCGGCCATCACGAAGGTGACGAAAGCCGAGCGGCCTTCGGTTTCAAGTTCGGCGAAACGGGTATCGATACGGGTGGTCACGACTGGCGGCCCTTCAGAATATCGCCGACCTGCGGGACATCCTTGTCGCCGCGGCCGGAGAGGTTGACGACCATCAGGTGATCCTTCGGCAGTGTTGGCGCGAGTTCGGAGACCTTGGCCAAGGCATGCGCCGGCTCCAGCGCCGGGATGATGCCTTCGAGTTTCGACAACAGCTGGAATGCCGCCAGTGCTTCCTCGTCCGTCGCGGACAGATACTTCACGCGGCCGATCGAATGCAGCCAGGAATGCTCAGGGCCGATGCCGGGATAATCGAGGCCGGCCGAGATCGAATGGCCTTCCTGGATCTGGCCGTCCTCGTCCATCAGGAGATAGGTGCGGTTGCCATGCAGCACGCCCGGACGACCGCCCGCGATCGAGGCGGCATGCAGGCCGGTGAGGCCATGGCCGGCAGCTTCGACGCCGTAGATATCGACCGACGTATCATCGAGGAACGGATGGAACAGGCCCATCGCATTGGAGCCGCCGCCGATACAGGCGATCAGTGAGTCCGGCAGGCGGCCTTCGAGCTCCTGCATCTGCGTCTTGGTCTCGTCGCCGATGATCGACTGGAAGTCGCGCACCATCATCGGATAGGGATGCGGGCCGGCGACAGTGCCGATGCAGTAGAACGTATTGTGCACATTGGTGACCCAATCGCGCATCGCCTCGTTCATGGCGTCCTTCAGCGTGCGCGCACCGACCTGCACCGGCACCACCTTGGCGCCGAGCATTTCCATGCGGATCACATTGGGCTGCTGACGCTCGACGTCCACGGCACCCATATAGACGATGCATTCGAGACCGAAGCGCGCGCATAGCGTCGCCGTGGCCACGCCATGCTGGCCGGCGCCGGTCTCGGCGATGATGCGCTTCTTGCCCATGCGGCGCGCGACCATGATCTGGCCGAGCACGTTGTTCACCTTGTGCGAGCCGGTGTGGTTGAGCTCTTCGCGCTTCAGGTAGATCTTCGCGCCACCGAGATGCTCGGTGAGGCGCTCGGCCAGATAGAGCGGCGACGGGCGACCGACATAGGCCTTGAGGTAACCGTCCATCTCCTTGCGGAAGGCGGGATCAGCTTTCGCGTCCTCATAGGCCTTCTGCAGGTCGAGGATCAGCGGCATCAGCGTTTCGGCGACGAAGCGGCCGCCAAAGATGCCGAAATGGCCGGTCTCGTCGGGCCCGGTTCGATAGGAATTGGGAATGGCAGTGGTCATCGGGTCGCCAGTTCTTCGGTTGCGCGCGCGGCGCGGATGAAATTGCGGATCATGTCGGGATCCTTGATGCCCGGCGCGCTTTCCACGCCGGACGAAATATCGACGCCGCCGGCGCGCGTGATCCGCACCGCCTCGGCGACGTTCTCTGCGTTCAATCCACCCGACACCATGAAGGGCAGCTTGAGATCGAGCCCTTCGAGCAGATGCCAGTCGAAGGCCGCACCAAGGCCTCCTGGGCGCGTCGCATCCTTCGGCGCCTTGGCATCGAACAGGATGCGATCGCAGACGGCAGCATAGCCGGGCAACGCGGCGAGATCGGCGGCGGTCTCGACGGCAATGGCCTTCATGACAGGCAGTCCGAACTTCTGCTTGATGTCGCGGATGCGAGCCACGGTTTCCTTGCCATGCAGCTGCAGGATCTGCGGGCGCAGCGCCTCGATGCTGTTGGCGAGCAGCGCATCGTCCGCATCCACCGACAGTGCCACCTTCACGGCCTTCTTCGCCTGACGGCCGAGCTTCTCGGCGACATCCAGCGAGACATGGCGCGGCGACGGCGGGAAGAACACGAAGCCGACCATATCGGCGCCAGCGCCCAGAGCCGCATCGAGCGTCTCGGACGTGGACAGGCCGCAAATCTTGACGGTCAGGGGCATGCTCTCAAAAGCCGCAGGCGGACAGAATGGGTGAACGGTAAAGCAGGCGCCGGCAATGGCGCGCAGCCGGGCGGGTTCTACAACGTCGCGCCGGCCTTGTCTCGCTCGCCGGCCGCATGGCCGGGCGCTGGCAGGCTTGTCATCGGAAGGCCCGACACTGGCCTCTGGGAGGCCGCCCGCGCTGTGGCCATCTCTGCCCGCAGATCGGCCAGTTCGCCCCGCGCGCGGCGCGCATCGGCCTCATGCTGGCGCGCGGCGCGGCGCCAGTGGCGCTGCCTGATCCAGGTGGCGGTACCGCCGGCGATCACGCCGAGAATAGCGACCACGATCAGCACCACGAACAAGGGCAAGGTCGCCCCGATCGAGGGATCAGCGCTGTTGAAAGGATCGAACGAGACCGTGACCAGATGGCGGTTGGCGACGGCGAACACGATGAAAAGGATCGCGAGGGGAATGACGACCAGAGCCGTGAGGAATTTGCGCATCGACATCTCTCACGTAACAGTGAAGCAGCAACGAGGCGGAGCAGACACAAGGCTCGGGCGATGCCGCGAGCGGAACCCGCTTACGAGGCGTTGGCTTCCGAGGCCTGGGCCGGCTCCGGCGCAGACGGATCGCGGTTCAGACGCTCACGCATCTCCTTGCCGGTCTTGAAGAACGGCACGCTCTTCTGATCGACCGGGACATGCTCGCCGGTGCGCGGATTGCGGCCCGCACGTGCCGGACGATGCTTCACCGAGAAAGCACCAAAACCGCGCAGCTCGACCCGATCACCGCGCGCGAGGGCTGCGACGATTTCGTCGAGGATCGCATTCACGATGTTCTCCACATCCCGCTGATACAGATGCGGGTTGTGTTCAGCGATGCGTTGGACGAGTTCGGATTTGATCATCGAGACGTTGGGCTTTGAAGTGGAGGGTGCATTTCCGTGAAAAAGCCTTGCGCTGTCAAGACGCTAAATGACTGATAGTTGCCCGGAAAGTGCGTGACAATTGCTCTAAAAGACGCTTGGCCGCTCATGTGCCGGGCGGAACAGCGGGTTGCGACCAAGCGGCACGGCATCTTCTGGATTCAGTGTCAGTTCAGCGACACCGGGCGCCACAGCGCCAGCATCCCGTCGAGGCCCATACCATCGATGGCTTGCGCAAAACCGCCCTGCTCCACCTGACGCGCAATGGAGGACAAACCGACTGCGTCAAGCGTGATCGACGTGGCGGCACGCAGGAAAGTGAGATCGCCGAATTTCGGCGACAGCTTGTAGTCCCGCACGGGCAGATCGCTCTTGATCTTCTTTTCCGACACCAGCCACGCCACCGCAGTTTTCTCGTCGCCGATCTGATCGATCAATTTGAGGCCCACCGCCTGACGCCCCGTGAAAACGCGGCCGTCGGCCACTTTCTCGATCTGCGCTTCGTCCATGGCGCGGCGGTCCTGCACGAGGCCGCGGAACCAGGTGTAGTTATCCTTCACCAGTACTTCGAGTGCGGCGCGCGCCTCGGGCGACGGCTCATCGACGCCGTTCGGCGCAGCCTTCAGCGGCGAGGATTTCACCTCCTCGAGCTTCACGCCCACGGTCTTCATCAGGCCGCTGAGCACGGGAAACTGCACCAGCACGCCGATGGAGCCGACCATCGAGGTCTGCCGCGCAACGATCTGATCAGAGGCGAGTGCGGCGATATAGGCGCCGGAGGCGGCGACGCCCTCGACCATGACGACCATCGGCTTCTTCGCCTTCAGGCGGACCAGCGCGTCGTAGAGCTGCTCCGAGCCGGCGACGGTGCCGCCGGGTGAATTGATCTGCACGATGACCGCGGCAGCGGATGACTTCTCCAGCCGCTCCAGCGCCTCGATGCGCTCATTGTTGCTCTGGATCAGCCCCTCGATCTTGATGCGGGCAATGGCGCCGGACGAGGTCTGCGTCCCCGAGCGTGTGGCGTAGAGACCGCCACCGACGATCGCGACAACCGCCACGAGCACCGCAATGGTTCGCCAGAATGTCAGCTTGCGACGCAGCCTGCGGCGATCGACGATCACATCGGAATCAAGCGACATGCGGAGCTCCTAACGGCGGCGGGGCTGCATCCATGATCTGCGCAGCCTTGCTTTGAGGTTTCTGGATTACCTCAATTGCGAGGTAATATGAAGAAAACAAGGTGGGAGACCGTAGGGCGGATGAGCGGAGCGTAATCCGCCGCGGAGTCCCCGCCATGAATTCGGCCGGCGGATTACGCCTTCGGCTAATCCGCCCTACAATCCGAGCTTCAAACAAAAAGGGCCCCGGCAATGCCGGAGCCCCGATTTGTTTCACAGGTAAGTCGAAACTTACTTGTCGCCGCTCTGCTTGAGCGCCTTGCCGAGGATGTCGCCCAGGGTCGCGCCCGAATCGGACGAACCGTACTGTGCGATCGCTTCCTTCTCTTCGGCCACTTCGAGCGCCTTGATCGACACCTGGACCTTGCGGGCCTTCTTGTCGAACTGGATCACGCGGGCATCGACCTTCTCGCCGACGGCGAAACGCTCGGCGCGCTGGTCATTGCGGTCACGCGCGAGTTCCGAGCGCTTGATGAAGGTCGTGAAGTCGGTGCCGGCGATCTGGACGTCGATACCCGAGTCCTTCACGTCGATCACTTCGCAGGTCACGACAGCGCCCTTCTTGACGTCGCCCGGCTCGGCGAAGGGGTCGCCTTCGAGCTGCTTGACGCCGAGCGAGATGCGCTCCTTCTCGACATCCACATCGAGGACGATGGCCTTGACCATGTCACCCTTCTTGAAGTTGTCGATGACCTGTTCACCCGGCTGCTTCCAGTCGAGATCCGAGAGATGGACCATGCCGTCCACGTCGCCGTCGAGGCCGAGGAACAGACCGAATTCGGTCTTGTTCTTGACTTCGCCTTCCACGGTCGCACCGACCGGGAATTTCTCGACGAACACTTCCCACGGATTGCGCATGGTCTGCTTGAGACCGAGCGAAATACGACGCTTGACGCTGTCGACCTCGAGCACCTGCACTTCGACTTCCTGCGAGGTCGAAACGATCTTGCCGGGATGCATGTTCTTCTTGGTCCACGACATTTCCGAGACGTGGATCAGGCCTTCGATGCCCGGCTCCAGTTCGACGAATGCGCCGTAGTCGGTGATGTTGGTGACGCGACCCGAGAAGCGAGCGTTCAGCGGGTACTTGGCCTCGATGCCCTGCCACGGATCGTCGAGCAGCTGCTTCATGCCGAGCGAGATACGGTGGGTCTCGTGGTTGATCTTGATGATCTTGACCTTGACGGTCTGACCGATGGTGAGAACTTCAGTCGGGTGGTTGACGCGACGCCATGCGATGTCGGTGACATGCAGCAGGCCGTCGATGCCACCGAGGTCAACGAACGCACCGTAATCGGTGATGTTCTTGACGACGCCGTCGATGACCTGACCCTCTTCGAGGTTCTGGACGAGTTCCTGACGCTGTTCGGCGCGGGTCTCTTCGAGAACGGTACGACGCGACACGACGATATTGCCGCGGCGACGGTCCATCTTGAGGATCTGGAACGGCTGCGAGTTGTTCATCAGCGGAGCAACGTCGCGGATCGGACGGATGTCGACCTGCGAGCGCGGCAGGAAGGCCACGGCGCCGTCGAGATCGACGGTGAAGCCACCCTTGACCTGGTTGAAGATAACGCCGTTGACCTTCTCGTTGGCGTTGAACGCCTTCTCGAGCTTGCCCCAGCTTTCTTCACGGCGGGCCTTGTCGCGCGACAGAACGGCTTCGCCGAGCGCGTTTTCGATCCGGTCGAGGAACACCTCGACTTCGTCGCCGACCTTCAATTCGCTATCACGGCCCGGTCCTGCGAATTCACGCAGCGCCACGCGGCCTTCGGTCTTCAGGCCGACGTCGATGACGGCCATGTCCTTTTCAATCGCAACCACTTTGCCCTTGATGACAGAGCTTTCCTGAAGGTTGCCGCCCGAGAAGGACTCGTCGAGCATCGCTGCGAAATCGTCGCGCGAGGGATTGTAGGAATCAATCGAAGCCATTTGTTCTCCAGATGCGGTATCTTGCCGGCCGTTCGGGTTAAGGGGTGCAGCGCTTGCAAAGGGTCAAAGGTCCGCAACCTCTGACGACCGCTCTGCATGGAGGTGCATAAACGGGCCGGCAGGATGCCTTCGCAAATGATGCGTATGTTCAGCTTGAATGTCCGGAACCAGAAAAGAGCGTATCGCAGCTCGAGACCGGGAGCGGGCGCTCCTCCAATGACGGCTGCGGTTTCGCCTTGATGCCCCTTCGAAGCGAAGGGATCGATCAGACCCGCTGCCGGCCCGCTCGGACGGCCTCGACAATGTCGATGGCGGCCCGGACGCCGCCTTCTATATCCAAATTGGAATTATCCAGCAAGTATGCATCTTCTGCAGGCTTTAAAGGCGCCACCGGGCGGTTCTGGTCGCGCTCGTCGCGCTTGAGGATATCGGCCAGCACCAGCGCCTCGTCGGCCGCCTCGCCGCGCCCCTTGGCCTCCAGCGTGCGCCGGCGGGCGCGAACCGCCGGGTCCGCCACCACGAAGATCTTCACGTCCGCATTCGGACAGATCACGGTTCCAATGTCGCGGCCGTCGAGCACCGCGCCCGGCGGTTCCTCCGCGAAATGGCGCTGGAAATTGAGCAGCACCTCGCGGACCCGCGGAAAAGCCGAGACGATCGAGGCAGCATCGCCGGATTCCTGGGTTTTGAGCAGCGGGTTACCGAAATGCTCGGGATCGAGGCTTTCGGCCGCATGCACCGCCTCGATCTCGTTGTGCAGGTCGATCCCGCGCGACAGCAGCGCAAAGCCCACCGCGCGATAAAGCACGCCGGTATCGAGATGACGGTAGCCATAATGTTTCGCCAGGCGCTTGCCGAGCGTGCCTTTACCGGAGGCGGCGGGTCCGTCGATGGCGATGATCATTTTGGCGTGGAACTTTCGTATGTCAGTTCGGAGCGCGCGCGTCGCAGCGGCCGCTCCTCGGTAAAGATGTTGCGGGAGGCGAATTCGGCCGGGCTGGAATAGGTCAGGTATTCCCGCATGCCGTCCGTTGGCGATGTCGCCGTGAACCAAGGTTGATCCAGCCGCCGCGAAGGACCAGACGCCCAGCTCGGTACCTGACCGAGCCGATACTGCTTGGCAAGATATTCTGCAATCGCCCCGGCCAACGCATCCAGTTTCGGATCGCGGCTGAGCTCGGGTTCCTCGGCGAGACTGGCATAACGATCTACATTGGTGGCCGCCATATCGAAACTATCGACGAATTCGGCCAATGCCACGTCCTGCGCCGTTCCGGATCGAATGCGATCAACCGCTTCAGCGAGGGTATTTGGGCGCATCGCTCTTCCCTTCGCGGCTCATGTTCTTCAGCAGAAACTTTTGCTTCTCCGGCGAGGCAGCGCTGATCGGGAAATACTTCCCCAGCAATGCGATCGCCTGATCGCCAGTTTCGATGCCGACAACATCCATCAAATTCAGGATATCGAGGCGTTCGGTATCGCCGCGCAGAACGTCGGTCACCCGCATCGCCTTCAATTTCAGTGCCAACAGATATTCAGCCGTCGGGACCGAGACAACAAGTCCGGCCGCCGTGACGCCACGTGGAAAAGTCCCGAATTCGAGATGGTCCGCGGCATGCGTCGCCAGCGCGCTCAGATGAAAGGCAACGCCTTCGTTCAACCAATCGCTGGACCATCCGCGCCGTGACGCAATTTGCTCGGTAACCGCGCGCAACCAGTCGGGCCACACGCCACCAATCTCCGCGATATCGACGTCTTCGGTCGCAAACCGAAAATTGCTCGCCAGCATCAGTGCCGAGCCGCCATACACCGCGATCTGAAGCTTCGTTCCGGCCGCAACCGCTGCACGCCCGATCTCGTCGAAGGCGTCCAGCAGGGCATCGCGGTCGAAGCCTGTTGCCATGGTGACTACGCAAAATCCGCGCCCAGCCGGCGCATCATCGGGATGAAGTCGGGAAAGCTGGTGGCGATGAAAGTCGTGTCGTCGATGGTGACGGGTGCATCCGAAGCACATCCCATCACGAGGGCCGACATGGCGATGCGGTGATCCATATGGGTGGCGACGGTGCCGCCGCCGGGGACGCGGCCGGTGCCGTGAACGATGAGATCGTCGCCGATGATCTCCACCTTCACGCCATTGACGCGGATCATCGCGGCGGTGGCCTCCAGGCGATCGGATTCCTTCACGCGCAACTCTTGCAGGCCGCGCATGATCGTGGTGCCTTCTGCGAAAGACGCCGCCACAGCCAGCACCAGATATTCGTCGATCATCGACGGTGCGCGCTCGGGCGGCACTTCGACACCCTTGAGCTTCGACGCCCTGATACGGAACTTGGCCATCGGCTCGCCGGCATCGCCGCGGACGTCGGTTTCCTCGATCGAGGCCCCCATTTCGCGCAGGGTCGTGAACAGACCCGTGCGGAGCGGATTGG
Source organism: Tardiphaga sp. (assembly GCF_044340795.1). Lineage (GTDB taxonomy): Bacteria > Pseudomonadota > Alphaproteobacteria > Rhizobiales > Xanthobacteraceae > Tardiphaga. The sequence continues at coordinate 39,423 of NZ_JBIISY010000017.1, forward strand.
TCATGACGTCGGTGAGCTCGATCTCCGAGCCGGGCGTGATCAGCGCCGCCACCATCGGAAAAGCCGCGGAGGATGGATCTGCCGGCACCACGACATCGGCGCCCTTCAGCTCGGGCTGGCCGGTGAGGGTGATCTTGCGGCCATGGGCGCCTTCCTTCTCGGAGACGATCTCGGCGCCGAAATGCTTGAGCATCAGCTCGGTGTGGTCGCGGCTTGCCTCGGTCTCGATCACCGTGGTGGTACCGGGCGCCGACAGGCCGGCCAGCAGCACAGCGGACTTGATCTGCGCGGAGGCCACCGGCGTCCTGTAGACGATCGGCAGCGGATCGCGGGCGCCCTGCAGGGTCAGCGGCAGCCGGCCGCCCTCCTGGCTGGCGATGACCTTGGCGCCCATCAGTTCCAGTGGATCGACGATGCGGCGCATCGGGCGGCTGCGCAGCGAGGCATCGCCGTCGAACGTCACGGTGATCGGGCAGCCGGCAACGGCGCCCATCACCAGCCGCGAGCCGGTGCCGGCATTGCCGAAATCGAGCGGCGCCTTCGGCTCGACGAAACCTGCCACGCCTACGCCATTGACCTTCCACGCAAAATCGCCGGTCCGCTCAACCCTGGCGCCGAGCGCCTGCATGGCTTTGGCGGTATTCAGGACATCCTCGCCTTCCAGCAGGCCGGTGATCCGGGTTTCGCCCACCGCCAGCGCGCCGAGAATAAGGGCGCGATGCGAGATCGATTTGTCACCGGGCACGCGCGCCGAGCCGCGCAAAGCGCCGCTTTTGCGGGCTGTGAGAGGCGTCTGCTGGGCGGCGGATGTGTCTGGATGGCTCAAAATACTGTTCCCTTGCGCAGGGCGGCTCGTAGCATACAGGCCACGACGCGTCACGCGCCCGTCATTCACGTGCAAAGCGCTATTGACATGAGCGTCTCAACTAGCCAAGTGAAGCACCGTTTTTCAAGAAATCCCCAGGACACCTGCACGTGGCCAAATCCGACCTCGGAACCAAACGCATTTGCCCAACCACGGGCAAGAAGTTCTACGACCTCAACAAGACGCCGGTGATTTCGCCTTATACCGGTGAGGTGGTGCCGATCGCTCCGATTGCGCCGACCCGCGGCCGCGCTGCAGAGCGCGCCTCGGCCGCGAATGCGACGGATGAGAACGAGACCAACGAGAACGAGGAATTGGTGTCCCTCGAGGAGGCCGATGCCGAAGAGAACACCGGCAAGAAGGCCGCCGTTCTCGAATCCGAGGACGACATCGAAGCCGACGATTCGGTCGATGATGACGACGACGATTCGACCTTCATCGCCGACGAAGACGAAGGCGACGACGACGTGACCGACATCATCGGCGATCATTCGAACGATGAAGAAGGTTAAGTGACAAGAACCTGACAACAGGACTTGTGATCTGCCCGAACATGTGGTTTGGGTTTGCCCGCGACGCCGCACCCAGTGCGTCGCAGGTTTCGGGGCCATAGCTCAGCTGGGAGAGCGCTTGCATGGCATGCAAGAGGTCGGCGGTTCGATCCCGCCTGGCTCCACCACGCTTCGCCAACTGGCTACGCGTGGCGCAGCCGCGCAGAGCCAGTTGGCGAAGCGTGGTGTCCGGCGAAGCCCGCAGGGCGAAGACGGACTGAAGTCGAGCTCTGCTTCTTTCTTTTCTGAACTTCCCTTTCCACTCCTTTCGACGATCCCAGGCGAATGCCGTCATGTGGTACGTCTACATCCTCCGGAGCATTCCCTTTCCCGATCAGGAATATGTCGGCGCGACCTCTGATCTGAGACAGCGAATCGCCGAGCACAATGCCGGCCGATCCACGCACACGGCGAAGTTCATGCCGTGGCAGCTCATCTGGTACTGCGCTTTCCCGGACAAGCATCGCGCGCTGGCGTTCGAGAAATATCTGAAATCGCATTCCGGCCGCGCCTTCGCAAAGAAGCGCCTGTAGCCGCCGCCTACTCCCCCAGCGCCTTGTTCAGCCGGTCCCTCAGCGCGATGATGTCGTCCTTCATCGCTACCAGTTCTTCCGCCGTGCAATCCGACGCGCCGAGAATGCCCTGCGGCACGGACTTCGCCTGGTCCCGCATCGCCTCTCCCTGAGCAGTGAGCGTCACGATCACCGTGCGCTCGTCCTTTTCGCCGCGCGTGCGCTTCACCAGCCCCGCCGTCTCCAGCCGCTTCAGCAGCGGCGTCAACGTGCCCGAATCGAGGAACAGCTTTTCGCCGATCTCCTTGACCGGCAGGTGGTCGCGCTCCCACAGGACCAGCATCACCAGATATTGCGGATAGGTGAGCCCGAGCTTCTGCAGCAGCTGCTTGTAGACGCGATTGAAGGCATGGCCTGCGGAATAGACCGCAAAGCAGATCTGGTTATCGAGCTGCAGAAGGCTCGCGAGGGCCGGTTTCTTCGCCATGATCATCTCCTGACCCATCTGGCCACGGGTCGCCAGCCCCGCCAAGCCGCATCACGATCTATTGAGCACAATTTAATAGCGCGTTCTCTACAAGACCAGCGCCAAGGCAACCGGCGGCCGCGACGGCCGCTCCACCACCACCGACGGCGCGCTCGACGTCAAGCTCGTCACCCCGAAGGAACTCGGCGGCGCCGGCGGTGAAGGCAATAATCCCGAGCAGCTGTTCGCAGCCGGCTATGCCGCCTGCTTCATCGGCGCCATGAAGTTCGTCAGTTCGCAGGGCGGCCCGAAGGTGCCTGCCGACACATCCGTCACGGCTACCGTCGGTATCGGCCCACGCTCCGAAGGCGGCTTTGGTCTCGATGTCGAACTGGCGATTTCGCTGCCCGGTGTCGATCGCGCCGAGGCGGAAGCTCTGGTGGAGAAGACGCACCAGATCTGCCCGTATTCAAATGCCACGCGCGGGAATATCGACGTGCGCTCGGTCATTCTGTGAGCTGCAACCACTCTGGTAGAATGCATCGAGGCCCGGCACCCGCCGGGCCTTTTGCATTTGCCCTGCGGTCATAACGGCTGCGCGCAGACGCCCATTGCCGCATGCGCCGAAGCCCGCTAGCTCTGACAGCCTTCACGATGCTCTCCGGCATAATAACAACGACACTAGAGAGAAGGCTGATTGAATGAGCTTACCCGTAGCCCCCGGCGCCATTGCCGGCCTGCGCGTGATCGATCTGTCGCGTGTGCTCGGCGGCCCCTACTGCACGCAGATCCTGGGCGACCACGGCGCTGACATCGTCAAGGTCGAACCGCCCGCCGGCGATGAGACCCGCGACTGGGGCCCCCCGTTCCACGACGAGGATGCGGCCTATTTCGTCGGTGCCAACCGCAACAAGCGCTCCATCGGTCTCGACCTTGCGTCCGAGGGCGGCCGTACCGTGCTGATGCGCATGCTCGCAGATGCCGATGTGATGATCGAGAACTTCAAGCCGGGCACGCTCGACAAATGGGGCATCGGCAATGACTTCCTGCGCGAAAAATTCCCGCAGCTGATCCATTGCCGCATCTCCGGCTTCGGTGCCGATGGTCCGCATGGCGGCCATCCCGGCTATGACGCCATCATCCAGTCGATGGTCGGCCTGATGGCCTCCACCGGTTCGCCGGAAAGCGGCCCGACGCGTATCGGCGTGGCGCTGGTGGATATGTGCACCGGCCTCTATGCCGCCGTCGGCATCCTGATGGCGCTGCAGGAGCGTGCGAAATCCGGCCTCGGCCAGTTCGTGGAAGCGACGCTGTATGAGACCGGTCTCGCGATCATGCATCCGCATACGTCGAACTATTTCTACAATGGCGGCAAGCCGCCTGCCCTGACCGGCAACGAGCACCCGAATCTGGTGCCCTATGCTGTGTTCAAGGCGCGCGACGGCAACATTTTCATGGGCGTCGGCAATGACGGCACCTTCCGAAAATTGTGCCGCGAACTCGGCAAGCCCGATCTCGGCACGGATGAACGTTTCGCGCGCAATCGCGACCGTGTGTTGAATCGCGATGCGTTGCGGGCCGAACTGGAAGCGATCCTGTCGCAGCACGACTCCGCACCGCTGTGCGAACGCCTGCTTGGCGCCGGCCTTCCCGCCGGTCCCGTGCAGTCGATCGATAAGGCGCTCGCCAATGCGCACACCAAGCATCGCGGCGATGTCATCGAGAAGGACTGGTACAAGGGCGTTGCGTCGCCGGTCCGTTTCGACCGCACCAAAGCAAGCCTGCGTCGCGTCCCGCCGAAATTCAACGAGCACTTCGACGAGATCCTGACCGAATTCGGCTACTCGGCCGATGAGATCAAGGACCTCGTTGCCAAGGGCACGGTGAGCGGCGCCGAGCGCAAGCGGTAACAACATTGGTGCGGGGCCAAAAGATCCACGGCCCCGCGCCATACCGTCTCAGACTTTTTGCGGCTTCCCAAGCCTGCCCATTCCCGCCTAGCATCTGCGACAAAATCGCGCGCACGTCATCTGCAGCCGCCCTGGTTGCCTCTCGATGATGACGGCTAACGGGAGACACTGAATGAATCGTCCACATCTCGCACTTGCTGCCCTGCTTGCCTCTACGCTGGCCTTTGCTGCGCCTGCACAGGCAGTAACCGAGATCCAGTGGTGGCACGCGATGTCCGGCGGCAACAATGACATCGTCAACAAGCTTGCCGCCGACTTCAACGCCTCGCAGAGCGACTACAAGGTGGTGCCGACCTTCAAGGGCGCCTATCCCGATACGATGAATGCCGGCATTGCCGCATTCCGCGCCGGCACCGCGCCGCATATCCTGCAGGTGTTCGAAGTCGGCACCGCGACCATGATGAGCGCCAAGGGCGCCATCAAGCCGGTCTACCAACTGATGAAGGATGCGGGCGAGCCGTTCGATCCGAACGCCTATCTGCCGGCGATCACCGGCTACTATTCGACATCGAAGGGCGAGATGCTGTCCTTCCCCTTCAACTCGTCGTCGATGGTGATGTGGGTCAATCTCGACGCGCTGAAGAAGGCAAACATCGCGGAGATCCCGAAGACATGGCCCGAGGTGTTCGATGCTGCGAAGAAGCTGAAAGGTGCGGGTTACGCGACCTGCGGCTTCTCCAATGCCTGGGCGACATGGGCCAATATCGAGCAGTTCTCCGCCTGGCATAACGTGCCGATCGGCAGCAAGGCGAACGGGCTGGACGGTTTCGACACCGTCCTCCAATTCAACACGCCGCTGCATGTAAAACACTTGCAGACGCTGACGGAGCTGGTGAAGGACAAGACCTACGACTATTCCGGCCGCGCCAATGCCAGCGAAGCGCGCTTCGGCTCCGGCGAGTGCCCGCTGTTCCTGACATCGTCGGGCTACTACGCCACCGCCAAGAGCACGGCGAAATTCGCCTTCACCTCTGCGCCGATGCCGTACTACCCGGACGCCAAGGGCGCCCCGCAGAATTCGATCATCGGCGGCGCGTCACTGTGGGTGATGGGCGGCAAGAAGCCCGACGAATACAAGGGCGTGGCAAAATTCTTTGCCTTCCTCTCGGACACCGACCGGCAGGCCAAGCTGCATCAGGAATCCGGCTATCTGCCGATCACCAAGGCCGCTTACGAGAAGACGAAGGCATCGGGCTTCTACGAAAAGAACCCGACGCTGGAGACGCCGCTGAAGGAGCTGACCAACAAGGAGCCGACCGAGAATTCCCGCGGGCTGCGCTTCGGCAACATGGTGCAGCTGCGCGATATCTGGTCCGAGGAGATCGAGGCGGCGCTGGGTGGCCAAAAGACGGCGCAACAGGCACTGGATGCTGCCGTGACGCGCGGCAATGCGATGCTGCGGACGTTCGAGAAGACGGTGAGGTGACACATCTGTCGTCGCCCGGCTTGACCGGGCGACCCAGTAAACGGCGACGCTGGTGTGTTTCACATGCGTCCGTGTTTACGGGATCACCCGCATTCGCGGGTGATGACATGAGTGATCGAGGCGGCTGGGGGCACGGCACAGCACATGGAAAAAACCGCGATCTTCGGCAACAAGGCGCTGCCTTATGCGCTGTTGCTGCCGCAACTCGTCATCACGCTCGTATTCTTTTATTGGCCGGCCAGCCAGGCCGTCTGGCAATCGTTTCTGCGCGAGGATGCGTTCGGCCTGAATTCCGATTTTGTCGGGCTCGAAAACTATCAGGCGCTGTTCGCGCAGCCGGAATATTACAAGTCGATGGTCACCACGCTGGTGTTCTCGTCGCTGGTGGCGGCGCTGTCCCTTGCCATCGCATTGCTGTTCGCGACCCAGGCCGACAAGAACCTCAAAGCCGCCCCCGTCTTCAAGGTGATGATGATCTGGCCCTATGCCGTCGCGCCTGCCGTGGCGGGCGTGCTGTGGCTCTTCATGTTTCACCCGACCCTCGGGACCTTGGCGCGGCCGATGCGCGTGCTCGGCTTCAACTGGAATCCGCTGCTCGACGGCAACCACGCCATGGCGCTGATCGTGATGGCTGCGGTGTGGAAACAGATCGCCTATAATTTCCTGTTCTTCCTCGCCGGCCTGCAATCGATTCCGCGCAGCGTGCTGGAAGCCGGCGCCATCGACGGCGCCGGGCCGCTGCGGCGGTTCTGGACCATCACCTTCCCGCTGCTGTCGCCGACCACCTTCTTCCTGCTGGTCGTCAATGTCGTCTATGTGTTCTTCGACACATTCGGCATCATCGATGCGGTCACCGGTGGCGGCCCGGCGG
>NZ_JBIISY010000097.1:0-21651 GCF_044340795.1 Tardiphaga sp.
GTTGGTCGTGACGCGAATGTCCATCAGTTCGGAGAGCTGCGTGACATAGCGATCGCGCTGATCAAGCAGTGCGGCCGTATTCGAATCCGTAGATGTCCCGCCCGACGGATTGGGGGTGAGCTGCCGATTGATCGCTGCAATCTGCTGCATCAGGCTGTTGGCGGTGGCGACCGAGTCCTTGATGCCGTTATCGGCCGCGTTGCGCAGGTTCTGGATACCCTGCGTCATGGAGTTGAGCTGCTGCGCCAGAGCCTGCGCGGCATTCACCACGCCGATACGCGCCGACGAGCTGTCAGCGCTGGTGGCCAGCGCCTGCACCGCGCTCGACAATTTGCTGAATGAATCCTCCAGCGTGCCGACCGAGCCGGGATTGCCGAACATGCTCTGCAATTGCTGCAGGAAGCTGGAGCGTGTCGATGCATAGCCGGCGCCGGACGTCTCCGTGCGCAACTGGGCCATGATGTATTGATCGAGTTCGCGATTGACGCCGTCGACGCGAACGCCGTTGCCGATCGCGCCGGAATAGGTCGTGACCTGATTGGTCGTCTTGCGGATGTAGCCCGGCGTTTCCGCATTGGCCACATTGGACGAGACGAGCGACAGCGCGGACTGGTTTGCGCGCAGCCCGGCCATGGCGATGGAGAGTGCGGTGTTCAGACTCATGACTAACTGTCGCTCTCAAGGTTCACGAAGGAAAAAGGCCGCCGGAGCGGCCTCGCGCTTAGCGCATCACGTTCAGCAGATCCTGCACCATGGTGTTGGTGGTGGTGATCACCTTGGTGTTGGCCGAATAGGCCTGCTGCGTGATGATGAGTTTTGTGAATTCGTCGGCGATGTCGGTGTTCGACGATTCCAGCGACGAGCCGGAAATGCTGCCACCCTTGCCGAACAACGCTTCACCGGACTCGTTCGTCACCTCGAATGCGCCGCCATCGATGCGCTTCAGGAAGTCGGCCCCGTTGAAAGTCGCGATGCTGACTTCCGCCAGGTCGATGTTGCGGCCGTTGGAATAGCTGCCGACCACGCGGCCTTCATTGCTGACCGACACGCTCTTGAGCTGGCCGGCCGCATAGCCGTCCTGCTCGATCTGGTTGACCTGCGCATTGCCGTTCGTATCGGCAAACTGGGTGAGGCCGCCAGAGCCGAAGGCCATGGTGATATTGCCCAGCGTCTTGCCATTGATGGTCATGTTGTTCAGCGTGACCTGACCGATCACGGGATTCATTTGGCCGTTAGAACCGAAGGTGAAGTCGGTGCCGACATTCTGCCACGCCGCCGTCGTGCCGGTGGCATTGGCATCGACCTGATAGAACAGGTTCCAGGTATCGAGGTGACCCGCGCCTTGCGTGGCTGAATCGACCTTGGCCCAGCGCAACTGCACGCTCACCGGCGCACCATTGCCATCATAGGCGGTGGTGGTGCCCCCGGAGATCGACTCTTCCAGAAACGCCTTGTTGTCGTTGCCGGTCACGATGCCGGTGCCAACGCCACCACCACCACCGCGAGCCACATTGACCGTGCCGCTGAAACCGAGCGCGCCGAACGCAGTCGGATTCGAGCTCGTCATGGTGATGTTGTTGGCCAGGCCCGTATGCAACACGACAGCACCGCTGTTCACGGCAGAGGGCGTTCCGGTGTTGTTGGTGATGGCGTCGATCTTGCCGAGCAGCGTCGAGATATTGGCATCGACCGGGATATTGGTGGCGTCGTTCGCTCCGCCCGAGGCGGTGAATGTGATCACAGTTCCATTGACCGTGATGGTATCGCCAACAGCGAAATTGGCTGTCAGCGAGTCGGTGTTCGTTGCACCCGACAGTAACGTGTTTCCGGTGATCGGCGTTGCCGTGGTCAGCTTGGAATTCTGCCCCGTCCCGCTGCGCGTGCCGTCGGTGAATGGCGCAGCAGGCGTGCCGGCGACGCGCGGATTGCTGGCGAAATCGGCCGGTTGCAGCAATTCAGAGCCCGGCACGGACGCATCGGCCTTGATCGTCCGCGGATAGGCGGCGAGATTGGCGCGATAGTCGATCTTGGTGGAGGCGCGCGACGGCAGGAAATCGTTCTGGAAGCGCAGCACTTCGGGCGTCGAGCCCGCCGGGTTGCCGGTGGACGGATCGATCTTGACGCCCTGCAGATAGTAGCCGGCGCCGTTGACGAGATAACCGTTCTTGTCGAGCGAGAAGTCACCGCGGCGGGTGTATTTGTTGACGCCGTCGAAGATCGGGTTGTTGTCCGACACACTGCCCGGCTTCTGGACGGCGAAGAAACCGTCGCCATTGATCGCCATATAGGTCGCGACCGAGGCGTTCTGGGTCGAGCCGGCCACCGTATTGGTGCTGCGCGACCCCGCATTCACGCTGCCGGCGAGCTGCGCATTATTGCCCGTCTGCGGAATGAGATCGGTGAAACTGGTATCGATCCGCTTGAAAGCGGTGGTCTGCGAGTTGGCGATGTTGCCGGAGATGTTTTCCAGCGCATAGGAGTTCGCCCGCAGGCCCGCAACCGAGGTGGTGAGAGCGCCGAAGATACCCATTACATCGTCTCCAACTTCCGGGCGGCCCGCCGGGGTGATGCCAAAATGATGGCCGCTGCTGGAGGCGATGTCGCAAGGCCCGTGCCAAGCGGAATAAGCGAGACGAATCAGCGAACTAACAAGAATGCCCCGGTCCGGGGACCGGGGCACAATTGCCTAGCAGGGAAATATTTGCCGGATCGACGGGGCGCTTTCGGCCGTCAGGTCGCCGATGGCGTGGCCGGTTTGAACACCAGCGCGAAACCGTCCATGCAATAGCGAAGGCCGGTCGGCTTCGGGCCATCATCGAACACATGGCCGAGATGGCCGCCGCAGCGGCGGCAGTGGATCGAGGTACGGGTCATGCCATAACTCGTGTCCTTGCGCTCGCCAACGCCGCCATCGAGCGGCTTCCAGAAGCTCGGCCAGCCGGTGCCGCTGTCATATTTGGTCTCGGACGAGAACAGCGCATTGTCACAGCCGGCGCAGGCAAAGGTGCCCTTGCGCTTCTCCTTCAGCAACGGGCTGGAATAAGGCCGCTCGGTGCCCTCCTTGCGCAGGATCTCATATTGCTGCGGGGTGAGCTGCTTGCGCCATTCCTCGTCGGTCTTCATGACCTCGAACTTCTCGTCCGATGCGGCACGTGCGGACGATCCGGTCAGCCATTTCAGCGACAGGAGGCCGGCAGCACCGGCAGCGGTGGACAAAATCAGGCGACGGTCGATCATGATGGGTCTCCCTCGGCGGAATGCGTATCCCGTTCGTCTGGAATTACGGATCGAACCCGCTGAGGTTACATCGCCGGCGGCAAAAATCGCTCACGAAATCGCGAGCGCAGCGCCGGAAAGACCATAGGCTCGAATGTCGGGCCTATGGCTGTCCTGAGGCACGTTCGCGGCTAGTTGCGGCCGACCGTTCCGCTATCGACCTGCGCGATGGCCGGCGGGTTCCAGCGTCCATCGAGCGCCTCCTGCCTGGGTCCGTAGAGACGCAGCGTCAGTCCCAGCTTTCCGTGTTTCGGGGCGGGCAGCCAGTTCGCCTCCTTGTCCGCCCCGGGGTTCTCATTCTGGACATAGAGGTCGAGCGAACCATCGCCGTTATAGGCAAGCGCGTCGCGGTCGCCGATGGCAAAGCGGTTGATCGGGTTGGCAACCTGATAGCCCTCCTCGTCATACATGGTCAGCGACCAGAAGGCGCTCGCCGGCGGCAATTCGTCCTTCCTGAATTGCAGGATATATTTGTTCTCCGCCATCACCGGCTTGCCGGCGGCATCGGCCGCATTGAGAGGATAGATTGCATCTTCCGGCTGATTGGCGCCCAACCCCATGAGCGCGACGATGGCGCGCTTCAGATAAAAATCACCATAGACGCCCATCGTGTCGGTGTTTATCTGCCAGCCATTGACCACGCGCGCGAGTGTCGGTGCCTTGTCATGCATGAGTTTCAGACCACCGGCAGCAGCCTGTGTCAGGACATCCGCGCTGACCTTGGTGTTATCGAACGTCCCGGGCTGGATTCCGATGCGCTTCATCCGTGCGAGGATCGACCAGTCCGTCGTGTGCGGCGGATTCTGCTTCATCAGCTCTGCCGCATACTGGAAGAACTCGGCCGCCGGCATCTGGGCAACCATCCGCAATGGCTCGGTCTTGGTATCGACCGAAGGATCGATCTTCTGTTCGACCTTGGACGGTGCTCTCCCCCAATCCGCCAAGGCCGTGATCCTGTAGCCATCCTGAACCTTGTGGACGGAATCGTAGTCTTTCACACCGTTGGTCTGGGTGCGGCCGATGATCCAGACATGGGATGTAGGCGCATTGATGCGTTCGACATCCGGAGGCAGTGTTCCACTCCAGCCCGGCGGTACCAAGGCGAAGCTGGCGGCACCCGTACCATTGGTTCGCTTGCCAGGGACGGCGAAGACATCGGTCCACATGTCGAGCATCGGCAGCAGGAAGTAGCGTCCGCCGGTATCGGCCGTGGACACAATCTGGGGGCCGCCTGTCAGATCGAGCCAGGCACTCGAATACAGCGTATCGAAGTTCGGGCGCACCACGACCCTCATGTCGGCCGAGGGAAATGCACGGACGTGCGTAAAGGCGTTGGCGGGCCCGCCGATCGGATTGATCTTGGCGTCGAGATTGATCAGTTGCTTGCGCGTCAGATCCATCAGGACCAACGGATAGAAATAGACGTAGGCTTCCTGCGCGATGACTTGCGCTTCCTCGGCAGATGGTGACTGGACCGGCGATTGCTGCGCATATCCGATTGTCGGACTGACCGAAGCTGCGACGGTGATGACAAAGGCAACAGCAAAAGACGTAGCTTTCAAAAGAGTGCCACGTCGGGTGATGTTTGATCTGCGTGGGCACTTCATGATGCATCTCCAGTGTTTGATGACCGATACCGGTCTCAAGCAATGGAAGCGCGGTGGCTGCAGTCGCAGCGCGCCCCGCTCCGAACTCCAGGTCGGCAGCGGCCAAGCACACACTCTAGGATTGAGCGCGCATTGATTCAAGAACGTCTGCGCCGCATCCGAGGCTGGCGAATGTCGCCGTGCGAAGACACTTCCGTTTCGTGTTCGGAAACGGACCTTTTTGTTTCAACGACGATTGAACATGCTAGGCAATCGGCCCGCCGGTTCCTGCGCGGGCATTGGCCTCCGCCAGACGCGCTTCACGCAGCTCTTCCCGCACCCCTGCCCGCTCGCGATAGCGCGCCAGCGTGCCTTCCAGCGCCGACACCTGCCGCTGCCAGACCCCTACCCCGTGCCCGACCACGCGGCCGATCCGGCCGCCGGCCCAGACGAGTTCGAAGGGGGCGAACAGGTTGGTGCGGTCGTCGCGGGCGGTCATGCCGCGGGCGATCATCTGCCCGGCCATGGCCGTGGTGTTGAGCCCCTGATGACCGAAACCGCTGGCCACCCACAGACCCGGCCTGAGCTGCCCGATCTGCGGCATGCCATGCACGGTCTGGCCCATGGCGCCGCCAAAGGTCTCCGTGACGGCAACCTTGCCCAGTTGCGGAAACACCGTCCTGATCCGCCGCGCGATTTTTCGCGCGAAGCGCTCCGGCTTCACCGGCCATGTCGTTTCCGGAAACGACCACATCAGACGGTCACCCTCGACAATCCGAAAATGATCGACGCCGTCGGTGTCGCTCACCGAACCCGGAAAGCTGATCACCTCCGCCAGCCGCTCGCCGAGCGGCTCGGTGATGCCCGCATAGCGCCACACCGGCAGCAGCGTGTCCGACAGCCGCTGCGCCGGAGAACCGAGATGCACATTGCCGGCCAGCACCACATGCTGCGCGCGCAACTGCGCCGATGGCGTCGTGATGCGTTTCATTACGCCCGCCGCGTCGAGACTCATCGCCGGCGAATCCTCGAAGATGCGCACGCCCGCCCGCTTCGCCAGCGCGGCGAGGCCCATCAGATATTTCCGGCCGTCGATCTGGAAGGCTTTCGGATAGTGCACGCCATGGAAGTAGCGCTGCGTCTTCAGCGCCTCGCGCACGCGCTCGACCTGCCAGCCTTCGGCGACTGTATCGAAATCCTCGTTCAGCATCTGCAGCCGCGCGATCAGCTTCTCGCCGACATCGACATTGGAGACTTCGAGCGCACCTTCGCTGAACGCGAGATCGGGAATCGCACCATCCGTCGCGCGTGCACGCACCGCCTCGGCGCCCTGCTGCGACAGCGCCCACATCTCGCGGGCATCTTCCAGCCCGACCCGCTCGACCAGATCGGCCAGCGGCAGGCCGAAGCCCGGCGTCACCGTCCCCACCTGGCTGCCGGACGCGTTCCAGCCGACATGGCGGCCTTCCAGCACGACCACGCTGGCGCCCATCACGGCAGCCTCCAGCGCGATGGACAGGCCGGCAAGGCCCGCGCCAATCACGCAGACTTCGGTATCGATGGGATAAGCTAGCCGGTTGCGGTCCTGGTCGGCCACGTCGGGTCCAAATGTCACGCTTGCAGAAGCTGCGGTCATGCCGTTTCCTACGGGCAAGTGCCGCGCTTGTCACCTTGTCCTCATCGTCCACGTCCATTAATCCGCAATTCACTGCCGCCCAACGAATCGAGATCCGAATGCGCCGATTGATGCTGCTCCGTCACGCCAAGACCGAAACGGACGCGCCGAGCGGCAAAGATTTCGACCGTCGCCTGGACGACCGTGGCCGCGCCGACGCCGCGCTGATCGGCGGCTGGCTGAACAGCCATCCGCCGCATCCCGACATGGTCTGCGTCTCCACTGCCATGCGCACGCGCCAGACCTGGGATCTCGTCTCCGCCGCGATGCCCTCGAACAAGCCGACCGTCGAACATGTGGACGAGCTCTACGGCGCCGGTCTCGAGGAACTGGTGGCAGTGATCCGCGATGCTGCAGTGCAGGACCCGCGCCGCCTGATGTTGATCGGCCACAATCCCGGCCTGCATGAAATGGCGCTCGGCCTGATCAAGGACGGCAGCAAGGGCGGCGACGCCGAGGGGCGCAAGGCGCTGTCCGACAATCTGCCCACCGGCAGCATCGCCATCATCGACTTCGCCGTCGACAGCTGGAACGACATCTCCTTCCGCACCGGCACGCTGGTGAAATTCACAAGCCCGAAGCTGCTGAAGGGCATTGGTCAATAAGTCACCTGCCGCGGGGCTGTGATCGTGCTACGCTCCATCGGACACGGTGGAGGTGCAGATGTACAAATCCATTCTGGTCCCGATCGATCTCGCCGAGATCGAACTCGCCAAGCCCGCGATCGCGCAGGCAGGTCTGTTCTCGAAGACCTTCGGCGCCAAGGTGCGCCTGCTGAACGTGATGGCCATGACGCCGGTGATGCTGGCGGAATATGTGCCCGCCGATTTCGACACCCAGCAGCGCGACAGTTCGGAACAGGCGCTCGCCACCGTCGCACGCGACTGTGGCATCGATGGCGAGCATGTCTCGAGCGTGGTCCGCCAGGGCGGCATCTATCACGAGATCCTCGAAGAGGCCGCGGCCGTCAAAGCCGATCTCATCGTGATGACGTCACACCGCCCGGCCATGCGCACGTATTTCCTGGGCTCCAATGCCGGGCATGTGGTGCGCTATGCGAAGTGCTCGGTGCTGGTGGTGCGGCAGGCGGCGGCGTAAATCTGTAAGGTGGGCAAAGGCGCAAGGGCGGTTTGCCCACCCTACAGCTACCCCAGCAAATCCTGCGGCACGTCATCGAATGTATAGCTGCGCGGCCGATTGCGCCGGAGAAAATCCCAGCCCTGCCAGCCGAACAGTGCGCTCAGCAGCAGGATGAACACCACGCCCGCAAACTCACCCGTCACCAGCGCGCGGATCAGCAGCGCCGCCATCGCGAGACCAAGCAGCACCATCGCCGCCACCAGCACGTTGAATGTCAGCGGCTTGATGCCGGCGCTCAACGTCGCCATGCTGCCCGCCGCCGCCAGCTTTTCATGCAGGGTGGCGATGAAGGCGGGATAGCCGAATTGCGGCTCCATCAGCGCCGCGGTCTGTTTGGTCGTCGAAAACATCTTGAGCCGGCGCCCCGCGCGATTGCGCAGCTCGGCGCTGTAGCGTTTGCGCTGCATGGCCATCGGCCGATAGGACAGCCGCACCGACGCGACATCCGCGTAAGGCCACAGTCCCGACCGCCCCCCGATGGTCCAGACGATCCCCTCATCCGTCAGCTCGAACCGATGCGCCGGCCCCATCAGCGAGGCGCGGTAGAAATAGGTCTTTCCGTCGCTCGCTTCGCCCGGCCTGTTCAGCAGTGAACCCAGCACGTCTCTCTCCCCAAGGCCTCGTACGTCACCAAGCCGCAGCTTGCGCAGGCGCCTCCCCGTCCCTTACAAGCTCCTCATGGCCGAGACGACCATTTTTCCGCGCCGCCTGATTCTCGCGGGCGCGACGATTTCCGGGGTGATGCTGGCGCTCGCCGTGCACATGCTCGGGCAGCGCTTCGGTCTCGATCTCGGCGGCCTCTGGCGCAGCGATCCCGTGAATTTCATGCCGATCGGCTCCGCCATCGCCTGGTGGCTGATTGCCGCCATGGGCTTTGTCAGCGGCTATGTCGCTGCCAATCTGCTGGACAGCGCGGCGTCAGGCCGCATCCCGCGCCGGATGCGCCATTTCCTGATCGGCATCGGCGTGCTGGTCCTCGCCGGCGCCGGCCAGGCCGCTTCGGCGCCCAATGCGATCGCGACCGCGTCCGGCGTCATCGCGGGCCTGATTGCCGTGTTGCTCGGCGGCGTCATGGCTTTTTGCGGCGCGCATTTTGCGCTGAAGCGTGCATAGAAAATCGCGCGGGCTTTCACCCGCGCGATGTCGCGATTGGCCGCTCTCGAACTAGCTCGCCGCCCGCAAATTCACCTTGCCTTCCGCCAGCGAGGTCAGCTTCGCATCGGTCTGCTTCTCCTCATCCAGCGTCTTCTGCAGCACCGACGCGCAGTCGTTGCGGCCGAGCTGGCGGGCCCAGGCGATCAGGCTGCCATAGCGCACGATCTCGTAATGCTCCGCGGCCTGCGCCGCATTGATCAGGGCTGCATCAAGCACATGCTTGTCGGCGACTTCGCCCGCCGTCTCGTCGGCTTCCTTGATGATGCCGTCGATGGCCGGACAGGTCACCGCCTTGACCTCGGCGCCATGCATCTTGAACACCTCTTCGAGGCGCTGCACATGCACTTCGGTCTGCTTGAGGTGCTCCTCGAAACCCTGCTTTAGCTTGGGCTCGGTGGCCTTGCCGGCCATCTTGGGCAGCGCCTTCAGAAGCTGCTTCTCGGCGTAGTAGATGTCCTGCAGCTGGTGCACGAACAGGTCATCCATCGTCTTGATGTCGCGGGTGAACAATCCCATGGTTTTGTCCCTTGGATTGGAATGAAGCCGCGTCGGCGGGCGAGCGGCCTCGCCGGAGGCCGCCTTGCGCGTCTGCTCATTGTGTCGTTTAGCCGCGTCTCATTCGGTTGCTGATACCACCGCTAACCGGTCACTTCGGGACATGTTCCTGGCGATGGGCGTCCTCCGCACTGGAACGCCGGGCTTTCGGGCCTATATCAAGGCCAACGCAACGACGCTGGTTTACCGTGCAAATTCAGACAGATTGCAGCCATGGCGGGAATGTGACGAGATCGCGTCCCCGGCATTAACACTACCGCTGTCAAGGGCTGCACAATGAAGCGTTTTTGCCGTAAGGGTTTGGCCGAGATGAGTGAACGTCGCGTATGAGTGAATCGGCTATTTACCGCCCCATGAATCGCCCTTTGCAAGAATCGGCTTTCCCTTTGTTCGCGCTCCGTCGGGAGGACGAATGTTTCGATTGCTGACCGCGCTCGGGCGTGGCTTCAAGCAACATGTCGGCTGGAAACGGCTGGGTGTTGTTGCGAGCCTGATCGTCATTGCGCTCGCCATCTCCCATCTGGTGACCACGCTGAAGGGCCTCGACACCGCCAAGGTCCTGGCGGCGATGGCGGCCAAGTCGACCATGGAGATCACCCTGGCGACCCTGTGCGTGATCGGCGCCTTCTGCACCCTCACCTTCTACGATTTCTTCGCGCTGCGGACGATCGGCAAGAATCACGTCCCTTATCGCATCGCCGCGCTGTCGAGCTTCACCAGCTACACGATCGGCCATAATCTCGGCGCCACCGTCTTCACCGGCGGCGCGATCCGTTTCCGCATCTACTCGGACTACGGGCTGAACGCCATCGACGTCGCGAAGATCTGCTTCATCTCCGGCCTGACATTCTGGCTCGGCAACTGCTTCGTGCTCGGCATCGGCATGGTCTGGCACCCGCAGGCCGCCTCGGCCATCGACCAGCTGCCGGACACGATCAATCGCCTGATCGGCCTCGCCTGTCTGGCCGGTATCGCCGGCTACCTGATCTGGGTTGCCACCGGCAAGGAGCGCCGCCAGCTCGGTCAGAACGGCTGGAAGGTCATGCTGCCCTCGGCGCCGCTGACCCTGCTGCAGATCGCCATCGGCGTGGTCGATCTCGGCTTCTGCGCGCTGGCCTTTTACCTGCTGATGCCGGAAACGCCCTATGTGGATTTCGTCTCGGTGTCGGTGGTATTCATCCTCGCCACCCTGCTCGGCTTCGCAAGCCATGCGCCGGGCAGTCTCGGCGTGTTCGACGCCGCCATGCTGGTGGCGCTGCCGCAGTTCAAGCAGGAAGAGCTCGTCGCCACCGTGGTGATGTTCCGCATCCTGTATTTCATGATCCCGTTCGCGATCTCGATCTGCATCATGGGCACCCGCGAATTGTGGCTCAGCGTCATCAAGCCGTGGCAGCAGCGCAAGACGGGCGGCACCTCCAGCGAGCGCCGCGAAGGCGAACCCGCACCGGTGGTGGTTCAGCAGCCCATGAAGCGGCAGTCGCACGGATAAGGCTCGCCCCTTCTTCGAGCCGCGCCCCCCGTTTGTCATCCCCCGCGAAAGCGGGGGATCCAGTAAACGGCGTTGTCACGGTTACATCATCAAAGGCAGTGTCTACTGGATCGCCCGGTCAAGCCGGGCGACGACAGAATGCACGCCCGCACTCAAATCCCGCTGATCTTGCCGCGAAGCCACTCCCGCGGAACGAGTTCCGTATGCTAGGCGTTTCTTACTTCCGCCCCATACGTGACGTTCAACGCGCCCATGACATCCGCCTTTTTCAGACGTTCATTTCTCGTCGCCGTCACGCTTGCCGGCATGGCAACTGCGCTGCCCGCCCGGCACGCAGCCGCGCAGGCGCCGACCGCCATTGCGCCGGTCAACAACGCCGCGATCCAGATTTCCTGGGAGGTCCGCAATCGCTTCCGCCTGTTCAAGGAAGAACGCGACTTCCAGCTTCACGTCGATGCCATGCGCAATCGCAGCGTGCTCGCCTCCGAACAGGCGCTCGGCCTGCAGAGCGACGGCCGCGGCTGGGCCCGCAACACCGTGGGTCGTCTTTGCATCGATCTCGCCGGCAAGGTCAGCGAGCCCTGCGCCCGTGAAGGCACGCGGGAAAGCTACCTGACGCCGTCCGATCACCCGGTCACCGTCCGCCTCACCGGCGAAGTGCCGGTCGGCGCCGTCTGCGCCTGGACATTCGACGATGGCGAAGGCCCGCGACAGTCGACCCTCGATTGCGCCGAGCCGATCAATTTCCGCGCCCTCTATGGACGCCGCACCGTGGCCACCGTGGACGTCTCCAGCGGCGAAGGCCCGATGCGCACCTCCACCGACATCGTGGTGCGCGACATCCTGATTGCCGGTCTTGGCGACTCCATCGCTTCGGGCGAAGGAAATCCGGACCGCCCCGTCGCACTTTCCGACGATGGCTTCTGCTTCCGCTCCTATTCGGGCGGCCCCACCGCGCAATACTATCGCCCGAGCCGTGCCGGCTTCAAAGGCGGCCGCTCCTGCGATTCCTACGAGTCGCTGCAGGCCTGGCAGCGCGCCGGTGCGCAGTGGCTCAACGCCGCCTGCCATCGCTCGCTCTACAGCTACCAGACCCGCGCAGCCCTCGCGCTTGCGGTCCAGTATCCGCATATCGCCGTCACCTATCTGCCCCTCGCCTGCTCCGGCGCCACCATCCCGGACGGCCTGCTCGGCAGCCAGCGCGCCCGCGAATGCCTGACCACCAAGAACGCCTCCACTTGCGCCGGCAGCGTCAACGGCCAGGTCGCCGAACTGCGCGAAGCCATGACCGCCGTGAAGCGCCGTGCGCCGAACCGCCGACTCGATCTGGTGCTGCTGTCCATCGGCGCCAATGACATTAACTTCTCCGGCCTCGTCGCCGACGTCATCGTCGACAACGACACCGAGCGCACGCTGTTCAGGCGCGCCGGCCTGCTCGGCTCGGTCGAAGATTCCCGCAACGCGCTGGTGCGCGATCTCCCCGCCGCCTTCGGAAAGCTGCGCGAGCAGTTGAAACCGCTGGTCGGCGGTGACATGGGCCGCGTCGTGTTCGCAGCCTATGCCAATCCGGCACTTGTGAACGGCGGCGCCTGCCCCGGCGGCCCTGCCGGCTTCGACGTGCATCCGTCCTTCTCGGCCGATGCGCGTCGCCTCGCCAATGTCACCAGCTTCGTCGATCGCGAATTCCTGCCGCGGCTGCGCTCGGTGGCCATGTGCGAGGGCGGCGTGCTGTGCCGCAATCCCGAATCCGATCGCATGACCTTCGTCGATGCGCATCAGCAGTCCTTCGCCAATCACGGCTTCTGTGCGCGCGGATCGAATGATCCCGAATTCGATCGCGCCTGCTTCTCGTCGAAGGGCGACAGCTTCAACACCAGCCTCGTCGAATCCGCGCAGCAGCCGATGGCCTGCGGTCGCGGCGCCAGCGAATTCCGCGCCTATGCCCCGCGCGCCCGCTGGATCCGCGACGCCAATGACAGCTATTTTGCAGCGATGACCTATCCGCAGGGCTATTCGGCGGCGATCCAGCCGGCCGATATCCATGACGCGACCTGGGGTGTGCTGTCCGCTGTCTATGGCGGCGCGATCCATCCCACGGGTGAAGGCCATGCGGCCATGGCCGATGCGGTGGTGCCGGCAGCAGCGAACGTGTTGCGGCTCGGTGCGGAAGCGGAAGTTTCGCAGGAGCCGCTGGCGCCGGTTCAGATACCAGCCGCACAGTAGTGGGGCAGTCCCGTTACATCACCCGCCGATCGCGCCATCAGGCGGGCTCGTAATCACCATTGGGCGTACGGCACACGACCTGCGCCGGAACGTCTGTCTCGCCCTTGGTCTGCACGCTCACATTCGTGTTCAGCGTCCGGCAAATCCGTTGCCCGGACGCCGCCGCGACCTGCGCCTGGGATCGCTTTGCCGGCTCCGCGCTGGATGGCTTTGCCGATGCACCCACATCGGTGACGCGTACCTCGACCTGCCGCTCTAAGCCGTCCTGGCCGCGATAACTCACTCTCTGTGGCTGCCCGGTACGAGCCGCCTGGATTTGCGCCGCGCGAATACGGGCCCTGTCCTGCTCATCCAGCGCAGAGATCACCGCACAGAGCGCGCCACCAGCCGCTGCTCCGAATACGGCGCCCATACCGGCATTATTGTTACGGCCAGTTGCGCCGCCAATGATAGCACCGAGAATGGCACCGCCGGCTACCGAAGCAACACATTTCGAAACTACGCTATCGATCTCCCAATTCGGCGGAGCTGCCCGGCCACCGCCACCGTAGTAGTCTCCCTGTTGGGCGGATACCGCTGAGCTGGATAGCAGCGAAAGCGAGACGACGATCGCAGCAAACGGTCGGATTGATCGCCCGCATCGATCGGCAAGCACTGAGCTGCGAGAAATCGTCTGAAACATAGGCTCGTTCCGTTACAAGGGTCAGGTAATCAAAACTGCTGATGTTCGGTGCGCTGGACGGCAAACTTGAAATCGTCCATCTGGCGATCACCCATCTGGATTTTTGCCGATGGATCCCAAATCCGGACCGCTCCGCTATTCCCGTTGAAGGACATTTCGAAATAGCGGAGCCCGGACCACGCGAATTGCTGATTGAAAACCGGCCGTTCGCCCGGATCGGGATTCCAAGCCTGCCCCATCAGCCGGCCGTCGCCCTTTACCTCGCAGGCATCTGCGGTCTTGCAGATTGCTTTGCCCGAGATCGGCGTTGCCAGAGATCGCCCGGTGGTCACCTCGATCCAGCTATTGACGAGATTGCCCTGGGCATCGACCGCCAGCCGCACTTGCACCGGCGCCAGGACGTCACCCATTTGAACGGTGCCGCCGAACACACGGATATCTGTGGGCGCAGGCAGCAATTGCGGCACGCCGTCGGACCGCCACCCCACCAGCAATCCGCGCGCTCGCAACAGAAAGGCTTCCGCAAAGGCCTTTAGATGAGGGCTTCCATTGGCCGGAAAACCGATGACATGGACCTCGGCCCGCTGGAAATCGACATTGGCATTTGTCGCCAACTCCATCCCAGCTTCCCGCGCGGCCTTCTGGTTCGGCCAATCGGCCTTGTCGGCCAGCTGAAAGCCGGAAAACACGACGATCCGCGGAATGCCTTCCGAGAGGTCGATCAATCGCGGCGACGACGCCATCGCGCGAAGCAGAGAACCCGGCATCGGAGGTTTCCCGGCCGTCTGCTTCACCAATTCCTGTTTGGCGAAGCTAATGGCCGTGAAGCTGCGCACCAGCGCGTTCTCATAGGCCTTGCGCGCGTTTTCGATCCGCTTGGCAGCTCCACCCGTGAAAAAGTCGTTAAGCGCGCTGCCTCCTTCTTCGAGCTTATTGCGTTGCTCGACGCTGAGATTGGGCGAGCATCCCACAAAGACCGGCGACAGTTCGGTGCCTTCCTGCCGGGCCAGGAAGATCTTGATCTGCTCGCCGGGATTCATGGTGCCGCGTTGTCCGCCCGGTAATCCATCTGCGACTTCGAGCAGCGCACGCGTCCAGCGCTGATTAGGCACCGCGGCGTCGGGTCCCGATGCGACCAGTGCCTCGTCGACGATGACAAGGGTTTGCCGCAGCGACACCCGCCCCGTCGAGCGGCAGGCCTCATCATATCGCACGAGTTCAAGTGCGTGGGCCGGCGCCGCAAATGCAAGGAGCAAAGCGACGACAAGCAGAACTTTGCGATCACGCATAGGGCAGCCTCAGCTTCATTTGTTCATATGCGGAGATGTCGATGCGCAGACGCTTGTCGTCGCTCAGATTGTTGATGTCCTCGACGATGAATTCGAGCTTGCTGCGTCCCTCGCCGGCGGAGACCAGCGAGGCGCGATACTCCTCAAGCAGCGCCAGCACGCGGTTGTCGATTTTTCGCAGCGCCTCGAAGCCGGAGCGCGCAGCGACGTAATCTGGGCGGCTTCGTAATTGCCTCACCTCAAGCTGCTCCAGATTGCCGAGCGCCTTCTGGGCGCTGGAAATATGCTGCGCCTTGCGATGCTGAAGGTCGCGCTCATACATCGCCGAGACCTGCTCCTGCAGATTCTTGACGATCTTCTGCTTGAGGCCGAAACCGGGGATATGGCTGTGCGCCACGTAGGCCAGCACTACCCCGAGAAACCAAATCAGGATATTGCCGCCGATGGAGAAGCCGAATGCCATGTAGTCGGCATAGGACAGCGGTTCGCCGACGACAAGCTTGCGCTGGATGTCTTCCTGAAACAACAGGCTGCGGCCGGTGATGACGATCCCCATGGCAATCGTGAAAAGGCTCAGGCCGAGCGCGAGAAACCGCACCGACTTCATCTTGTCGCGACTGCCCACATGACCGCCGAACAGCTCCCCCCACTGCTTGATTGTGGTACCGACTATGTGGCTGGAGAAGGCAATGCCGACGGCAACGATGACCACCAGCGCCGCCGCGATCGCCGGCGTAATAATGGGAAACTTCGAGAACGATTCGAAGTTCAGCGGCAATTCCGGCAGCGCGAACAGGCCTAGAAGTCCGATATAGACCTTTGTCGTCCATTCATTCGCATCATCCCCCCCGTTGGCTGCCTTCATCTGCTCGTAAGCGTGCTTGGCATCCTCCAATTCTGCACTGAGACGCTTCACCTTTTCATCAGTAAAGTAATTCTCGCGCTCTTTGGTGATCTCCTCGAATTTGCGCCGCTCGATGCGATCGCGCTCGCTTTCGATGAGGAAGCCGCGCTGCCCCTTGCCGAGGTCGATCGCCGAGAACTCGCTGCGCAGCTGCTGCAGAGCTGGACCACGCACGCTGGCCACCACTCGCCGGTACCACAATTGCATGGCCGGCGTCAGATACGGGGGACGACCATCATCGGAATTGTGTTCACCCGACAACGAAATTGAGCCCTGTGCGGCTTCCTTGGGCGCGTTGTCGATGAGCATGCGCGCAAGCGCGCCATCATATGACAGATCGAGTTGATCATATTCCTGAAGACTCACAATATTGGCGCCCCCACGCTGACACGCTGTTCCTTGAGATCGATGATCACTGGAGAATTTGCTTCAATCTTCACGACCTGAGCTGCACTTGCGACCGACGCCTTTCCCAGTTCGGAATTCGCCGGCGCCTTCCCCAACTCGGAATTGATCGTGGCTTTTGCCAAGCCGGAACTCACCGTTGCCTTGCTCAGTTCGGAATTCACGGGTGCTTTGCCTGCCTCCTCATTCACGGGCGCATTGGCAATTTTGGTCCCGATCGGCGCGATGGTGCGCGCGGCGGCGACTTCGGCGCTAGCGCTCCTGTCGCCGACGGGCGCTGGAGGATTCTCGCTCAGCACCGGCGTCGCAACCACGGGCGACGCATTCGCGACCGAGGCCTGCTGCGCCAGCCAGACCGCCACTGCCTCGGGCCGCGCAGCGAAGAGAAATTCGACTCGGCGGTTCGCGGCCATGTTTTCAGAAGTTGTGTTGGGCCTGACGGGAACGGTCTTGCCGAAGCCGACGCGCCACAGCCGCGCGACGCCGATGCCGCGTGAGAACAAATATCGCGCCACAGTATCGGCGCGCGCGACGGAAAGCGGATAGTTGTACTCGTCACTACCGCGACCATCGGCATGGCCTGCGATGAACAGCGCCACATCCGGAACATCCTTACGCAAGCTTTCGGCGACAACATTGAGAACGGGAAGCGCTTCCGGGCGCAGTTCGGATTTATCCGTGTCGAAAAAGACCTGTTGCCCGAAAACCAGACGCAGAACGGGTAAATCGACATCGAACGCCCGCAGATATCGGCGATCAACAAGCGCTTCGTAGAATTGAGGGCTCGCGAGCAGCCCCTGCGTGGCGAGCCGCCGAAACCGGTTTTTCCGGTCCTCATGTTCGAGCGACGCGGTCTGGGTCCAGTTGAATTCTTGCGCGCTCGCCCGGACCGGCGGCCGGGCTTGCCCCACGGCGGCCGACGAGATCAAGGCAACTGCAATGCATGCGGTCACAAGCAATAAGGGCGCGGAGCGGCACGCTTTAATATACAACTTAAAAATGGATAACATCGCCAAACACCCCCAGATAGAATGGAGTTTATGGCGCAATTTTGCCGCAACGCAAGGTGTTAAGTGGACACCTGGCGAAAATGATCGAAGTAAATTATGCCAGATTAATCAGTCAGATAAGGCTTTTCGGGTATGCACCGGCAACCAGCAGGGCGCCGTTAGCGTCATTATCGCACTAATTGCATTCGAAAATGATGTCACTTTCTGCGAGTTTCGCAGAATCGCACACCAATGGCGCCGAGAACGCGAAATCGATCTTCGGCGCTTGGCAGCGCGGACTGTGGCGCGTTCGGCAAACCGACGGCAACCGTCCTCAAGCAGGATCGGCAAGATGGCCCAGACATATCAAAGGGCGAACATCGCCTTGGTCCGCAACAGCGGCGATACGAGACGACATCAACAAAATGGCGGACAAAGCGTGATCACGCTTTGTCCGCCATTGAAAACTGAAATCAGCGCTGCTGCGGCTGCTGAGCCTGCGGCGGCGTTGCGCTGGCCTTGCGCATCGGCGCCTTCGCCGTGCCTGTCGTGGCCGGCTGCTTCGCCGCCACCGTCTGGTTCGGCAAATATTTCGCGATCACGCTCGGATCGAGCGAGGCCATCGACGCATCCGGCAGGCGGTACCAGGTCTCGTCCTTGCCGAGCAGCGCGATGCCCCAGAAGCCGCGCACCGTCAGCGCGCGTCCATCCGGGCTCACGCTCATCTTGGCCTTGTAGACCTTGCCGTCGCGCGGATCGAGAATGTTGCCATTCTCATACTTCAAGCCCTGCTGCTGCATGTTACGGATGAAGGAGATGCCCAGCACGGGCTGGCCCTTCCGATCATCGACGCATTTGCTGCAAATCTCGTCACCCGGCTTGTCATCCGCGCTCGGGAACGTCCTGGCGATCGCGCCTTCATAGGTGCTGCCATTGTTGACAACCAGAACCCAGACGACGGGTTTGCCATCCTCGGTCTTCTGCCAGAGGCCGGCTGCGGTGGGACCGGCCGCCGAGGGGCCGGCAGCGACCTGTTCGGCAGCAAAACCCGGAGTCGCGAGCAGCGTGGCAGCGGTTGCCATGACGGCAAGCTGGCGGGATCGAAACTGGACCATCAACATCCCCTTCGCAGTTCGTCGTCCGAGACCAGATGGTTTACGGACTATCAATCTTGCGCGACGAAAGAGTGACCCCGCTTGATGGCTTTTGCAAGATTGCCGATCACGCTTCAGGTTTCCATTCGTTGCCCCTGCCTCAATGCTGCCACAAGAAACGGTAGCCGGATGGCGCTAAACCGGCTCCAGATCCTGCGGCAGACTTGCGGCGCTTGCGGCAGCACAGCGGCAGCGAGGCCCCTCATCGTCGTTAAGCAAAGGTAGCGAGTGATAGTTAACACCACGCTTCCATAGCGGCTTACTCTGCTACGCAGCGCCCTTGCCTGTGCTGCGCAACTACGCTGTAACGACAGCAAGCCAGCAGGAGAACTCCGACGTGAATGCCCCGACCCGCGCGCCTGCGCCGATCCTCGAAGACTATCCTTTCCGCCTGACGGACAATGTACGCTTCATGGATCTCGACCCGAACAACCACGTCAACAACGCGATCTATGCCAGCTATTTCGAAACCAGTCGGGTGATGCTCACCAAGGACTCCGCCTATGGGATTACGCCGGAAGGGCTGACCTGGGTGCTGGCGCGCCTCGATGTTCACTTCCGCGCCGAACTCCACTGGCCCAATACGATCCAGCTCGGCACCGGGATCGAAAAATTCGGACGCACGTCGCTGACATTCTCCCAGGTGGTTTTCTGCGAGGGCAAATGCATTGCTTCGGCAAGCGCGACCACGGTGATGGTCGGCCTCGAAAGCCGTCAGCCCACGGCGATTCCGCCTGAAGTAATCGAGAAGATGCAGCCCTGGATGATGCGGAATAGCGGAGCCGCATGATGCGCAGGCTCCTCGTGATCGCCGCTCTGTGCAGCCTCGCCTCGGCAGCGGTCGCACAGCAGCCGGTCCGCGAGGAGCTTCGCATTCCTCATGCAGCCGCACGGCCGAACGGTCTCGAAGCCGTATTGATCAAGCCGCCCGGCACGAAACGTTTTCCGATCGCACTGCTCACGCATGGTGCGCCACGTGATGGCACTGAACGGCCTGCGATGTCGCCATCACGCGCGCATGCGCAGGCGATGGAGTTCGTTCGCCGCGGATTTGCTGCGCTGGTGGTCATGCGGCGCGGCTATGGCACATCCGACGGCGGCTTCGTCGAACGCGCGGGTCCCTGCGAGAAACGCGATTATTTCACCGCCGGCAATGTTGCTGCCGACGATCTTCGCGCGGCCATTGATGCGATGAGCCGGCGCACGGATGTGAGCACCCAGGGCATGATCGCTGTCGGCGTCTCCGCCGGCGGCTTTGCCGGCGTGGCGCTCGCATCCCGTCCACCGCCCGGCCTTGCCGCCGTGATCAGTTTTGCCGGCGGCCGCGGCTCCCGCAGCGACAATGATGTGTGCTCCCCCGACGCGCTGGTGGCGGCCTTTGCCAGCTACGGCAAGACCGCGCGTGTCCCGATGCTGTGGGTCTATGCGGAGAACGACAAATATTTCGGCCCCGAGCTCGCCCGGCGCATGCATGCCGCCTTCAACGCCACCGGCGGCCGGGCGCAGTTGATCGAGGCGCCCGCCTTCGGCGAGGACGGGCATGCGCTCTATTCGCGCGGAATTGCGCTCTGGACGCCGATGGTCGATCAATTTCTGCGCGCGCACGATCTCGGCAGCCGCGACCTGATCACGCTGTCCACGCCAAGCCTGCCGCCCCCTCCGCAGTTGAAAGACGTCGGTCGGAAGAATTTCGAGAGCTATCTGGCTGCGGCCCCGCACAAGGCCTTTGCGGCGTCACCGCGCGGCGCGTTTGCGTACCGGGCCGGCCGCCGCACCGAGCAGGAAGCGCGCGACGACGCTCTGGCTGCCTGCGCGAAATATACCAAGGATTGCGCGATCTATGCGATCGACGATAAGCTCGCCGGCGCCGCGACGGCGGCCGGCGCACGTTAGACTTACGCCTGGCGTTCCGGCGTGATCACCACGAGGCCGTCGAGGGCGTCGGTGATCTTGATCTGGCAGGACAGGCGCGAGTTCGGCTTGATGTCGTAGCCGAAGTCCAGCATGTCCTCTTCCATCGGGGTCGGGGCGCCGACACGCTCCATCCACGCATCATCCACATAGACATGGCAGGTGGCGCAGGCGCAGGCGCCGCCGCATTCGGCCTCGATGCCGGGAATCGAATTGCGGATTGCGGCTTCCATCACGGTAGAGCCGGTGTCCGCATCGATGGTGCGGGTTTCGCCGGAATGGTCGACAAAGTTGATTTTGGCCATGATGCTCGCACTGCCGGAAAGAAGATACGGCTGTCCTATAACGGGTCGCCCCGCGTCGCGCCAGCGCCAGCAGCAAAACCGTCATCTGCAAAAACGGGGACGCAGCTCTCGTCGGAACGACAAAAGTCCAGGAACTACGACCGCCTGAGAATGCCGTCGATTTCCTCGCGCGCCTCGAGCACGGCATCCGTCAGGGTCATCAGCGCTTCCGTGCTGTCCGACTTGTCCCGCAGCATGTTTTCCAGCCATTCGGCGGCATCCGTGATCCGGAACGCCCCGATCGCTTCGGCCGAGCCCCGGAGCTTGTGCGTCAGCTCCCCGACATTGGTCGGCATTTTCACGATTTTCTCGATGAGGTCGCTCGCCTGGGCCGCGAACATGGCCAACACCTCCTGCTCGAGGCTGGCATCGCCCATGGTCATGCGCTTGAGGTGATCGACATCGAAGGGCCCATCATCGGGAACCAGCGGCGGTGACGGCATCCATTGAACCCGTTCGAGCTGAAACGACATTGATATAGGCCCAAATTCCGCGCCGCCGGCTGTCCGGCTGCACTTTTTCGTAGCCAAACACGGAACTGGTTAACGGAACGTTCTATGCTCGACACGGCTTTTTGACGCCAGTTTGACAAGAATTAGCCACAATTCGCCCAACGAACCCGGTATTCGATGCTTAACAGAAGGTTATCTGGGGCAGCCGTTAACTATCCTTAAGAATGTCTTAACCGGAAGCATTTCATTCGCGCTTCCAAGCCAATAGGATGTTTGCGGGAAGTAGTGGACAAGCCGAGCGACCGGCAGTTTACGACCGAGAGATGGGGTACTTGCTTGATGACGTGGGGTCATGGGGCAAGGCGGTAGCCACAACTCGCGCGGGAACTTCCGTAGTATTGCGTAACAGGGGGCGCGTGGAA
>NZ_JBIISY010000098.1:0-21477 GCF_044340795.1 Tardiphaga sp.
CGTCGAGACGGTTGCCCGCGGCGACGATGCCGACACCCGCCTGAAAGAGCGCGTGCCGGACCTCGTGGTCCTCGACTGGATGTTGCCCGGCCTGTCCGGCATCGAACTGTGCCGTCGCCTCCGTGCACGGCCGGAGACCAAGGCGCTGCCGATCATCATGCTCACCGCCCGCGGTGAGGAGAGTGAGCGCGTGCGTGGCCTTGCCACCGGTGCCGACGATTACATCGTCAAGCCGTTCTCGGTGCCGGAACTGCTGGCCCGCGTGAAGGGCCTCTTGCGCCGTGCGGCGCCGGAGCGTCTCGCAACCGTGCTGGCTTTCGGTGACATCGAACTCGATCGCGACAAGCGCCGCGTGGTGCGCGCCGCCCGCCCGATCGATCTCGGCCCGACCGAATATCGCCTGCTCGAATTCTTCCTCGAGCATCCCGGTCGCGTGTTCAGCCGCGAGCAGCTGCTCGACAGCGTCTGGGGCCGCGACATCTATATCGACGAGCGCACGGTTGACGTTCACATCGGCCGTCTTCGCAAGCTGCTGAATCCGGCCGGCGAACCCGACCCGATCCGCACCGTCCGCGGCGCGGGTTATGCGCTGGACGACCGGTTCGACAAGGCGGCGGAGTAATACTCCGCAACCAACTTGTCGTCCCGGCGAACGCCGGGACCCATTGCCTCTGTCGTCTCGACTGAAGCTCGCTACTTGCCAATGCTCGCCCTGACCACATCTTCGGTGGTTATGGATCCCGGCTTTCGCCGGGATGACAGGAAACGAAAAATGCCCGGCTCATCGCCGGGCATTTCTGTTTGTGCTGTTCGCTGCGATCAGCGGATCGGCTTCGGCGCCGCGCGGCGGCGGTCGCTGGCGGGTTGATAGGCGATGCGCGAGTGGTGGGCGCAGTAAGGCGCGCCGGCCACGGCCTTGCCGCCGCAGAAATAGAAGTCGGCGCTGGCCGGATCGCCCACCGGCCAATGGCAGGTGGCGTCGTTGAGCTCGACCAGCTGCAGGCGCTGGCTGATCGGGATCACATTGTCGACCGCGATCGGATCCGGCTCCATCTCGACCTGGAAGTCATGGGCGAGGGCGGTATTGCCACGGGCCACCGGGCGCGGCATGCGCACCATCTGCTGGGCCGGACGCGGCTTGCGCGGGCGCGGTGCAGCAGATGACGGGCTCTTCGCGCGGCCGGACAGACCGAGCCGGTGAACCTTGCCGATCACGGCGTTACGGGTCACGTT
This sequence comes from Tardiphaga sp., assembly GCF_044340795.1. Classification (GTDB taxonomy): domain Bacteria; phylum Pseudomonadota; class Alphaproteobacteria; order Rhizobiales; family Xanthobacteraceae; genus Tardiphaga. The sequence goes on from NZ_JBIISY010000098.1 coordinate 1,234, forward strand.
GCCGAGTTCCGCGGCGATCTGGCTCGCGGACAGGCCGCCTTCCCAGAGTTTCTTGAGCTGTTCGACGCGATCGTCGGTCCAAGTGATTACCGTCATCGCCAAAATCCCTTCGTATGCGCCGGCCGGCCTCGGCCCGCGCTGCGACTTGAAATCGTCAAAAAACCTCGTTGTCAGAATCCCTTAGCGCTCACCGGATGCATGACTGCTTCCGGCCTTACGCCGTACCGATAGTGTACAAGGGTCTACTGCCGCACGAGATGTCGTATCCGACAGGCCAAAAACTACATGAAGCCGCGACTCACGCGCAAGAGTCGGCCGAGTCACATCCACATGCTTTCTGTCAACCAAACAGAAAAATCGGCTTTTTGTTCGATCAGGTGTGACATGGAGGCCGCTATGCGCGGTTGACACCCTGTATGGCCCCCATAGAATAATGCGCGCGTGCCGCCCGAGAAGGGCGGCACGTTTCGTTTTGAGGGTCCGCCGTCTCTTGTCGTACGCATGTCATTGACGATGCCGACATCGGTAAGGACCACAGACTGATTGATCGGAACCGTTATGACCAGCAACGCACCATCCTCGCAAATCTCTCAGGCCCATCTGCTGCCTGTCTTCGCGCGCGCGGATGTTGCCTTCGAGCGCGGTGAAGGTGCCTGGCTGATCTCGACCACCGGCGAGCGCTATCTCGATTTCACCAGCGGCGTGGCGGTGAACTCGCTTGGCCATGCGCACCCACACATGGTCCAGGCGCTGCAGGAACAGGCCACCAAGCTGTGGCACATGTCGAACCTGTTCAAGAGCCCCGACGGCGAGCGCCTCGCTGCGCGCCTGTGCGAGAACTCGTTCGCCGATTTCGTGTTCTTCGCCAATTCCGGCGCCGAGGCGATGGAATGCGCGCTGAAGGTCACGCGTCACTATCACTTCGCCAAGGGCAATCCGGAACGCACGCGCATCATCACCTTTGAGGGCGCGTTCCATGGCCGTACCCTCGGCACACTGGCTGCCACCGGCGCCGCAAAATATCTCGAAGGCTATGGCAAGCCGCTCGAAGGCTTCGACCAGGTGCCGCTCGGCGATCTCGATGCGGTCAAGGCTGCGATCGGTCCGGAGACCGCGGGCATCGTCATCGAGCCGCTGCAGGGCGAGGGCGGCGTGCGCGCGGCCTCGAACACCTTCTTCAAGGCGCTGCGCGAGCTGTGCGACAAGAACGGCATCCTGCTCATCTTCGACGAAGTGCAGACCGGCATGGGCCGCACCGGCACGTTGTTCGCCTATGAGCGCCTTGGCGTTCAGCCGGACGTGATGTCGCTCGCCAAGGCACTCGGCGGCGGTTTCCCGATCGGCGCGTGCCTCGTCACCGCTGCTGCGGCCGAAGGCATGGCGCCGGGCTCGCATGGCTCGACCTTCGGCGGCAATCCGCTGGCCGTCGCTGCTGCGAATTCCGTGCTCGACGTGATGCTGAAGCCCGGCTTCTTCGATCAGGTCAACAAGATGACCCTGCTGCTGAAGCAGAAGCTGGCCGGCGTGGTCGATCGCTATCCGACCGTGCTGTCGGAAGTGCGTGGCGAAGGCATGCTGATCGGCCTGAAGGCCGTGGTGCCGGCGCCTGATCTGGTCGGCGCGCTGCGCGATGCGAAGCTGCTGACGGTGGGGGCGGGCGACAATGTCGTGCGTTTCCTGCCGCCGCTGATCGTGACCGAAAGCGATATCGAGGAAGCCGTCCAGCGCCTCGAGAAGGCCTGCGATGTGCTGGCAAAGGGAGCCGTGTGATGAGCACGACTCCGCGGCACTTCCTCGACCTCACGGCGGTCTCTGCCAGTGAGCTGCGCAAGATTCTCGATGCAGCCAGCGCCATCAAGGCGAAGCTGAAGAGCCAGAAGGACAGGAACGCTGATCCCGATCGCCCGCTGAAGAACAAGACGCTGGCGATGATCTTTGAAAAGCCCTCGACGCGCACCCGCGTGTCGTTCGAGGTCGGCATGCGCCAGCTCGGCGGCGAGGTCGTCATGCTCACCGGCGCCGAAATGCAGCTCGGCCGCGGCGAGACGATTGCCGATACGGCGCGCGTGCTGTCGCGCTTCGTCGACATCATCATGATCCGCATTCTCAATCATGATTCGCTGATGGAACTGGCGAACAACGCCACGGTGCCCGTTATCAACGGCCTGACGCGCTTCTCGCATCCGTGCCAGGTGATGGCGGACGTGATGACCTATGAGGAACATCGCGGCGACATCAAGGGCCGTACCGTGGCCTGGGTCGGCGACGACAACAATGTGCTGATGTCCTGGGCCCATGCGGCCGAGCGCTTCAAGTTCAAGCTCAACATCGCGACCCCGCCGCAGCTGTCGCCGAAGAAGGCGTTCAAGGACTGGGCCAAGGCGTCCGGTGCGGACATCACCTTCTCGCACGATGCCGATGCCATGACCAAGGGTGTCGATTGCGTGGTCACCGACACCTGGGTGTCCATGGGCGACAAGGAAGGCGAGACGCGCCACAATCTGCTGCGCCCGTATCAGGTCAATGAGCGCCTGATGGGGCTGGCGAACAAGGACGCGCTGTTCATGCACTGTTTGCCAGCGCATCGCGGCGAGGAGGTCACCGACGAGGTGATCGACGGCCCGCAGTCAGTGGTGTTCGACGAAGCCGAGAACCGCCTGCACGCGCAGAAGGGGATTCTGGCTTGGTGTCTGGGCGCGGTGAAGTAAAAACTCTCACTGTCATCGCCCGGCTCGACCGGGCGATCCAGTAAACGCCGGAATCAGCGTTTTATCTACAAACATGAGTGTCTACTGGATCCCCCGCTTTCGCGGGGGATGACAGTATGAGTGTGAGCGAACTCAGGCCGCCACCTTCTTCGGTGCGAAACGCCCGTAGAACGTCTCGCCCTTCGCGGCCATTTCTTCCAGCAGCTTCGGCGGCGTGAACCGCGAGCCGTATTTCTTCTCCAGCTTGTGGCAGAGCTCGACGAACTTCTTCGTTCCCATGAAGTCGATATAGCTCAGCGTGCCGCCGGTGAACGGCGCGAAGCCGAAACCGAGGATGGAGCCGACATCCGCCTCGCGCGGATCGACGATCACATTGTCCTCGACGGTGCGCGCGGCTTCCACCGCCTGCACCACGAGGAAGCGTTGCTTCAGTTCCTCGACATCGAGCGTGTCGGGATCGACGGGCTTCGGCAGCAAGGGCGCGATGCCCTTCCAGAGCGCCTTCGAGCCCTTGCCCTTCGGCGGATACTCGTAAAAGCCCTTGCCGTTCTTGCGGCCAAAACGCTCCTGCTTCTCCACCATCTCGACGATGAGCTTCTTCTGCGCCTGATCGACCGCCTGCGAGCCGAGATCGGCTTCGGTGGCCTTCATGATCTTGAGGACGAGATCGAGCGCGATCTCGTCCGACAGCGAGAGCGGTCCGACCGGCATGCCGGCCATCTTGGCGGTGTTCTCGATCATCGCCGGCGGCACGCCTTCGAGCAGCATTTCCAGACCTTCGGCCGTGAAGCGCAGCACGCAGCGGTTGGCGAAGAAACCGCGGCTGTCATTCACGACGATCGGCGTCTTGCCGATGACGCGGATGTAATCGAGTGCCGTGGCGAGCGCGACATCGCCGGTGTTCTTGCCGACAATGGTCTCCACCAGCATCATCTTCTCGACCGGCGAGAAGAAGTGGATGCCGATGAATTTCGACTGATCCTCGAATTCCTCGGCCAGCGAGTTGATCGGCAAAGTCGAGGTGTTGGAGGCGATGATGGCGCCTTCCTTCAGCAGCGGCTGCACCTTCTTGTAGATCTCGGCCTTGACCGCGCGATCCTCGAACACGGCCTCGATCACGAGGTCGCATTCCTTGATCACGTTGAAGTCGGCGGTGGCCGTGATCTTCGCCATCAGCGCGTCGCGATCGGCCTCCTTGGCGCGGCCCTTGGCAATCAGACCGTCGATGACCGACTGGCAATGCGCGCGGCCCTTGTCGGCGGACGCCTGGTCGCGATCGATCAGCACCACGTCGATGCCGCCCTTGGCCGAGACATAACCGACCGACGCGCCCATGAAGCCGGCACCGATGATGGCGAGCTTCTTGACCTTGGTCGGCGGCACGTTGGTGGGACGGCGCGCGCCCTTGTTGAGTTCCTGCATGGAGAGGAACAGGCTGCGGATCATCGCAGCGGCTTCCTTGGTCTGCAGGACATGGGCGAAGTAGCGCGACTCCACGCGGAGCGCGGCATCCATCGGCAACTGCAGGCCTTCATAGACGCACTGCATGATGGCGCGCGCGGCCGGATAGTTGTCGAAGGTCTCGCGGCGATAGATGGCGTTGCCCGCGGGGAACATCATCATGCCCTGCTTGGAATAGACGGGGCCGCCGGGCAGCTTGAAGCCCTTCTCGTCCCACGGGGCGATGGGCTTGCCGCCGGCCTTGATCCATTCCTTCGCGGTCTTGATGAGATCGGCCGCCGGCACCACGGCGCCGACGATGTTCATCGCCTTGGCCTTGGCCAGATTGACCTGATCGCCTTTCAGCAGCATCTGCATCGTGTCCTGCGGCTGCAGCATGCGCGCCAGACGCTGGGTGCCGCCGCCGCCCGGGAACAGGCCGACCTTGATCTCGGGCAGGCCGAGCTTTGTTTTCGGATTCTCCGCCGCCACGAGATAATGGCAGGCGAGGGTGAGTTCGAAGGCGCCGCCGAGGGCGAGGCCGTTGATGGCGGCGACCCATGGCTTGCCCGCGGTCTCGATCTTGCGCAGCGTCAGGGACAGTTTGCGGCTCTCGTCGAACAGCATCTGCTGGGCGGCTTCCTCGCCCTTGGCTTTCTTGGTCTCGGCGAAGATCTTGTTCATGCCTTCCAGCATGGACAGGTCGGCGCCTGCGGAGAATGCGTCCTTGCCGGAAGTGACGACGACGCCCTTCACCGCGGCATCCGCCGTGGTCTGGTCGACGATAGCGCCGAGTTCCTCAATGGTGGTGGTGTCGAGCACGTTCATCGAACGGCCGGGAATGTCCCAGGTAACGAGGGCAATGCCGTCGGCGTCGGTCTCAACCTTGAAATTCTTGAAGGTCATGTTGGCCGCTCCTTACACGCGTTCGATGATGGTGGCGGTGCCCATGCCGCCGCCGATGCAGAGAGTGACGAGGGCCGTCGACTTGCCGGTGCGCTCGAGTTCGTCGAGCACGGTGCCGAGGATCATGGCGCCGGTGGCGCCGAGCGGATGGCCCATGGCAATGGCACCGCCGCAGACATTGATCTTCTCATTGTCGATGTCGAAGGCCTGGATGAAGCGCAGCACGACCGAGGCGAAGGCCTCGTTGAGCTCGAACAGGTCGATGTCCGAGAGCTTCATGCCGGAACGCTCAAGCACCTTCTTGGTCACGTCCACCGGACCGGTGAGCATCATCGCCGGCTCGGAGCCGATATTGGCGAAGGCGCGGATCTTTGCACGCGGCTTCAGGCCGTTCTTCTTGCCGGCTTCGGCGCTGCCGAGCAGCACGGCGGCGGCGCCATCCACGATGCCCGACGAATTGCCGGCGTGATGGACGTAGTTCACCGCCTCGATTTCCGGATGCGACTGGATTGCAACGCCATCGAAGCCGCCCATCTGCGCCACGGTGGCGAAGGAGGGCTGCAATGCGGCCAGCGACTGCATCGTGGTGGATGGGCGCATATGCTCGTCCTTGGCCAGGATGGTCAGGCCATTGATGTCCTTGACCGGGACGATTGAGTTCTTGAAGCGGCCTTCTTCCCAGGATTTGGCAGCGCGCTGCTGACTCTGCACCGAGTAAGCATCGACGTCATCGCGGGAGAAACCGTATTTTGTCGCGATCAGATCGGCGGAAACGCCCTGCGGCATAAAATAAGCGGGAACGGCGATGGACGGATCGACCGGCCATGCACCGCCGGACGCGCCGATGCCGACGCGGCTCATGCTTTCCGCGCCGCCGCCGATGGTGAGTTCGTGCTGGCCGGCCATGACCTGCGCGGCTGCAAAGTTCACGGCGTCGAGGCCGGAGGCGCAGAAGCGGTTGATCTGGATGCCGGGGACGTCGTTGCCGTAGCCGGCCGAGAGTGCCGCCATGCGGGCGATGTCGCCGCCGGCTTCACCGACGGGATCGACGACGCCGAGGACGACGTCATCGATGCTGCCGGGCTTGAGATTGTTACGCTCCTTGAGCGCCTTCAGCGGCGCGGTGGCGAGCGCAAGCGCCGTCACCTCATGCAGCGAGCCATCGGACTTGCCGCGGCCGCGCGGCGTGCGAACGTGATCGTAGATATAGGCCTCGGGCATGGTGCCTCCCTTCGGATTTGATCCGGTTATCCAATTGTCGTCGCCCGGCTTGACCGGGCGATCCAGTAAACGCGGTCGTCTGAGTTTGATCTGTGAATTCTGTGTCTACTGGATCCCCGCCCCGCGCGCACCTTCGGTGCGCTAGGCGGGGATGACAGTTGAGTGTGTATTGGCCGGAGCGATCAAAACGCTTCTGCCGGAAGCTCCATCGTCGTGGCTGCACCGGTCTGGATGCGGGCGAGATGCACGGTGGTTTCCGGCAGCATCCGCTCCATGAAGAAACGGCCGGTGACGAGTTTGGTGGTGAGATACGGCGTCGCGCCCGAAGCCGCGATCTTGTCCTGCGCGACCTTGGCCATCTTCGCCCACATGTAAGCGAAGGCGGTGAGGCCGAACAGCTGCATGTAATCGGTGGCGCCAGCGCCGGCATTGTCCGGCTTCGCCATGGCATTGTTCATCAGCCACATGGTGGCCTGCTGCAGGTGGCCGAGCGCATTCGACAGCGGATCGATATAGGGCTTCATGGCCTCGTCGCCGCCATGCTCCTTCGCAAAGGCCGCAACCTCGCCGAAGAAGGCCATGGCCGCACGGCCTCCATCGCGCGGCAGCTTGCGGCCGACGAGATCGAGCGCCTGGATGCCGTTGGCGCCTTCATAGATCATGGCGATGCGGGCATCGCGCACGAACTGCTCCATGCCCCATTCGGCGATATAGCCGTGGCCGCCGAACATCTGCTGCGCCGACACCGCATTGGCAAAGCCGCCATCGGTGAGCACGCCCTTCAGCACCGGGGTCATCAGGCCCATGTGGTCGTCGGCAGCCTGGCGCTCCTTCGGGTCCTCCGAGCGATGGGCGACGTCGCTCTTCAGCGCGGTCCACACCACCATGGCGCGGGCGGCTTCGTTGAAGGCGCGGATGGTGAGCAGCGTGCGGCGGACGTCCGGATGCACCATGATCGAATCCGCCGGCTTGTCCGGCGACTTCGGCCCGGTGAGCGAGCGGCCCTGGATGCGGTCCTTCGCATAGGCAACGGCGTTCTGATAGGCGACTTCCGACTGTGCGAGGCCCTGCACGGCAACGCCGAGACGAGCTTCGTTCATCATCACGAACATGCCCTGCATGCCCTTGTTCTCTTCGCCGATCAGCCAGCCGGTGGCGTTGTCGTAGTTCATCACGCAGGTGGAATTGCCGTGGATGCCCATCTTGTGCTCGATGGAGCCGCAGACGACGCCGTTGCGGTCACCGAGCGAGCCGTCGTCATTCACCATGACCTTCGGCACGACAAAGAGCGAAACGCCCTTGATGCCGGCCGGTGCGCCTTCGATGCGTGCCAGCACGAGATGGATGATGTTGTCGGCCATGTCGTGTTCGCCGGCCGAGATGAAGATCTTGGTGCCGGAGATCTTGTAGCTGCCGTCACCCTGCGGCACCGCCTTGGTGCGGAGCAGGCCGAGATCGGTGCCGCAATGCGGCTCGGTGAGGTTCATGGTGCCGGTCCATTCGCCGGCGATCATCTTCGGCAGATACTTGCTCTTCTGCTGGTCGTTGCCATGCACGATCAGCGCGGCGGTCGCGCCCATGGTGAGGCCGCCATACATGGAGAAGGCCATGTTCGCCGAGATCTGGAATTCGGCGACGGTCTGCGACAGCGTCACCGGCAGGCCCTGGCCACCATATTCCACCGGGGCGGAGAGGCCGAGCCAGCCGCCTTCGGTCACCTGCTTGAAGGCGTCCTTGAAACCCTTTGGCGTGGTGACGCTGCCGTCGTCGTTGCGCTTGCAGCCTTCGAGATCGCCGACGCGATTCAGCGGTTGCAGCACTTCCTCGCTGAGCTTCGCGGCTTCGCCGAGGATCGCTTCGCGCACATCCGCCGAGGCATCGCTGAAGCCGGGGAGATTGTTGTAGCGGTCGAACTGGAACACGTCGTTGAGCAGAAAGCCGACGTCTTCGAGCGGCGCTTTGTAACTGGGCATGGAATCCTCCCCGGTTGGAATTCGTTGTTCAGTTGCGGCGACCTGCAGTCAGTCTACAGCATCGCCATGTGATGGTGATTTGAATCTGCAGGCGCCTTATTGCCGCGCCAGCATTTCACCCATGAGACGGTGTAAGAGATTGATGGCCTTGAGCGGTCTCACCATCACCTTGAAATGCGTGATGCGGCCCTCGGCATCGAAAGTGATCATGTCGATGCCGTTGATCCTGATGCCCTCGATCTCGTTCTCGAATTCGAGCACGGCCGAGGTCTCGTTGCGCCATTCGCCGATATAGGTGAAGCCGGGGCCGCCCAGCACCTGCTCGGCAGCGGCAAGATATTTGAACACGATGTCACGGCCGCGCTGTGGCGAATGCACCACCGGGCTCTCGAACACCGCATCGGGATGCAGCAGCTCACGGAGCGCCGCATGGTCGTGGGACTTCATGAAGCCGTACCACTTGTCGAGGCCCGGCATTTGTTTGCCTTGCAATGCCATCGGCGGTTCTCCGCGTTTCCATACACCCTTGCATGGAAACTAACGCCAAGGCATGGATTTCGTCAATACACTTGTGTATGGTTAGGCCATGGACGAGCAAGTGACCAAGGACCGGCTGACCCGCACGGCGTGGCTCGATCACGGCCTCCGTATCCTGGCGCGGCAGGGCGCGGGCGCGCTCAAGGTCGGTGATCTCGCTGCCGGGCTGGATGTCTCGCGCGGCAGTTTCTATTGGCATTTCAAGGATATCGGCGAGTTCCGCCTGCAGCTTCTGGCGCGCTGGCAGGAGCGGACGACCGATCAGGTGCTGGAGCAGACCGATGCTTCGACCACCGGGGCCGCGCGCCTGACACATCTGATGAAACTGGCCTTCAACGAGGATCGCAGCCTCGATCGCTCGATCCGGGCGATGGCTTCCACCGACAAGGCGGTCGCCAAGATGGTGGCTTCGGTCGATGCCCGGCGCATCGCCTATATGGCGAAGGTGCTCACCGAGGCCGGGGTCGAAAGTCGGCGTGCATTGTCGCGCGCCGAGTTTCTGTACTGGGCCTATATCGGTCAGTCCGCGGTGATGGATCCGCGCCACGACTCAATGACCGAACGCGATATCGACGATCTCAGCGCGCTGTTCACGCACTAGGCGCGCCGTTCACACGCTGAAACATCTGCGCCCGAAAACGTCCCATCCTACCTATGAATCCGCGCAAGTGTATCGTCTGATTAACATTTAAGGCGCGGACGGGTGCATCCTTAACCCGTTATTTACCCTAACCCTGAAAAGTCCGGATTGAGGCAGACCACTCTGCTCCCGTTTTGAATGTCTTCATCTTGGGATGCATGGCGGAGGCTGCAGGCGCTGGTTGGCGTCAGGCTCGTAACCGGACCGAAGCATGAATTCGCGCGTATCGTGGAGTATTGAGGGGATGGACCCGGCAGTTCGCGAACGAGCCGAAGCCGCTGCGCGCCGCGCCGGCATGTCCCTCGCGGATTGGCTGAATTCGACCATCGGCGAATCTCCCGTCGCGCCTCCGATGCATGGCTATGCCGATCATGCGTCGCCTCACGAAGCTCCGCAGCCCCGTTACCAGGCACGTCCGAGTCACACGCAGCGCTCAGCGCCGCCGCAGCGTCCGGCCATGCCGCAGCGCGAAGCCGCCGAAGTCGCCGATATCCATCAGCGCCTCGATGCGATCGCACGCCAGATCGAGGAATTCTCGCGTCCGAACCAGCGCAGCAGCAATGAGCCCGCCGTCGCGCGTCAGCTCAATGAGGCGATCTCGCGCCTCGATGCACGGCTGTCGCAGATCAGCGAACAGCCGCAGCACCACGCCCCGCACGCACCATATTACGACCCGCGCCCGAATCCCGATCTGGTCGAGCGTGCCGCCAATCAGGTCTATAGTTCGGCGCCGCAGGCCGACCCATTCTCGCTCGATTTCGCCATCGCCGAGATTTCCGCGCGCCAGGACGAACTCGACAGCCCGCCGCGCATGGCGCCGCGTCATGCACCGCCGATCGCGCCGCATGTGACGCCGCCGCCTCCGATGCCGGATATGTCGGGGCTCGAGCGCCAGCTGTCGCAGATCACCAGCAAGATCGATGCACTGCAGCGGCCGGATTCCAGCGTCGAGAAGTCGATCGCGACGTTCCGCAGCGAACTCGCCGACATCCGCAATGCGGTGACCGATGCGCTGCCGCGTCGTGCGATCGAATCCATCGAGAACGAAATCCGTGCGCTCGCGCGCCGCATCGATGACACCAAGCAGAGCGGCATCGATGCCGATGTGCTGTCCAATCTCGAAACGGCGCTCGGCGACATCCACAAGACGCTGAAGACGCTGACGCCGGCCGAGCAACTGGCCGGCTTCGATGAAGCGATCCGCAATCTCGGCAGCAAGATCGACCAGATCGTGCGGTCGAGCGACAATCCGGGCACGCTGGAGCAGCTCGAAGGCGCTGTCACCGCGCTGCGCGCCATCGTCTCGAATGTCGCATCGAACGAGGTGGTCAGCCGTCTCAGCGATGACGTGCAGCGGCTGTCGTCCAAGGTCGATCAGCTCGCGGAGAGCAGCGACAACAGCATGTTTGCCGCGCTCGAGCAGCGCATCATGACGCTGACCACGACGCTGGAAAATCGCGATCGTCCGCAGGCGGCCAATTCAGACAATCTGGAAAGCGCGCTGGCAGCGCTGGCGCAGCGGCTCGATCATCTACCGGTCGGCAACGACCAGTCATCGGCCTTCACGCATCTCGAACAGCGCGTGTCCTATCTGCTGGAGCGGATGGAGACGATTAGCGATCCGCGTGCCAATTTCGGCCGCGTCGAGGATGGCCTGCAGGACATCCTGCGCCATCTCGAACGCCAGCAGACGATGTTTGCCGCAGCATTGAGCGACAGCCGCGCCGATGCCGGTGCAGTCGATGCCTTCAAGCGCGAACTGTCCGACATGCGCTTCACCCAGTCGGAAACCGATCGCCATATGCAGGATTCGCTGGAGGTCGTGCATTCGACCCTCGGCCACGTGGTCGATCGCCTGGCCAAGATCGAAGGCGACCTGCGCACCGCGAGCGCGCATCCTGTTGCGCAGCCCGCGCCCGCCGCAGCGTCGATGCCGCAGGCGCCACAGCCTGCTCCAATGCCGCAGGCGTCGATGCAGCCTGCAATGGCTGCGCCGTCGCGTCCGCAATTGCCGAATCCGGTCAAGCCGCAGGCCGCTGCGCCCTCGCAGGTCGAGGTGCGTCCGCCGCAGGCACATTTCGATGCCGCGCCGCGTGACTTCGCAGCGACCGCGATTTCCAGCGAGCCCTCACCTGCCTTCCAGGTGCCGAAGGCCATCAGCGAGATTCTCGATCCGAAGCCGGCACCAAAGCCCGCGGCGCCACCGGTCACCGTCGAGCGTCCGTCGTCGCCGCGTCCGATGGTCGATCCGCAATTGCCGCCGGATCATCCGCTCGAGCCCGGCACCCGCCCGCAGGGCCGTGGCGCTTCGCCGTCGGAACGGATCGCCGCGTCGGAAGATGCGATCAGCGAGATCGCCGGTGCTGCGCCGGAGCCGGCCAGCGCATCGAGCTTCATCGCTGCTGCGCGCCGTGCGGCCCAGGCAGCCGCCTCAACGGGCGACAAGCCGAAGGGCGCCAAGCCCGCGCCGCAGGCCGAAGGCGACAAGGGGCCCTCGACATTTGGCTCGAAGATCCGTTCGCTGCTGGTCGGCGCGAGCGTGGTCGTGATCGTGCTCGGCTCGTTCAAGATGGCGATGACGCTGCTGGACGAGAGCGGTTCGCAGCCGATGGCCGCGAACAGCCATTCGCAGCCGCTCTATCTCGATACGCCGAAGGCAGACGACGTGCCGCCGGCACCTGCGCCCTCGATCGGCAAGCAGTCGGTGGTCGCGCCGCAACCGGCGCCGGTCGAAACCGCTCCGCAGCCGGCTGCCGTGCCGCAGGCGGCGCCCGTTCCCTATATCTCGCCCGATGTGACCGGCAGCATTGGCGCCCCGCAGCCGAGCATGCCGGCCGCTCCGCCGCTGCTGCCGCCGAGCGGCCAGAAGCTTGGCACGGTCACGATTCCGGCCGGCGAGAAATTGCCCGATGGCATCGGTGGCGCAGCCTTGCGCAATGCTGCGCTGAAGGGCGACGCCACGGCCGCCTTCGAGATCGGCATCCGTTATGCCGAAGGCCGCGGCGTGCCGCAGAGCTATGAAGAAGCCGCCAGGTGGTATGACCGCGCGGCGCAGGCCGGCGTTGTGCCCGGCATGTTCCGTCTGGGCACGCTGTACGAAAAGGGCCTCGGCCTCAAGAAGGACTGGGAAGTCGCACGCCGCTACTACATGCAGGCGGCGGAGCGCGGCAATGCCAAGGCCATGCACAATCTCGCCGTGCTCGATGCCGATGGCGGCACCCGCGGCGCCAATTACAAGAGCGCCTCGCTCTGGTTCCGCAAGGCTGCCGATCGCGGTGTGGCCGACAGCCAGTTCAACCTCGGCATCCTCTATGCCCGTGGCATCGGCGTCGACCAGAACCTCGCCGAGAGCTTCAAGTGGTTCAACCTCGCCGCCGCCCAAGGCGACGTCGACGCCGGCAAGAAACGCGACGATGTGGCCAAGCGCCTCGATCCGCAGTCGCTGGCCGCAGCCAAGCTCGCGATCCAGACCTTCGTGCCGGAAGGCCAGCCCGAGGATGCGGTCAATGTGGCAACGCCCGCCGGCGGCTGGGATTCCGCGCCGGCGCAAGCCGCCAAAGCCGCGAACAGCAAGCGCGCTGCACGCTGAAGCAATTTATTCGGCCGCGGGCTCGAACCCGCGGTCTTATTTCCTCAACAAAGCTTCATCAGACTTGGCGTGCAGCCGCGCGCCAGGAGGGAACATTCCTGATGCACATTCGCGTCGGGGATGCTGAAGCGTGAGGAATTCGATTTGTCTTTGCATGGTGACGATCCGCAGTCGCGGTCATCTGCCCCGTCCGCTGGCCCCTGGAGCATCCCCCGTGTTCCGCCGCCGCAGCATCAGCAACCAAGGTCACAGCCGCGTTCGCCACAGCCTGAGCCCGCGGAGCGCTGGCGGCCGAGCCTGATGACCATCGCATTTGCGGTGCTGTTGTTCGGCGGTCTCGGTATCCGCGCCTATAAGGACCTCTCGACGCCGGAGTCCTGGTCCTACTGGAAGGATCTCTATGTCTCGCCGAGCATGAGCGCCGAGGTGATCGACAATCTCGATCCCGACAAATCCGGCCGTGGCCGCAAGGCACTGGCCATCACCGGCAAGATCGGCGCTGCCAGCGCCACCTGGTTTCGCGAGCAGCTCGATCAGGCCAAACTGCAGCCCGGCGACATCGTGCTGATGTCCTCGCCGGGCGGCAATCTCAGCCAGTCCATGATCATGGGCGAAGTGATCCGTGCCCGCGGGCTGTCCACCGCGGTGGGCACCGCCGATGCTGATGGCCGGATCAAGCCGGGTTACTGCGCCAGCGCTTGCGTCACGGCCTATGCCGGCGGCAAGGTCCGTATCGGGATCGAGGGCTCGCGGCTCGGCGTGCATCGCTTCACCTCGTCGCGGCAAGGCGAGGATCCGGTCGCCTCCACGCAGCGCACCATGGGCTTCGTGCTCAGCTACATGACCAAGATGGGCGTGTCGTCGCAGGTCGTCGAGGCGATGTCGGGCACCGAAAAGATCCGCTGGCTCACGGGCAGCGAGGCATCGGGCATGAATCTGGTCACCGATCCCGTGCAAAGGAGTTGAGACCAAGCTTTGCACGCAAGGTATTCAATATGAGCCATTTACCACAGCAGCGAAAGCTGCCCCGATCCGGCGGAAAATGCGGCCATCGCCGGATTCTTTGATCCCATCGCCCGAGGATATCGTCTAAGACGAATTGCGGCCCCCATCCGCGCCGCCTCAAGAACAATGCCGTGAGTGGTTTCGGCCAGATCGCGGCGCCAATCTCGAAGCGAACGCGCGTGCAGCTGTACCTCCCGATCGCCGACCTTCCCGTAAACGTGCTGCTCATCCTGGCGATGGGCGCCGCGGTGGGGTTCGTCTCGGGCATGTTCGGCGTCGGCGGCGGCTTCCTGATGACGCCGCTGCTGATCTTTGTCGGCATCTCGCCGGCGGTGTCGGTGGCCTCGGTGGCCAGCCATATCGCTGCGTCGTCCTTTTCCGGCGCGCTGTCCTACTGGCGGCGCCGCGCCATCGATCCTGCGCTCGCCGCGGTGTTGCTGACCGGCGGCATCGCGGGCACGGCGCTGGGCGTCTGGGTCTTCACCGTGCTGCGCAATCTCGGCCAGCTCGACCTCACCATCGCGCTGTCCTACGTGATCCTGCTCACTGGTGTGGGCGGGGCGATGTTCTGGGAAGGGCTGCGCGCTTTCGTGCGGCTGAGGCGCGGCGCGCCGGTCACCTTCCGGCGGCCGGGCAGCCACAGCTGGGTCCACGGCCTGCCGCTGAAGATGCGCTTCAAGCGTTCGAAGATCTATCTGTCGGTCATCCCCGTGGTGGCCGTCGGCCTGCTGATCGGCTTCATCGGCGCCGTGATGGGCATCGGCGGCAGCTTCATCCTGATCCCGATCCTGATCTACTGGCTGCGCATACCGACCTCGACGGTGATCGGCACCTCCATGGTGCTGACGCTGGTCACCATGGTGATCGCCACCTTGCTGCATGCGGTGACCAACCACCTCGTCGATGCCGTGCTGGCGCTGATCCTGATGATCGGCGGCGTTACCGGCGCGCAGTTCGGCGCCCGTGCCGGACAGAAGATCCGCGGCGAGCATCTTCGCCTGCTGCTCGGCCTGCTCATCCTTGCCGTCGGCATCCGCTTCGCCGCGCAGCTGGTGATCCAGCCGGATGACCTGTTCACCATCCGCGATCTCACCGGAGGTGGTGGGTCATGATGTGGGCGTGGCTGATCGCGATCCTTGCTCTGCTGCTCAGCGCCGTCGCGCCTGCGCGGGCAGAACGGCTGATCGTCTCGGTCTCGAACCACCGTGTCACGGTGACGCCGAATTATGCCGGTGAGGAGCTGGTGCTGTTCGGCTCCGTCGAGAAGGATGACAAGACGCCGCCGGCGCGCAGCAATTACAATCTCGTCGTCACGGTGTCGGGTCCGCGCACCGATCTCGTCACCTGGCGCAAGCAGCGCCGGTTCGGCATCTGGGTCAACACAGAATCGCGCGAGTTCCTGCAGGTGCCGTCCTATCTCGCCGTGTTCTCGAACCGTCCGATCGATGCCATCGCGCCGGTGGAGGTGCAGCGGCGCCAGCAGCTGGGGATCAACAATGTGCTGCTGACCCAGCGCATCGGCACCGATTTCGCGGATGTGGTGCCCACTGATCCGTTTCGCAGCTCCTTCGTGCGATTGCGCAAGGAGCATGGGCTCTATCGCGAGGAAACCTCAGCGGTGACATTCCTCACGCCGACCCTGTTCCGCACCACCATCCCGCTGCCGGCGGAAGTGCCGATCGGCACCTATGATGTCGAGATCGAACTGTTCGCCGATGGTGCGTTCGTCACCAAGACCGAGACCGCCTTCGATATCGTCAAGGTCGGCTTCGAGCAGTTCGTCGCCAATGCCGCGCGCAATCACGGTTTTGTCTATGGCGTGATGACCGCCATCATGGCGCTGTTGTCGGGCTGGGCTGCGTCGATCGTGTTCCGTCGCGATTAGCAACAGCGCGAAGCGGCGATGGCATGCATGCGGTGGTCGCCGAGCACATGGGCAACGAAACCGAGCGTCCGGAAGATTCTTGCAAAAGCCGCATCGCGGATGCTGAGCCCGCCCGTATAGGCGCCGAAGGCCGGCATCACGGCGCGTTGTCCGTCGGTGGCGAAGCAGCGGCGCTCCATGGCGCGGCCGCGCGCGCTGATCCGCGCTTTCGGATGCAGATGGCCGGCGATCTCGCCTGCGGCCCCGGTGGGCTCATGACGGAACGTGATCGGACCGATGGCGAGTTCATCCGCGACCGTGCCGCCGAGATCGGATGGCAGGTCGGGATCGTGATTGCCGGAAATCCAGATCCAGTCACGCCGCGCCTGCAGCGCTGACAGCACGTCGCGATTGGCCGCCGACAGGCGTTGATGCGCGTTGCGATCGTGAAAACTGTCGCCGAGGGCGACCACCGTCTTCGGATCATGCCGTGCGATCACGGCGCCGAGGCGGCCGAGGGTGGCGATGGTGTCATAGGGCGGCAGCAGCACGCCGCGCATGGCGTAGCTCGAGCCCTTTTCCAGATGCAGGTCGGAGACGATCAGCAACCGCTGCTCTTCCCAATAAAGCGCGCCCGACAGATCCGCCGCCAGCGTGACGCCGGCGATGGTAACGGAACTCGTGTCGATGGGGAGCGACTCGGTGAGCATGGCTCTTTGTAGGATGGGTTGAGCGTAGCGAAAACCCATCATTTTCACGGATGGCTGTTGATGGGTTTTCGCGAAGACGCTCAACCCATCCTACGGTTCCGGCGTTTCCATCGCTTCCTTTACCAGTTCCTCCGCCGCTTCCGCCAGCAGCGCATCGGAGGCCTCGCCGAAAATCTGCTCGCGGCCGATCTCCAGCATCACCGGCACCGCCAGCGGTGAGACGCGATCGAGTTCCCGATGCACGATGCGGCCCTGGATGCGGGTCAGCATGTCGCTGAGCCGCCTGAGATCGAGCAGGCCAGTCGCCGCATCCGCGCGTGCGGCGCGGAGCAGCAGGTGATCGGGCTGATGTTTGCGCAGCACGTCGTAGATCAGGTCCGTCGAGAACAGCACCTGCCGTCGCGATTTCTCCGCATCGGTGAAACGCGTGTGGATCAGGCCGGAAATGACGGCGCAGGTGCGGAAGGTGCGCTTCATCAGTGCGGATTCCGCAAGCCACGCTTCAAGATCGTCGCCGAGCATATCGGGGTCGAACAGCGCGGCGAGATCGAGGCGCCCCTGTTTGATCATATGTGAGACATCGCCGAGCCCCCACACCGCCAGCGCATATTCATTGGCGACGAAGCCGAGCGGCCGCGCCCGCGCGCGTTCTAGCCGGCGTGTGAGCAGCATGCCGAGGGTCTGATGGGCGAGACGGCCCTCGAAGGGATAGCAGACGAGGTAAAATTTGTTGGCGCGGGGAAACGTCTCGACCACCAGTTCGCGCACGCCCGGCACATGCGAGACATGCGCCTGTAGCGACAGCCATTCGCGCACCTGATCCGGCAGCAGTTTCCATGCCCGCTCATTGTCGAGCAGTTTTCGCACGCGTTCGGCGAGATAGGTGGAGAGCGGGAACTTGCCGCCCATATAGGACGGCACTTTCGGGTCCGAGTCATTGGAGCGCGAGACATAGACCTGGTCCTCGACCAGCGCCTCGTAGCGCACGACCTCGCCGCCGAACACAAAGGTGTCGCCGAGCACGAGATTCTCGACGAAATATTCCTCGATCTGGCCGAGCATCCGTCCGCCGCGCGCGATGGCGCCGGTCGATCCCTTGCCTCCGCCGCGCGCACGCACCAGCCGCACCTTCAGCATGGACTCTTCGACAATGGTGCCGACATTCATCCGATACATCTGGCGCACCTTTGCATTGGTGACGCGCCACTTGCCCGACTTGTCCTGCTTGATACGCGCGAAACGCTCATAGGTCTTCAGCGCATAGCCGCCGCTTGCAACGAAATCGACGGTATCGTCGAAGTCGATGCGCGAGAGCTCGGAATAGGGCGCTGCGGATCGAATCTCGTCATAAAGCTCGTCGGCGAGAAACGGCGCGCCGCAGGCGCAGCCGAGCACGTGTTGCGCGAGGACATCGAGCGCGCCGGTGCGCAGCGGCGGCGTGTCTTGCGCATTCTCCGCGACCGCATCGATGGCGGCGCGGCATTCCAGCACTTCAAAGCGATTGGCGGGCACCAGCACCGCGCGCGAGGCGGCATCGAGACGATGATTGGCGCGGCCGATCCGCTGCATCAGCCGCGACGAGCCTTTGGGCGCGCCGACATTGACCACGAGATCGACATCGCCCCAGTCGATGCCGAGATCGAGCGACGACGTACAGACCACGCCGCGCAATTTTCCCGCGGTCATCGCATCCTCGACCTTGCGGCGCTGACCGACATCGAGGGAGCCGTGATGCAAGGCAATGGCGAGGCTGTCGTCATTCACGCGCCAGAGATCCTGGAACAGCATCTCGGCCTGGCTGCGGGTGTTGACGAAGACGAGCGTCGTCTTGTTCGCCTTGATGAGATCGTAGATTTCGCCAAGCGCATGACGGGCGGAATGTCCGGCCCAGGGCAGGCGCTCCTTACTGTCGAGCATCTCGACCACCGGCTCCGCCGCGCCGCCGGCGACGACGATATCGGCGGCTACGCTGACGCCGACCGGCTGTGGGACGAGGAAGCGTGCGAGCGACTCCGGTTCGGCTACGGTGGCGGAAAGGCCGATCGCGCGCATTTGAGGCGCGAGCTTCCACAGCCGCGCCAGCCCGAGCGAAAGGAGATCGCCGCGCTTCGAGGTGACCAGCGCATGCAGTTCGTCGAGTACGACGCGCTTGAGTGACGAGAACAGGAATGGCGCGTCGTCGGATGAGAGCAGCAGAGCAAGCTGCTCCGGCGTCGTCAGCAAGATGTCCGGCGGATATTTCCGCTGCCGCGTTCGCCGCGACGTCGGTGTGTCGCCGGTGCGCGTCTCGACCTTGATTGGAAGCTGCATCTCGGCGATTGGCGTCTCGAGATTGCGTGCGATATCGACGGCGAGAGCCTTTAGCGGCGAGATGTAGAGGGTGTGCAGGCCGCCGGTTCGCTGCAGGTCGCGTCCCGTGGAGCGGACCGCGGATACCTTGTCGCTCAACTCCACTAATGTGGGCAGGAAGCCCGCCAGCGTCTTGCCGGCGCCGGTCGGTGCGATCAGCAGCGCGGAACGATCGGCACGCGCCTTTTCCAGCAGTGCCAATTGGTGCGTGCGCGGCGACCAGCCTCGCTGGGCGAACCAGCGGGTGAAGGTCTCGGGCAGGAGATCGGGTTTCGAGGCGGATTTACGCGGCGGCACCGGCTCAATCTAGGTGCTCAAAGCCGTCATTGCGAGATTGAGGATGAGCAAACTCTCCAACCCTCATACGCGGGCTTGACCCGCGTATCCGTCTTTTACGCCATCGCCGCAAAGGTGGATGGCCGGGTCAAGCCCGGCCATGACATGGTGAGACCAGACCGCCGTCACTCCGTCATCGGCTTTTCGGAAATATCCCAGTCCTTGCCGTTGAAGATGGAGATATAGAGCGTCTTCATCGGCGTGTAATTGTCCGGCGTGTAGCTGTAGGTGACGCCGTCCAGCATATAGGGCGAGTGGAAGCCGGTGAGGTTCTGCGCCTGCTTCAGCACATTGGCCCGGGTGAGGTCGTCGCCGCAGCGACGCAGGATTTCGCCCATGGCCACGGCCTGGCCATAACCGGCATAGGCGATGGTGTTGTCGGGATCGACATTGGGCAGGTACTTCTTGCGCAGTTCCTCGAAGGCCAGCACTTCCGGATCCTTCTCGAATTGCGGCGTGCCGACTTCCTTGGAATAGCGGATCGCAACGATGCCCTTCGCATTCTCGATGCCGGCGGCGTTGAGAATCGAGCGGCCGGTCGAGCCCGCGGACAGCAGATGCAGCGGTTTCCAGCCGAGTTCCGCGACCTTGCGGATCGACTGCGACGTCGCCTTGCCGGTGGTGATGTTATAGAAAACGTCCGCGCCGGATTTGGCGAGATTGATCAGCTGCGAATCGATGGTCGGGTCGGTGAGGTCGTAGGTGACTTCCGCGATCACCTTTGCGGTGCCGCCGGCCTTGGCCAGTTCCTCCTTGAAGGGTCCGAGGAAGTCGCGGCCAAAGTCGTCGTTCTGGTAGAGAATGCCAACCTTGGCATTCGGCTTCACGCTGATGACATGCTTGGCGAGGATGCGCGCTTCGGTGGGATAGAGCGGCAGGCCCGCCATGGTCCATTTGAAATTCTTCGAATCGTTCCATTTCGATGCGCCGGTGTTGAGCAGCAGCTGCGGCACGCCCTTGGAATTG
>NZ_JBIISY010000099.1:0-21466 GCF_044340795.1 Tardiphaga sp.
CTGGTTTGTCATCGCCCGCGAAAGCGGGCGATGACAGTACATGCCGGCCAGAGGCTCGATCCGGGATGCCAGCGTCTACTGGATTGCCCGGTCAAGCCGGGCAACGACAGGAGGAGCGAGAGACGAGACAGTCTGCACCCTTGCTTCTTCCCGGGCCAGCTGC
This sequence comes from Tardiphaga sp., assembly GCF_044340795.1. Classification (GTDB taxonomy): domain Bacteria; phylum Pseudomonadota; class Alphaproteobacteria; order Rhizobiales; family Xanthobacteraceae; genus Tardiphaga. Next base: position 164 of record NZ_JBIISY010000099.1, read on the forward strand.
ACACTGGCCGCATTCGTCCACATCCCATCCACGAGACATGCATGAGCCAGCTCAAAGTCCATATCGGCGACTTCACCTTCGATGCGAAATTCGAGGAAGCCGATGCGCCCCTGACCGTCGCCGCCTTCAAGAAGGCGATGCCGTTCGACAGCCAGGCGATCCATGTGCGCTGGAGCGGCGAGGGCGTGTGGATGCCGCTCGGTGATCTCGATTTCGGCGTGTCCTACGAGAACCACACCTCGTTCCCGGCACCGGGTCACATGATCCTGTATCCCGGCGGCATCAGCGAGACCGAAATCCTGCTCGCCTATAGCGGCGTGCATTTCGCCAGCAAGATGGGCCAGCTCGCCGGCAATCACTTCATCACCATCACGTCGAATCTCGACAAGCTGAAGGAGATGGGCAAGACGGTGCTGTGGAAGGGCGCGCAGAAGGTACGCATCGAGCTGGTGGACTGATGAGCGATTATCCGCGCGATTTGCGCGGCTATGGCCGCACGCCGCCCGATCCGAAATGGCCGGGCGGCGCACGCGTGGCCGTGCAGTTCGTCGTCAATTTCGAGGAAGGCGGCGAAAACAACATCCTGCATGGTGACCGCGCCTCGGAGGCGTTCCTGTCCGATGTGCTGGGCGCGCAGCCATGGCCGGGACAGCGCCATGCCAATATCGAATCGATGTTCGAATATGGCTCGCGCGCCGGTTTCTGGCGGCTGTTCCGCATGTTCAGCGAACGCGGATTGCCGACCACGGTGTTCGGCGTAGCGACCGCGCTTCAGCGTAATCCCGAGATCGTGGCCGCCATGCTGGAGGCGAAATGGGATATCGCCAGCCATAGTCTGAAGTGGATCGAGCATAAGGATATGTCTGAGCCGGAGGAGCGTCATGAGATCGCTGAGGCGATCCGCGTGCATATCGAGGCCACGGGATCGCGGCCGACCGGCTGGTACACCGGCCGCAGTTCCATCAATACGCTGCGGCTCCTGATGGAAGCCGGCGGCTTCAAATATCTCAGCGACTCCTATGCCGATGATTTGCCCTACTGGATCAAGGGGCCGCATGAGCCGCAGCTCGTCATTCCCTATACGCTCGACGCCAACGACATGCGCTTCACCAATCCGCAGGGATTCAGCACCGGCGAGCAGTTCTTTTCCTATCTGAAGGATTCGTTCGACGTGCTCTATGCGGAGGGCGCGACGTCGCCGAAGATGATGACGGTGGGATTGCATTGCCGTCTCGTCGGGCGGCCCGGTCGTGCGGCGTCGCTGATGCGGTTTCTTGACTATATCAAGAGCCACGACAAAGTGTGGGTGCCGACCCGGCTGCAGATTGCCGAACACTGGCACGCAAATTTGAAACATCTCGCGGTAGACGCCCGCGCGATCGGATAGGGGCCACGCATGACCGAGACGACGCTCGCTCACCTCAATTCATGCAGCAAGGCGGACTTCGTCGCGGCCCTCGCCAACATCTTCGAGTATTCCCCATGGATCGCGGAGGCCGCAGCGGACCGGCGCCCGTTCGCCGGCGTTAGCGAATTGTTTGCGGTGATGCGCAAGGTGGTCGAGGACGCCGAACCAGGCCAGCGTCTGGCTTTGATCAAGGCGCATCCCGATCTCGCCGACAAGACCCAGCGTGGTGATCTGCTCACGGCGGAATCCAATGCCGAACAGAACAGCGTCGGGCTCGATCGTTTGTCGGAGGCCGAGTATGACGCGTTCGAACAGGCGAACACTGCCTATCGCGACAAGTTCGGCTTTCCCTATATCGTCTGCGTGCGAAGGCACACGAAGGATTCCATCCTCGCGAATTTTGCGCAGCGGCTGCCCAATGATGCTGGTGCAGAGGTCGCAGCATCGATTGCCGAAATCTGCAAGATCGCCGCCTTGCGCACCGATCTGCTGGTGAAGGGCGACAATCCGCTGAAGGTGCATGGGCGGCTGTCGACGCATGTGCTCGATACCCATGGCGGCCGTCCGGCGGCGGGAATCGAAGTCGAGCTGGTGGAATTATCGAAGCTCGGCACCAGCCGGGTGGTCGCGCGCACGCTGACCAATCATGATGGTCGCACCGACGTGCCGCTGATCGGCGGGCGGCCGGTGCCGATCGGGCGTTACGAGCTGACGTTCAAGGTCGGCGCGTATTTTGCGGCGCGTGGCGTGTCGCTATCGGACCCGCCATTTCTCGATGAGATCCCGCTGAGGTTTTCGGTCTATGAGCCGGAAGGGCATCTCCACGTGCCGCTGCTGGTGACGCCATGGAGTTACGGGACGTATCGGGGGAGTTGAATTTTTTACCCTCCCCTCCAGGGGAGGGTAAAAAGAGGGCGGCGATCCTCAATGCGTCGCTGTGGCAGCCGCCGCTGCTGCTTCCGCCTTCGCACTTTCCGCACTGCCTAGCCCGTTGAAAAACGCATTCAGCACCACCGCCACCACTGCCGAAAGCAGAATGCCTGACTCCAGCAGCGGATGCAGGTCATGCGGCAGCGCCTTGAAGAAATTCGGCGCCACCAGCGGGATCATGCCGAAACCGACCGAAATCGCGACGATGAAGAGATTGTAGGTGTTGGACTTGAAATCCACCGCCGTGAGAATGCGCGCGCCGGTGGCGGCCACCATGCCGAACATCACGAGACCGGCGCCACCAAGCACGACCAGCGGCACGGCTTCCACCAGCGCTGCCATCTTCGGCAGCAGGCCGAGCAGCACCATGATAGCGCCGCCCGCGACCGTCACCCAGCGTGAGCGCACGCCGGTGACGCCGACCAGGCCCACATTCTGCGAAAAGGACGTGTAGGGAAAAGTGTTGAAGATGCCGCCGATCAGCGTGCCGACGCCATCGGCGCGCAGACCGCGGATGAGATCGTCGCGGTCCACGTTCTTGCCGGTGAGTTCGCCGAGCGCGAGGAACATGCCGAGCGACTCGATCATGACCACCACCATCACGATACACATCGTGACAATGGGGATGAGATGGAATTGCGGCATGCCGAAATGAAACGGGATCACAATATCGGCCCACGGCGCCGCCGCGACCTTGTCGAAATGCATCACACCAAGGGCACTAGCAAGCACGGCGCCGGCAATGATGCCGAGCAGCACCGAGACATTGGCGATGAAGCCTTTCCCCCATTTGATCAGCGCGAGGATGACCAGCAGCACGAACAGCGCGATGCCCAACCCCTGCAATTGCCCGTAGGCTGGATTGGGGAAGGAGCCAGGAACGCCATCGACGACTTTTGTCAGCGTCGGTAGTCCGCCACCTGCCCAGTTGATGCCGACGCGCATCAGGGAGATGCCGATGACCATGATGATGGTGCCCGTGACGACGGGCGGAAACAGCGGCAGCAGCCGGCTGATGAAAGGCGCGACAATGATGCCGAAGATTCCGGCAGCAATGACCGATCCATAGATGCCGAGCAGGCCGATCTCGGGCGAAGCAGCCATGGAGAGCATGGGGCCGACAGAGGCGAAGGTGACACCCATCATCACCGGCAGGCGGATGCCGACACCGGGAAAGCCGAGACATTGGACCAGCGTAACGACCCCGCAGGCGAACAGATCGGCGGAAATGAGATAGGCGACGTCCTGCGGCGGCAGTTTGAGGGCACGGCCGATAATGAGCGGAACGGCGACAGCGCCGGCATACATCACCAGCACATGCTGCAGGCCAAGCGCGATCAGGCGCGGGGCCGGCAGGACTTCGTCGACGGGATGGACAGCGGCAGTCATCGATGGATCCCCCTTGCTCACGTGATGAAATGCGATGGCATTATGCTCATCAGATACAAGGCGCGTGCCAGAGCGGGCCGGCACGCGGGAAGCCTGTTGACCCACGGCACGAAGGTTGCTGGAAATAGCAGGCCGGTATCTGCGGCGGCCGGACGTTCCGGGTCGCCGTCTGCAACAGTCGGAGGTCGCGCATGCCGCTCATCAAGAACCGCTACGGAAAAGGCCGGGTCCGGATCATGCGCGTCCATCGCGACGGCGACAAGCAGGATGTCAGCCAGCTCAGCCTGAAGGTCATGCTGGAGGGCGATTTCGGCCGCGCCTATACGGACGCGGACAATTCAACCTCGACCTCCACCGATACGATCAAGAACATCGTCAATGTGACGGCGCGGGAAAACACGGCGCTGCAGACCGAACCCTTCTGCCAGGTGCTGGCGCAGCGCTATCTCGATCTCTATCCGCAGGCGGTCTCGGTGACGATCACGGCCCATGAGACCAAATGGGCCCGGCTGGTGATCGATGGCGCGCCGCATCCGCACAGCTTTGTGCGCGATGACAACGGCAAGCCGTTTGTCGAGCTGCATGCGACACGCGATGGCGTGACCATGAGCTCGGGGCTCGACAATTTCGTGTTTATGAAATCCACCCAGTCGGGGTGGGAGAATTATTACACCGATAAATACTCCACCATTCAGCCGACCAATGACCGCATTGCGGCAACATCCATGGTGGCGTCTTGGACATGGTCGGGGACACCTGCGGATTACAAGGCGACCAACGCCAAGATTCTCGAAGTCCTGTTGAAAGAGTTCGCGACGACCTATAGTCCGAGCGTGCAGAACAGCTTGTATCGCATGGGCGAAAAAGCACTGGCTGCAGTACCGGAGATATCAGAGATCAGCATGGCCTGTCCGAACCTGCATTTCATCCTGATGAATCTCTCCGGCTTCGGCCTCGACAACAACAACGATGTGTTCTTGCCGACCGAAGAGCCGCACGGACAGATCGAATGCACGGTGGGGCGGAGTTCGTGACCGAGATTCGACCATCGCTCAGCGCCGAAATCGTCCAGCGCGTCGACGAGCTGGCTGCCATCTCAGAAGCGCCGGACAATCTCACGCGCGTGTTTCTGTCGAAGGAGCTTCGCGCTGCTGCCGATCTTCTGATGGCGTGGATGCGCGAGGCCGGCATGTCGGCGCATATGGATGCGATCGGCAATGTCTGCGGTCGCTATGAAGGTACGGTGCCCGGCCTGCCATGCCTGATGCTGGGCTCGCATTACGACACCGTGCGCGATGCCGGCAAATGGGACGGGCCGCTTGGCATCGTCGCGGCCATCGCCTGTGTCGGCGATCTCCATCGGCGCAGCGTGCGCCTGCCATTCGTCGTGGAGATCGTGGCCTTTGCGGATGAAGAAGGGACGCGTTTCGCCTCGACGCTGCTCGGCAGCCGAGCGGTGGCTGGGACCTTTGTCGAGACAGCCCTGGCGAGCCGCGACAAGGATGGCGTCAGCATGCGTGACGCCATGGTGGGTTTCGGACTCGATCCCGCTCGCCTCAGCAACGCGGCGCGCAAGGCGAGCGATGTGCTGGCCTATCTCGAACTGCATATCGAGCAGGGTCCGGTGCTTGAAGCCGAGGCACTGCCGGTCGGTGTGGTCACGGCGATTGCCGGTGCGACGCGCCTTGCCGTCGAATTGCGCGGCATGGCCGGCCATGCCGGCACGGTGCCGATGGCGCTGCGGCGCGACGCGCTGGCCGGTGCCGCGGAATGTATCGTTGCGGTGGAGACGCTGTGCCGTGCGGATCAAGGCGGCCTCGTCGGCACGGTCGGTGTGATCCATGCGGCGCCGGGCGCGGGCAATGTGATCCCGGGGCTGACATCCTTCACGCTCGATATCCGTGCGCCGACCGATGACCATCGCATCGGCGCTGTCGCCGAAATTCGCCGTACTGTCGAGGCGATCGCGGCGCGGCGCGGGCTGGCGCTGCAGATCGACGTCACGCATGAAAACCGCACGGCGCCATGTGCGCCCTGGCTGCAGGACCAGATTGGTGACGCCATCGCCGCGGAGGGGCATCGCGTATTCACATTGCCGAGTGGTGCCGGCCATGACGGCATGGCGATGATCGACATCGCCGACATCGCGATGCTATTCGTGCGCTGTCGTGGCGGCATCAGCCATCATCCGGCGGAGCATGTGGATGAGGCGGATGTCGATGCGAGCGCGCGCGTTTTGCTGCGTGTGATCGAGCATTTCAAACCGAAAGAATAATCGCATGGCCGATTTTCACGGCGTGTTTCCCTATCTCGTATCGCCCACCGATCCCGACGGCCGGATCCGTATCGATGTGCTGGGGCGGCTGTGCGATGATCTCATCACCTCGGGCGTGCATGGGCTGACGCCGCTCGGCTCCACCGGGGAATTCGCCTATCTGAACCGCGAGCAGCGCCGTTCTGTGGTGCAGACCACCATCGCCGCCGCGCAGGGCCGCGTGCCCGTGGTCGCCGGTGTCGCCTCCACCTCGACGGCGGATGCGGTGGCGCAGGCGAAGTCGTATCAGAAGCTCGGTGCCAACGGCATTCTCGCGATCCTCGAAGCGTATTTTCCGCTCAAGGATGCGCAGATCGAATCCTATTTCCGCGCCATTGCCGATGCGGTGGACATTCCGGTGGTGATCTACACCAATCCGCAATTCCAGCGCTCGGACCTGACACTGGATGTGGTGGCGCGGCTGGCCGAGCATCCGCGCATCATCGCGATCAAGGATGCCTCGAACAATACGGGGCGGCTGCTGTCGATCATGAACCGTTGCGGTGACAAGCTCAACGTGTTTGCCGCTTCTGCACATATTCCGGCTGCAGTGATGCTGATCGGCGGCGTCGGCTGGATGGCCGGGCCGGCCTGCGTGGTGCCGAAGCAGAGCGTGCGGCTTTATGACCTGTGCAAGGCGCAGCGCTGGGACGAGGCGATGGTGCTGCAGCGGAAGCTGTGGGGGATCAACGAGGCCTTTGCACGCTACAATCTCGCTGCCTGCATCAAGGCCGGGCTCGTGATACAGGGCTACGACGTGGGCGACCCCGTACCGCCGCAGCCGGCATTGACCGCGGATGAGCGCAAGGTGATCGCGCGGGTGCTGGAAGAGATGGCGTGAGTCACTGAATCGTAGGGCGGATTAGGCGCAGCCGTAATCCGCCGGCCGCCTTCAATGGTGAGACTCCGCGGCGGATTACGCTTCGCTCATCCGCCCTACGGTCGAGTGTTATATTATTCACCATGCAAATCCGGCCGTTCTGGCCTGCCGCAGCGCGGTTGGCGTGGATGGGTTTTTCGGGCAAGGTTCGGCCCACTCGCCGAACGGCCCACCCAAGGACGTCTGATGAATATCCTGCCTGCCAACCTGCGCTTCGGTGCGGGACTGTCTCCCAAGCGCCTCGAAGATCAGCGTCTCCTCACCGGGCAGGGCCATTTCATCGACGACAAGCCGGAAGACGGCGCGCTGTGGCTGCATGTGCTGCGCTCGCCGCATGCGCATGCGCGGATCGTGTCGGTGGACGTCGAAGCGGCCAAGGCGATGCCGGGCGTGCATGCGATCATCACCGGCGCCGATCTCGTGGCCGATGATGTCGGCACGCTGCCGACGCTGAACATCTTCAAGCGTCCCGATGGCTCCGAGATGAAATTCCCGCCGCGACGGCTGTTGGCGCATGAAGCCGTGCGCTATGCCGGCGAAGGCGTTGCCGCCGTGATCGCGACATCGCGCCAGGCCGCGCAGCTCGCGGCCGAAGCGGTCGATGTGGAATACGATGTATTGCCGGCGGTGGTCGATCCGCAGGCGGCGATCAGCGAAGGCGCGCCAGCCGTATGGGATGCGGCCCCCGACAATATCGCGGCGTCGATGAGCTATGGCGATGCGGCCAAGATCGAGGCGATCTTTGCCAGCGCGAAGCATACGGTGTCGCTCGATATCGTCAGCCAGCGTCTGGTGCCATCCGCAATGGAGCCGCGCAGCACGATTGCGGAAGTGGACAAGAAGACCGGCCGGCTCACCGTCTATGTGCAGTCGCAGACGCCAATGGCGACGCGCGACATCATCGCAGATGCGATCCTGAAGCGGCCGAAGGAGTCGATCCGTCTCGTGGTCGGCGATATCGGCGGCGGCTTCGGCCAGAAGACCAGCCTGTATCCGGAAGACGGCATCGTCGCCTATGCGGCGGTGAAGCTCGGCAAGAAGATCCGCTGGCGCGGCGATCGCACCGACGATTTCGTCGGCGGCACCCATGGCCGCGACCTGACATCCACTGCCGAGCTTGCGCTCGATGCCAAGGGCCGCATCCAGGCCTATCGCGTGAAGTCGCTCGGCGGCACTGGCGCGTATCTCTCCGGCACCGGCGTGATCATTCCGCTGGTGCTCGGGCCGTTCGTGCAGACCAGCGTCTATGACGTGCCGGACGTGCATTACGAGATCAAGGCTGTCATGACCAACACGGCGCCGGTCGGCGCCTATCGCGGCGCGGGTCGTCCGGAGGCGGTGTTCATCATGGAGCGGCTGCTCGATGCCGCCGCGCGCCAGATCGGCATGGATCCGCGCAACATCCGCAAGGTCAACTACATCAAGCCGACGCAGTTTCCGTACAAGAACGCGGTCGGGCAGGTGTATGACAGCGGCGCCTTCGCGCATATGCTGGAGCGCGCGTCGGAGCTTTCGGATTGGGACGGCTTTGCGGCGCGCAAGAAGGAAGCGAAAAAGCGCGGCATGCTCTATGGCCGTGGTCTGACAAGCTACATCGAATGGACCGGCGGCCGTAACCACACCGAGAAGGTGACGCTGACGGCGACGGCGAATGGCCGTGTCATTCTCTATTCAGGCACCATGGCCATGGGGCAGGGACTGCAGACCGCCTATTCGCAGATGGTCGCGACCTCGCTCGGCATCGACATCAACCAGATCGACGTGATGCAGGGCGACACTGATACCGCACTCGGCTTCGGCAGCGTGGGCTCGCGCTCGCTGTTCGTCGGCGGCACCGCCGCCGTCGTCTCGACCCAGGATCTCATCAAGAAGGCGCGCGAAAAGGCGTCGAACATGATGGAAGCCGCCGTCGAGGACATCGAATATGTCGATGGCTTCCTCACGGTGGTCGGCACCGACAAGCGCGTCAGCCTGTTCGAGATCGCCAAGGCCGAAGGCGGCGCGGGGCTCAGCGTGGATTCCACCGGTGAGGTCGATGCGCCGAGCTGGCCGAATGGCACGCATATCTGCGAGGTCGAGATCGATCCGGAAACCGGCATCACCAATGTCGTGCGCTACACCACGGTGGACGATGTCGGCGTGGCCGTGAATCCGATGCTGGTCGAAGGGCAGATCCATGGCGGCGTTGCGCAGGGCATCGGCCAGGCGCTGTTCGAGAATGTCCATTACGACGAGGATGGCCAGCTCATCACCGCGACCTATCAGGATTACTGCATCCCGCGCGCCACGGACATGCCGCTGTTGAATGTCACGCTGGACGGCTCGGCCCCGTGCGTGACCAATCCGATCGGCGCCAAGGGCTGTGGCGAGTCCGGTGCCATCGGCGGCCCGCCTTGCGTCGTCAATGGCGTGCTCGACGCGCTGGCGCCTTATGGCGTCACGCAGATGAATACGCCGCTGTCGCCGATCAAGGTGTGGGAGGCGATCCGCAGCGGGAAGGCGGCGGCATAACACTCCGGCCGTAGGATGGGTTGAGCGAAGCGATACCCATCACAACAGCCGCCGCAGCATGTGGCGATGGGTATCACTCCGGCGCTTTGCGCCTGCGTTCAACCCATCCTACGATCTACGGCAACAACGAACTTACAAACTTCAACCGGGAGAGAACAAATGAAGAGCTTCAAGGTCATCGAATTCAACGAGCCGCTTGGCGAAGTAGATCAGGATACGCCGCAGCCGACCGGCACGCAGGTGCTGGTCCGCGTCAAGGCCGCGGGCGTGTGCCACAGCGACCTGCATATCTGGGAAGGCGGCTATGAGCTCGGCCATGGCCGCAAGCGCCTGTCGCTGAAGGAGCGCGGCATCAATCTGCCGCACACGATGGGGCATGAGACCGTCGGCGAAGTGGTCTCGTTCGGTCCGGACGCGCCGAAGGATGGCGTCAAGGTGGGCGACGTGGCGCTGGCCTATCCGTGGATCGGCTGCGGCAAATGCGCGGTCTGTCTCGATGACGAGGAGAATCTCTGCCTGCAGCCGCGCTGCCTCGGCGTGCATTGCGACGGCGGCTATTCCGACTACATGCTGGTGCCGCATCCGAAATATCTGATCGATCTGAAGGGCATGGATCCCGTGCTCGCCGCGCCCTATGCCTGTTCGGGCGTCACCACCTATAGTGCGCTGAAGAAGGTCGAGAAGGATCTCGGCAATCCCATCGTGATCTTCGGCGCCGGCGGTCTCGGCCTGATGGCGCTGAGCCTGCTCAAGGCCATGGGCGGCAAGGGCGCCATCGTCGTCGATATCGATGCCAACAAGCGCAAGGCCGCCCTCGAGGCTGGTGCGCTCGCCGCGGTGGACGGCAATGCGCCGGACGCGCTGGCGCAGCTCACAAAGGCGGCGGGTGGTCCGATCCTGTCGGTGATCGATCTGGTCGGCAATGCGCAGACCACGCAGCTCGGCTTCGATGCGCTGTCGAAGGGCGGCAGCCTGATCATGGTCGGCCTGTTCGGTGGCGGCGCCACCTGGGCTCTGCCGCTGATCGCCATGAAGGCGCTGACCATCCAGGGCAGCTATGTCGGCAATCTCAAGGAGACCAAGGAGCTGCTGGAGCTGGTACGCACCCAGAAGGTCGCGCCGATCCCGACGACGCCGATGCCGTTCGCAAAGGCCAATGCGGCGCTCAATGATCTGAAGGACGGCAAGCTCGTCGGCCGCGCGATCCTGACGCCGGCGTGATCGCAGGCCTGCAGGGTAGGTAAAGACGCTCGCGCTTTTTCCGCCTTAGATATCCAGACATAAAAAAATCTCGCCGTGCAGACGGCGAGATTTTTGCTTCCTGCGACCGGATGCTCCGGCTGCGCGAATGCTTACTTGTCGTCTTCGTCCGCGATCGATTCCATCAGCACGACCATCTGGCGCTGCACGGTCTGGCTCTTGATGCGGCTGTAGGCGCGCAGAAGGCGAAGGCTGAAGGCGCTGTCGAGGAACAGCAGGCTTTCCACTTCGCGGCTCTTGCCGTCGCCGTCGTAGAAGAACGTCACGGGCACGTCGAGTGCGGTGGCGATCTGCTGCAGGCGCGCGGCGCCCACGCGGTTCACGCCCTTCTCGTACTTCTGAACCTGCTGGAAACTGACACCCAGTTTCTCGCCCAAATCCGCCTGCGAGATCTTCTGCTCGACACGACGAAGACGGATTCGCTTGCCCAACTCGATGTCGGACTTGCCGGCGCTACGTTGCTTCATTCGTCACCATTCAGTTTCGTTTGATAAGGGAGATTGTGGTTTTAATTTTTTTGATTTCAGCCTTTCAGCTCGAAAGCCTTAAAAGCTATCATCCAAAGGCATCTTCTTCTTTATACACATCGTGATGACAATCGGAATGGTTGAAATCGTCGCGTTACGCGAATTCATCAAAACATTCTCGTTAGGGTCATTCCGACGGAACGGTAATACCTCCGCTACGGTATTCAATTGCTGTTCGCCTGTGACGTGATGCCCGCAATAGAACGACCATCTCTCCATCTAGCCGCCCCGTCACTGGGCGGGAACCGAAAGTAGAGGTTGGAGACCAAGCTATACACACGCGAATTGCCACACGCACGCGCGATAACTGACACTGGTTCGCATGTTCCGACTGGCATGCAAGATTTCACGAGATTCCTGCGGAATTTTCACATTTCACTCCTGTCGGCTCCATCGTGCTGTCCCATCACAATTACGTGCGCAGTTGTCTTTACGGATGAGGCGCACCGGAAGTTTCACTTTCGATTCTCAAGAAAGGGAAATCGCCGCGATTCGGTGCATGCATTTTCTCGTCGAACTTCCTCACGGGGTTGATCAATATTGATCAGCGCGGTCGTTGCTCGACATTGCTGTCGTTGAAGGCCGAGTAGACCATCGTGCGCAGTTCGCAGCGAACAGGATAGGCGCTCGACGGCAACAATTGCGTCATGAAGATCGCAATCAGCTGCTCGCGCGGATCGATCCAGAATGCAGTGCTCGCCGCGCCGCCCCACGCATATTCACCGGCGGTGCCGGGAATGAGGGTCTTTGCGGGGTCCATGGTCACGGAGAAGCCGAGGCCGAAACCGACACCGGCATAGCTCGCTTCGCTGAACAGCGACTTCGACATCTCGGTGAGATCGCGGCCGCCCGGCAGATGATTGGCCGCCATCAGCGCGATGGTTTTTGGCGACAGCAGCCGGACGTCGCCGAGCGTGCCGCCATTCAGCAGCGCGCGACAGAAGGTGAGATAGTCCGCAGCCGTCGAGCACAGCCCGCCGCCACCGGAGATGAAGGAGGGCGATGTCAGGAACGAACTCGTGGTGGGGTCGTCCTGCAATGTCATGCCGCCTTTGCCGTCGGCGGCGTAACAGGCGGCGAGGCGATGCGCCTTGTCGGCGGGTACATGAAAGCCGGTGTCCTTCATGCCGAGCGGATCGAAGATGCGCTGTTGCAGGAATTGCTCGAACGGCTGGCCGCTGATCTTCTCCACGAGATAGCCGACCACATCGGTGGCGACCGAATAATTCCACGCGTCGCCCGGCGAGAATTCGAGCGGGATCTTTGCGAGATCGGCGATCATGGTCGCCATGGTGCCGGCCTTCTCGATCTCGCCGATCTTCTGGGCGCGATAGGCGGCGTCCACATTGGTGCGGTTCTGGAAGCCGTAGGTGAGGCCGGAGGTGTGGCGCAGCAGGTCGACGATCTGCATCGGTCGCGCAGGCGGGCGGGTCAGAAACAGCGGTGCGATGCCAGCCTGATAGACGCCGAGCTGGCTCCATTCCGGAATGTATTTGTGCACGGGCTCATCGAGCGCGACGCGGCCTTCTTCCACCAGCATCATGAATGCGACCGACGTGATCGGCTTGGTCATCGAATAGATGCGAAAGATGGTGTCGGATTTCACCGAAGCCTTGCGCTCCACATCGGCAAAGCCATGGACGCTGTGATGCACGATGCCGCCGCGGCGATAGACGAGGAGCTGCGCGCCCGGAAAGCGGCCGCTGTCGAGATAGCGGGTCTGGAGATGGCGCTCGATCCGCGTGAGCGCTGCGGCGGACATGCCGGCCTGTTCAGGGGAGATGGTCGGTGCGGTGAGGCTGGATGACATCGGCAGGCACTCGCATGGCAGGGCAGGGGCCATGGATTAAGCGAGGCGGAGCCGCCGCTGTCCATGACCGATGATGCATCGTCCCCATTCCAGCTGGCGTGAGGCTGTATGATCACACCTTGGCGGCCTGCGCCTAATTTGTGTGCGTCGCACAATATTTGAGCGGAGCGCGATGTTTCGCAGCGGACACGCCAGTGGCCAGTCGCGCACACCCGCAGCTAAGCGCATGCAAATACGAAGATTTTGCCGCCGCGCATGCTTGGCACGCGATTTGAATAGTTCTTAGCGACGCCATTGTAGCCGTCACATTCCATCACCAGCCAGCACTGCCATCCTGGAGGCTTCCTCCAGCCGCGTCGCCTTGCGCGCGTGGATGATGGTGCCGGCCGTAGCAGGGCGCGAAAGGACGACATCATCCGATGACGAAGTCAGAGACTAAGCCGGGCCGCAAGATCAGCCGCCGCCAGCTCCTCAAGGCCGGCGCAGGCACGGCCGCCTTGCTGGCCGCTGCCAAGCTCAATTTTCCCGCCGGCGCTTTCGCGCAGGGCGCAGGGCCCGAGGTGAAGGGTGCCAAGCTCGGCTTCATCGCGCTCACAGATGCTGCGCCGCTCTTTGTTGCCAAGGAGAAGGGCATCTTCGCGAAATACGGCCTGCCGGAAACGGAAGTCCTCAAGCAGGCGTCGTGGGGCACCACGCGCGACAATCTCGTGCTCGGCTCCGAGGGCAATGGCATCGATGGCGCGCATATCCTGACGCCGATGCCGTATCTGATTTCGGCCGGCAAGGTGACGCAGAACAATGTGCCGACGCCGATGTACATCATGGCGCGCCTCAATCTGAACGGCCAGAGCATCTCGGTCGGCAATGAGTACAAGGATCTCAAGGTCGGTCTCGACACCGTGCCGCTGAAGGCCGCGTTCGAGAAGAAGAAGGCGAGCGGCAAATCGGTGAAGGCGGCGATGACCTTCCCGGGTGGCACGCATGACCTCTGGATCCGCTACTGGCTCGCGGCCGGTGGCATCGATCCCGACAAGGACATCGAGACCATCGTTGTGCCGCCGCCGCAGATGGTCGCCAACATGAAGGTTGGCACGATGGATTGCTTCTGCGTCTGCGAGCCGTGGAATCTGCAGCTCATCCACCAGAACATCGGCTACACGGCGCTGACCACCGGCGAGCTCTGGAACAAGCATCCGGAGAAGTCGCTCGGCATGCGCGCCGCCTGGGTCGACAAGAATCCGAAGGCTGCGAAGGCGCTGCTGATGGCGGTGATGGAAGCGCAGCAGTGGTGCGAGAAGGCGGAGAACCGTGATGAGCTCGCCGCCATCAATGCCAAGCGCCAGTGGATCAACTGCCCGGTCGACGACGTCACCGATCGCGTGAAGGGCAAGTTCGACTACGGCACCGGCCGCGTGGTCGAGAACTCGCCGCATATCATGAAGTTCTGGGACGACTTCGCCTCCTATCCCTATCAGAGCCATGACCTCTGGTTCATGACCGAGGACATCCGCTGGGGCAAATACGAACCGGGCTTCGACTCCAAGGCGCTGATCGCCAAGGTCAATCGCGAAGACCTCTGGAAGGACGCCGCCAAGGAGCTCGGCGCGGCGGTGCCGACCTCGACCTCGCGCGGCAAGGAGACCTTCTTCGATGGCAAGGTGTTCGATCCGGCCGATCCGGCGGCTTACCTGAAGTCGCTCACCATCAAGCGCGTCGAAGTCTGATCGGCGCGCAGGCAGCAACATGACGGAGACCCGTGCGATGAACGTGCAAGCCCTCAGGACAGAGCCCGCGACGCCGATCGCGAAAGCGCCGGCGGATGTCGTCGCACTGGCTCCGAAGTCTCCGCCGAAGGCGGAGAAATATACGAAGATGGCGCGAGAGGCGGCGGCGCGGGTGATCCCGCCGCTGATCGTCGTCATCATCCTCGGCGTGATGTGGGAGCTGTTGTGCAGCCGCGCCGGCTCGACCTTGCCGCCGCCGTCGAAGGTCTACAAGGACACGAAAGAACTGATCTTCGATCCGTTCTTCGACAATGGCGGCCTCGACAAGGGCCTGTTCTGGCATCTGTCGGCGAGCCTCTGGCGCGTCGCCTATGGTTACGCGCTGGCCGCCGTGGTGGGGATCGGGCTCGGCACGCTGGTCGGCCAGTCGGTCTGGGCCATGCGCGGCCTCGATCCGATCTTCCAGGTGCTGCGCACGATCCCGCCGCTGGCCTGGCTGCCGCTTGCACTCGCCGCCTTCCGCGACGGCCAGCCTTCGGCAATCTTCGTGATCTTCATCACCTCGATCTGGCCGATCATCATCAACACCGCCGTCGGCATCCGCAACATCCCGCAAGACTATCGGAATGTCGCCGCCGTGGTGCAGCTCAACCCGCTCGAATTCTTCGGCAAGGTGATGCTGCCGGCGGCCGCGCCCTACATCTTTACCGGCCTGCGCATCGGCATCGGCCTGTCCTGGCTCGCCATCATTGCGGCGGAAATGCTGATCGGCGGCGTCGGCATCGGCTTCTTCATCTGGGATGCGTGGAATTCATCGCATATCAGCGAGATCATCTTGGCGCTGTTCTATGTCGGCATCGTCGGCTTCGTGCTCGACCGCCTGATTGCCGGCCTCGGCAAGCTCGTCACCCACGGCACCTCGGTTGCTTAAGGAAACTGTCATGACGCCTTATGTAAAACTCGACCATATCGACAAGGTATTTACCCGCGGCAAGGTGTCGTCCGAAGTGCTGAAGGACATCAACCTCACGCTCGGCAAGGGTGAGTATGTCTCGATCATCGGCCATTCCGGCTGCGGCAAGTCGACGATGCTCAACATCATCGCCGGCCTGACGCGTGCGACGAATGGTGGCGTGCTGCTGGAAGGCCGTGAGGTCAACTCGCCCGGTCCCGATCGTGCCGTGGTGTTCCAGAACCACAGCCTGCTGCCCTGGCTGACGGTCTATCAGAACGTCCGTCTCGGCGTGGACAAGGTGTTCGCCAAGACCAAGAGCCGCGCCGAGCGCGACGAATGGACCCTGCATAATCTCAATCTCGTGCAGATGACCCATGCCAAGGACAAGCGTCCCTCGGAAATCTCCGGCGGCATGAAGCAGCGCGTCGGCATTGCCCGCGCACTGGCCATGGAGCCGAAAGTGCTGCTGCTCGACGAGCCCTTTGGTGCGCTCGATGCGCTCACTCGCGCGCATCTGCAGGATTCCGTGATGGCGCTGCATCAGAAGCTCGGCAATACCATCGTCATGATCACCCATGACGTGGACGAAGCCGTGCTGCTGTCGGACCGCATCGTGATGATGACCAATGGACCGAGCGCCACGATCGGCGAAGTGCTCGACGTGCCGCTCAGCCGCCCGCGCAAACGCATCGAGCTGGCGAGCGATCCCGTCTATCTCAAGTGTCGCAAGCGCGTGCTGGAGTTTTTGTACGAGCGCCACAAGTTCGTGGAAGCGGCTTGATCTTGCGACTTGCGTTGGCGCGATCATCGCGCTGACGCCCGCATCCATCGTCTCGATTGCCTCACGTCAGCCAGCGCCAGCCAAGGGGGAATGTCATGACACCGGATCAGATTTCGCTCGTGCAGGATAGTTTCAAGAAAGTCGTGCCGATCGCTGATGTGGCAGCCGATCTCTTCTACGGTCGGCTGTTCGAGATCGCGCCCGAGGTGAAGCCGATGTTTCGCGGTGACATCAAGGAGCAGGGACGCAAGCTGATGGCGACGCTGGGTGTCGTGGTGACCGGATTGACCAGGCTCGAGACCGTCCTGCCGGCGGCGAGCACCCTTGCCAGGAAGCATGTCGATTATGGCGTGAAGGCGGAGCACTACACGCCGGTGGGTGCGGCGCTGTTGTGGACGCTGGAGAAGGGCCTTGGCGACGCATGGACGCCCGAACTCGCCGATGCCTGGGACACCGCCTATGGCACGCTGTCGCATTTCATGATCGCCGAGGCTTATGGCCCGGCGCAGGCTGCGGAGTAAGGACGACACGTGAGCGAACCGCTGGTCATCATCGGAAACGGCATGGCGGCGGCCCGCCTTGTGGACGAACTCGCGGAAACCTCGCTCGGCCGCTACGCCATCGCCGTGATCGGCGACGAGCCCCGGCTGGCCTACAACCGCGTGTTGCTGTCCTCGGTTCTGGCGGGCGAGGCGACGTCGCAGGAAATCGAGCTCAAGCCGGCCGCATGGTGGCGCGATCGCGGTGTCACGCTGAAATATGGTGCGCGGGCGATGTCGGTCGATCTCGCTGCACGCGAAGTGACGACGTCCACGGGCAAGCGCGTCGGATTCTCCAAGCTGGTGTTTGCGACCGGCTCATCGGCACTTCGGTTGCCGGTGCCGGGTGGTGATCTCAAAGGCGTTCATGTCTTCCGCGACAGCCACGATGTCGATCGCCTGATCGAACTGGCCGGGCAGAAGAAGCGTGTCGTGGTTGTCGGTGGCGGACTTCTGGGGCTCGAGGCCGCTTATGGCCTCGCCAAGGCCGGCGCAGATGTGACGCTGATCCATCTGATGGATCGCCTGATGGAGCGGCAGCTCGATGGTCCCGCAGCGGAGCTTTTGAAGACATTGGTCGAGCGCAAGGGCGTGAAGATTTTACTCCATGCGAATACGGCGCGCATTCGTGGTGCTGATGCGGTCGAGCGCGTCGAGCTCGCGGATGGTCGCATGCTCGATGCGGATGCCGTGATCTTCGCTGCCGGCATCAGGCCGAACACGTCGCTCGCCAGGGAAGCGGGGGTCCCGGTCAATCGCGGCATCGTCGTCGATGACGCGATGGCCACGGAGAGCGAGGGAATCTATGCCCTCGGCGAATGCGCGGAGCATCGCGGCACCTGCTACGGCCTCGTCGAGCCCGCTTACGAGCAGGCGAAAGTGTTGGCGCGGCGTCTGGCCGGCGGGACTGCGGCCTATACGGGCAGCGTTCTTTCCACCAATCTCAAGGTTTCCGGCGTCAGCGTGTTTTCCGCTGGCGACTTCATGGCTGCAGAGGGCAGCGAGACGCTGCTGCTGAGCGACGCCAGGCGCGGCACCTACAAGAAGCTCGTGATTGCGGGTGGCAGGCTCACCGGTGCGGTGCTGGTCGGCGATACCGGCGACGCGCTGTGGTATCTCGACCTGATCCGTAGCGGTGCCGATGTCTCCGCCTTCCGCGCCGACATGATGTTCGGCCGTCCGATCGCAAAGGCGGCCTGATGAACGCGATCGACACCAGCCTCACCACCGTCCGCACGACCTGCGCTTATTGCGGTGTCGGCTGCGGCGTGCTCGCGACGCCGGACGGGCAGGGGGGCGCCGCGATTGCCGGTGATCCCGATCATCCCGCCAATCTCGGCCGCTTATGTTCAAAAGGGTCTGCGCTGGGTGAGACGCTGGCGCTCGACGAGCGCTTGCTGCATCCGATGATGCGCGATGCCTCCGGCGCAATGGCGCGTGTGGGATGGAGTGATGCGCTCGATCATGTCGCCGATGGCTTTCGCAATATCGTCGCCGAGCATGGGCCGGGCGCGGTGGCGTTCTATCTGTCCGGGCAATTGCTCACCGAGGACTATTACGTCGCCAACAAGCTGATGAAGGGATTCATCGGCAGCGCCAATGTGGATACCAATTCGCGACTCTGCATGGCGTCCTCCGTGGTCGGCCACAAGCGCGCCTTCGGTGCCGACACGGTGCCGGGCTGTTATGAGGATCTCGATCAGGCCGATCTGCTGGTTTTCGTCGGCTCCAATGCCGCCTGGTGCCATCCGGTGCTGTACCAGCGCATGCTCGCCAACAAGCAGGCGCGGGGCGCACGCTTCGTCGTGATTGATCCGCGCCGCACCGATACGGTGGGCGATGACGATCTCTTTCTCGGCCTCAAGCCCGGTACCGACACGGCGCTGTTTTCGGGGCTGCTCGCCTATCTCGCCGACAATGGCGCGCTCGACCGCGCCTATATCGAACGGCATACGTCGGGCTTCGACGAGGCTTTGGCGCGTGCGCGGACCATCGCCGGCAGCGTCGCCGCGACGGCCAAGGCGACTGGCCTCAACGAAGTGGACGTCGCCACCTTCTTCCAGATGTTCCGGCAGACGTCCCGCGTGGTCACGCTGTATTCGCAGGGCGTCAACCAGTCGGCGCAGGGCACCGACAAGGTCAATGCGATCCTGAACTGCCATCTTGCCACCGGCCGCATCGGCAAGCCGGGGGCGTCGCCATTCTCGCTGACAGGCCAGCCCAACGCGATGGGCGGCCGCGAGGTCGGCGGGCTCGCCAACCAGCTCGCGGCGCATATGGGTTTTACGCCGGTCGAAATCGACCGCGTGCGGCGGTTCTGGAAGGCGCCGCATATTGCGACCCATGAAGGCCTCAAAGCCGTACAGATGTTCGAGGCCATCGGCCGCGGCGAGATCAAGGCGCTGTGGGTGATGGGCACCAATCCCGCGGTGTCGCTGCCCGATGCGGATGCGGTGCGCGCCGCGCTCGGCAAGCTCGATCTGTTCGTGGTGTCGGAGAATGTGCGCTCCAACGACACCGTCAATGCCGGTGCGCATGTGCTGCTGCCTGCGCTGGCCTGGGGCGAGAAGTCGGGCACGGTGACGAATTCGGAACGCCGTGTGTCGCGGCAGCGCTCGTTTCTATCAGCGCCGGGCGAGGCCAAGCCGGACTGGTGGGCACTGAGCGAAGTCGCGAAGCGTCTCGGCTTCGGTGCGGGCTTCGCCTACACATCCGCTGCCGAGATCTTTCGCGAGCACGCGGCGCTGTCGGATTTCGAGAATGACGGCAGCCGTGATTTCGATATCGGCGGGCTCATGCATGTCTCCGACGATGCTTTCGACACCATGGCACCGGTGCAGTGGCCGCTGCGCAAGGGCACGACGACGCAGCAGGCGCGGTTCTTCGCCGATGGGCGCTTCTACACCAGGGATCATCGCGGCCAGTTTATTGCTCCGGAAGCGCCGGAGCTGCGCACGCATGTGACCGAGGGGCGACCGCTGCGCCTGAACACCGGCCGCGTGCGCGACCAGTGGCATACGATGACCCGCACGGGCCTCAGCCCGCGGCTCGGCCAGCATATCCCCGAGCCCTACATCGAGATTCATCCGGACGATGCGATGCGCTTCGCCGTCGTTGACGGCGGCTATGCGCAGCTCACGACGGATTACGGTGCTTGCACGCTGAAGGTTATGGTCAGCGAGCGACAGCAACGCGGCATGCTGTTCGCGCCGATCCACTGGAATGACGAGACCGCCGGCTATGCCCGCGTCGGCGCGCTGGTGGCGCCTTTCGTGGATCCATTCTCCGGACAGCCGGAAAACAAGGCGACGCCGGTGTCGATTGCGGCCCTGGCCGTGAGCCAGCGCGGTTTTGTCCTGTCGCGAAAGCCGCTGGCGCTGCCGCCGGGTGTCGTTCATGCGCGGGTCGCGGTGACTGGTGGTGTCGGTTATCTGCTGGCCGATAATGCGGAGCTGACGCTCTGGCAAAGCTGGCTGGCGCCGCTGCTCGGCGATGATGTCGCCAGCTTCGTGGATGTCGGCCGCGGGGGCTACCGCGCAGTGTCTTTTGCGGGTGAGCGGATCGAGCTCTGTCTGTTTGTCGGGCCAGCCGATGATGCCTTGTCATGGGACGCGGTGAAGGAGGCATTCGCTGCCGGCGCGCTGAACGACGATCAGCGCCGCATGCTGCTGTCCGGCAAATCCGCTGATGGCGCTGCGAGTGCCGGCCCGATCGTGTGCGCGTGCTTCGGCGTCGGGCGCAACAGGATCAATGAGGCAATCGCATCGGGGTGCGCGACGGCCGGCGAGATCGGCGCAAAGTTGAAGGCCGGGACGAATTGCGGGTCGTGCATTCCGGAGTTGAAAAGGCTGATTGCAGCCAGTGAGGCGGAGCCGGATCAACAGCGCAAGGTGGCTATGAGTTAGCGGCGTCCTCGCAGCCGTCATTGCGAGCGCAGCGAAGCAATCCAGCCTTCCTTCGCTCGGCCTCTGGATTGCTTCGCCGCTGCGCTCCTCGCAATGACGGCTGATGAGCCGTCACTTCACCGCACCTGCCGTGAGCCCAGCCACGATTTGCCGTTGCGCGAATACCGTGAGCAAAAGTACCGGCGCGGTCACGATCAGCGCGGCTGCCGCCAGCGGGCCCCAGCTCAGCTGATCGAACGAGATCATGTTGTACACCGCCACCGGCAGTGTGCGCGTTTCGCGGCCGGCGAGCACGATGCCGAACACAAAATTGTTCCAGGAGAAAATCACCGCCAGGATGAAGGCCACGGCGATGCCGGGCTTGGCGATC
>NZ_JBIISY010000100.1:0-21258 GCF_044340795.1 Tardiphaga sp.
GTTCCGGGCACTGCCCGGATCGTTTCGGCCACCGGGCCTGCCGGCACGCCAGCGTCGCTCGACCTCAAATCGCTGATCTCGGTCGATCCGCCGACCGGCCGCGTTTCCTATGATCCGGCGCTCTTCAAGTTTCTGGGGGCCGGACAGAAGGCCATTTATGTCATCGAATTCGACAGCCAGTCCGGCCCGGACACGACGCATCAGACGCTGACATTCACCGTCGATGGCACCAATGACGCGCCTGTGGCCTCCGTGGCGCTGACCGGCGCCGTGACCCAGGGCGGAGCGCCGTCCAGTTTCGATCTCCTGGCGGGCGCTGCGGACCCCGATCTCGGCGAAACCGCCACGCTCAGCATCAGCAATGTTAGATATTCGCTCGACGGCAGCCCGGCACAGACGAGCGCACCGAATGGCGTGACGTTGAACGGCGCGTCACTGCAGGTCAATCCCGCCGCATTCAGCTATCTCGGCGAAGGCCAGACCGTGACGCTCGTGGTTTCCTACACCATCACCGACGTGCATGGCGCCAGCGTCACGCAGACCGAGACGATCACGATCACCGGCGTCAACGACCAGCCGGTGGTGGTCTCGACGAACTTCACCGTGACACCGAATGATACGGTGGTGCTGAACGAGACCAGCTTCACGATCTCGGATCCGGACGCGTCATCGAATTTCACATTCACTGTCACCGATGTGACGGGCGGCAGCTTTGTCGTTGGCAATCCGCTGTTGCGGATGGCATTTTTGACCAATGAGAGCGGCGCGATCACCTTCACGATGGACGACCTGCGCGACGGTCGCGTGCGCTTTGTCAGCGACGGCAGCGGACCGCCCTCGTTCATCCTGACCGTGGATGATGGCAGCGGCGCCAGAAACAGTTCGAGCGGTCCGACTCTACAGACGGCCGGCTATCGAAACGCCGATCCAGTTGTCAGCAATCCGCTGACGCTGGATGCGACCGAAGGCGACTGTGCCGTTACGGTCGATCTCCTCGACGGCGCCTCGGATCCGAACGAGCAGGAACTCTCGATCGGAAACATCCGCTACAAGGTCGGCAAGGGCGCCGAGTCCACCACGAGCCCCTCCGGCCTGTCGCTGTGCGGATCGCAACTCAGGCTCGACCCGAACGATCCTGCCTTTGACTATCTGGCTGCCGGCCAGAAGCTGACCATTGTCGTGAGTTACGATATCCTCGACGGACAGGGCGGCAAGACCACGCAGACAGAAACCATCACGATTACCGGCACCAATGACCGCCCGGTGATCGACAAGGTCTCGTTCGCGCTCGCGGAGGGAGGATACAAAGTCCTCAAGGCCTCAGATATTGGCGTCACCGATCCCGACAGCACCGACTTCGTCTTCACCGTCTCGCAGGTTCGCCACGGCAAGTTCCAGATCAAGACCGAGAACGGCAGCTGGCACGACACGTCGTCATTCACGTCCGATGACCTGGTCGCGGGCCACGTGCGCTTCGTCCATGACGGCAGCGAAAGCGATGCGACGTTCTCGATCAAGGCCAATGACGGAGATGGCGAGAACGGCGTCAGCCAGACCTACCGCGCCAAGATCGAGATCAATCACGTCAATGACGCACCGACGATGATCGCTGCGCCTCTGATCATCGCCGAGGGCGGAACGGTCGTGCTGACCGTGCTGAATTTTCTGGCGACCGATCCCGACGACAGCAGCTTTACGTTCCACCTGTCATGCGTGGAGAACGGCTGCTTCAAGGTCTATCGCGATGGCCAGTGGCAGGAGACCGACACTTTCACCACAGCCGACCTGAGGGCCGGCAGGGTGATCTTCACCCATGACGGCGGCGAAGCTCCGCCGTCATATAAGGTCTATGCCGACGACGGCCACGACACCAACCATGCAAGCAACACCGTGGACAGCGCCGTGTTGTTCATTCCGGTAAACGATGCGCCGAGAATCCTGAGCGCATCTTTCACGGTCGAACCCTGCGGTACCGCCCTGCTGAAAGCGTCCGATTTTCGTGTAGGTGATCCCGACAGTTCGAGTTTCAAGTTTACGGTCTCGAACGTGCATGGCGGCCATTTCGAGACCCTGAACTATAACTACCGTACCCATTGCTGGGAGTGGTCGATCGACAACAGCTTCACGACGTCGGAGTTGAATGCCGACAGGGTTCGCTTCGTCCATGACGGCCACGGCAACGATATCAGCTACGATATTCGCGCCGACGATGGCTCGTGGGTGAACAGCCGCAGCGACAAATTACACGGTGGCGGCACAGTGATCGAGAACCAGGCGCCCACCATCGACATCAGCCATCTGCAAGCCGACACCGGCGAGACCGGGATGCCGGAGATCCGCGGCATTACCGTCGCGGATGAGGATTCCGCCAACAGCTCGTTCCACTTTGCGACCACGACCAAATTCGGCGGTCATGTCTATTTCAGCGACACATCATCATCGGGTCATGCCGATTCACTGTCCGACCTGAACGCGCGGCTCAGCCTGCCCATCACCTATGACGCGCCGGCGGGAAAGACCGGGCAGGAAACCGTGCATCTGACTGTTACCGACAACAAGGGCGCGTCAGACGCGATCAACTTCGTGTTCCATGTCGGAGACGTATCGCCCCGCGATCACGTCACTCTGACGGGAACGAATGGCAGGGATGTCGTCATCTCGACGGCCGCCAAGGATGTGCTGAGTGGCGGGTTCGGAGCGGACCAGTTCGTGTTCGGACCGGACTTCGGCAACGACAGCATTACGGATTTCAAGCGCGGAACCGACAAGATCGATCTGCGGCTGGACATTCCGTACGAGCCGGGCGAGACCAGCTTTGCACATTGGCTGAGCGCCCACACGACGACATCCCGAGCCGGAACGACCATTCACCTCGATCCTCACGACGGGCTCGGTGACCACAATACGATTCTGGTCAAAGGTGTGTTCGATCTGCAGGCGAGCGACTTCATCGTTCACGACCAGCCCCTACCGCGCGTGTGACTTATTCTTCCGCACACGGACTCATTGTGGCGATTTCCTGCCGCCATTAACTGTCTCGCACCCCCCACCTGCACAAATGGCCCGATCGATGGCATAATCCCGTTGATCGGGGCTTTTAGAATTGGACATAGCCGGCGGGTGCGCCGGGGCCTTATCGGGGCCACGTCCAAAGTGATCCGCAAAGGTTTGGCGATGCAGCGTGCACTGACGCAGCGTGGTTCAGCACGACCCTCCAGCCCATCGGCCCGGACCGAGCTTGGCGATGCCCTGCGGGCCTGCCGCGGCGCCTTTCTCGGCGTCGGGCTGATGAGCTGCATGATCAACATCCTGTATCTCACCGGCTCGTTTTTCATGCTGGAAGTGTATGATCGCGTGCTGCCAAGCCGCAGCGTGCCGACACTGGTGGGCCTGATCGTCCTCGCCGCCGGCCTCTATATCGCGCAAGGCGTCCTCGACCTGCTGCGCGGGCGTATTCTGGTGCGGATCGGTTCGTCACTCGACGAGGCCCTGAGTCCGCGGGTGTTTCACACCGTGGTGCGGCTACCGCTGTTGGCCGGCAAGAGCAATGAGGGCCTGCAGCCGCTCCGCGATCTCGACAATGTCCGCTCCTTCCTGTCCGGACAGGGGCCGAGTGCGCTGTTCGACCTGCCCTGGCTACCGCTCTATCTCGCGATCTGCTTCGCTTTCCATCCCATGATCGGCCTCACCGCACTCATTGGTGCGCTGCTGCTGGTGGCGCTGACGGTGCTCACCGAATTCATGACCCGCGCACCGGCACAGGAAGCCGCCAATCTCGCCGCCAGGCGCGGCGGCATCGCGGCATCCGGCCGCCGCAATGCCGAGGTCGTGGTCGCCATGGGCATGGCCGGAAGACTGGCGTCACGATGGAAGGATGCCAACGAGACCTATCTGGCCGGCAATCAGCGCACCAGCGATGTGGCGGGCGGACTCGGCGCCATCGCCAAGGTCATGCGCATGATGCTGCAATCGGCGGTGCTTGGGGTCGGCGCCTATCTCGTCATCAATCAGGAGGCTTCCGCCGGCATCATCATCGCCGGCTCGATCCTCAGTGCCCGCGCGCTGGCGCCGGTGGATCTCGCCATCGCGCACTGGAAGGGCTTCGTGACCGCGCGCCAGAGCTGGCATCGGCTGAACGGACTGTTACACGTGTTGCCCGCGCAGTCGCCGGTCACGCAACTGCAGAATCCGCGCGAACAGCTGAGCATCGAGAATGTCAGCATCGCACCTCCCGGCGAGCAACGCGTCACCGTGGCCGATGTCACTTTCGCGCTGAAGGCGGGCAACGGCCTCGGCGTCATCGGCCCCTCTGGCTCCGGCAAGTCATCGCTGCTGCGCGCACTGGTCGGTGTCTGGAAGCCGGTGCGCGGCCATGTCCGGCTCGATGCCGCCGCCATCGAACAATGGGCGCCGGACGATCTCGGGCGTCATATCGGCTATCTGCCGCAAGACGTCGAACTGTTCTCCGGCTCCATCGCCGACAATATCAGCCGCTTCGACCCTGACGCCAAGGACGACGCTATCATCGCCGCCGCCCGGCAGGCCGGGGTGCATGAGCTGATCGTCAGCATGAAGGAAGGCTATGACACGGAGGTCGGCGAGCATGGCAGTGTGCTGTCGGCCGGCCAGGCCCAGCGCATCGCGCTGGCGCGGGCGCTCTATGGCGACCCGTTCCTGATCGTTCTAGACGAGCCTAATTCCAATCTCGATACCGAAGGGGACGAGGCATTGACCCGCGCAGTGCGCGCAGCACGGGCGCGCGGCGCCATCGTCATCGTGGTGGCGCACCGGCCCATCGGTATCGAAGGTGTCGACATGCTTCTGGTGCTGAAGGACGGCCGCATGCAGGCTTTCGGGCCGAAGGAAACGGTGCTCGGCCAGGTGCTGCAGCGCCCGGCGGCGCAGCCGATCAAGATCGTGGCCGATGGCGGGGTTGCCAAGCCATGATCACACCCAAAACGGCATCACAGCGCTCCATCCGCTTTCATTTGATCATCGGCCTCGCCGTCGTGCTGGTGCTGGGCGGAGGTCTCGGCGGCTGGGCCGCAACCGCACAACTCGCCGGTGCGCTCATCGCGCCGGGCTCGGTGGTGGTCGATACGAATGTCAAGAAGGTACAGCATCCGACAGGCGGCGTGGTCGGTGAAGTCCGCGCCCGCGATGGCGACATCGTCAAGGCCGGCGACATTGTCGTGCGCCTCGACGACACGGTGACCAAGGCCGGCCTCGCGATTGTCACCAAGAATCTGAATGGCCTGTGGGCACGCGCCGCCCGTCTCGAAGCCGAACAGCGCGGCGCCGATCGCATCACATTTCCAAATCAGCTTCTCGAGCAGATGGCCGACGAGGACGTGAAGAATGTCATCGGCAGCGAGACGAAGCTGTTCAATGTCCGCTCCACCGGCCGCGTCGGCCAGAAGCAGCAGCTGCGGGAGCGCATTTCGCAGCTCAACGAGGAGATCGCCGGCCTCAGCGCACAGGAACAGGCAAAGACGCGCGAGATCGCGCTGGTGGAGAAAGAGCTGGTCGGCGTCCGCGGCCTCTTCGACCAGCAACTGGTGCAGATCTCGCGCCTCACCGTATTGGAGCGCGACGCTGCCCGCCTCGCCGGCGAGCGTGCGCAGTTCATCGCTGCGCGCGCGCAGGCCAAGGGCAAGATCACCGAGATTGAGCTGCAGATCTTCCAGATCGACAAGGATCTGGTCAGCGAGGTCTCCAAGGACCTGCGCGAGACCAATGACAAGATCGGCGAATTCGTCGAACGCAAGGTGACCGCCGAAGACCAGCTGCGCCGCATCGACATCCGCGCGCCGCAGGATGGCGTCGTGCTGCAATCCAATGTGCATACGGTAGGGGGCGTCATCACTGCCGGCGACACGCTGATGCTGATCGTGCCGCAGACCGATAGTCTCTCGGTGGAAGCCCGCGTCAATCCGCAAGACATCGACAAGCTGCTGATCGGCCAGAAGACCGTGCTCCGCCTCACGGCCTTCAATCAGCGCACCACGCCGGAATTGAACGGTGAGGTCAGCCGCGTCTCCGCCGACACCACCACCGACCAGCGCACCGGACAGGCGTATTACACCATCCGCATCTCGCTGCCGCCATCGGAAGTGGCACGGCTCGGCGATGTCCGCCTGATCCCCGGCATGCCGGTCGAAGCCTTTGTGCAGACAGGCGAACGCACCATGCTCTCCTATCTCGCCAAGCCGCTGAGCGACCAGTTCATGCGCGCCTTCCGCGAGAAGTGACACACATTGCATGAACCTTTCACGGCACCTGAAGCGGCTGGCACTGCGGGTCGGCAAGGCGCGCGCTTTCTGCGTCCTGCTTCTGGTTGCACTGGCAGCGTTACGCATTGCCGACGTCCCGGCTCTGGAAGAGCTGCGGCTACGCAGCTTCGATGCCTACCAAGTGATCGAGCCTCGGAGAAAGACCGCGAAGCCGGTCGTGATCGTCGATATCGACGAGAAGAGCATCCAGAAATACGGCCAGTTTCCATGGCCGCGCACGCTGCTCGCGGAACTCGTCACCAAGCTGCGGCAGATGGGAGCCGTTGTCACCGCCTTCGACGTGGTGTTTCCCGAGCCTGACAGGCTGAACCCCGATCTTGCCGCAAGCAGCTTTGCAGGGCTCGATGACGAGACGCGGACAAGACTGAGGGCATTGCCGAGCAATGATCAGGTCTTCGCCGATGCCATTCGGAAATCGCGCGTGGTGCTCGGCGAATCCGGTCTGCCCTATATGCTGCGCGAGCTCGACAAGACTCTTCCCGTCACCGGCCTTGCAACGCTCGGCGGCGAGCCGCAGCCTTTCATGCTGAACTTCCCCGGTCTGCTCCGCAATGTCGAGGTGATCGAAAAGGCAGCTGCCGGCCGTGGCATTTTCTCAATCCGCAACGAGCGCGACGGCATCGTTCGTCGCGTGCCAATGTTGATGCAGACACAGGGCATCACCATGCCGTCGCTGAGTTTCGAGATGCTGCGCGTCGCGTCCGGCACAGAGACGATCCTGGTCAAGTCGGATCGCGCTGGGATCAAGAGTGTCGCCGTACGTGGCTTCGAAGTTCCGACCGATCGCAACGGCCAGCTTTGGGTGCATTTTGCCAGGCATGACCCGAGCATCTACATCCCCGCTGCAGCCATCCTCGACGGCTCCGCCCCCGCGCAGGCGGTTGCGCAGAAACTGGTGCTTGTCGGCACGTCTGCCGTCGGCCTGCTCGACGTCAAGACAACGCCACTGGACGCCTCGATTCCGGGCGTCGAGGTACATGCGCAGGTGCTTGAAAGTGCGCTGACCAGGACCGTGCTGTCGCAGCCGAACTATGCCATCGGCGCCGAACTCCTGACCGCACTGCTGCTCGGCCTTATCGTGATCTGGCTGGCGCCCATGTTCGGGCCGATCACGCTGGTGATCATGGGCGCGATCTTCGCGGCCTTGCTGATCGGAACATCGTGGTATTTCTTCCAGCAGCAGCGGCTGCTGATCGACTTCACCTATCCTCTGCTCTCGACCACGCTGATCTATTCGACACTGATCTTCAGCAACTTCGTGCGCGAACAGGCGCAACGTCGCCGCATCAAGTCGGCTTTCAGCCAGTACCTGTCACCGGCCCTCGTCGCGCAGCTGGCGCAGTCACCAGAGAAATTGAAGCTCGGTGGCGAAGAGCGCGAGATGACCATCATGTTCTCCGATGTGCGTGGCTTCACCAAGATCTCGGAGTCCTACAAGCATGATCCGCATGGCCTGACCACGCTGATGAACCGCTTGCTGACCCCCCTCACAAACGCGATCCTCGACCGCAAGGGCACCATCGACAAGTATATGGGCGATGCGATCATGGCATTCTGGAACGCGCCGCTCGACGACCATGAACACCAGCTCAATGCCTGCCATGCCGCCCTCGACATGCTGGACAGGATCGCGGCGCTCAACAAGCAGCGTGAGGACGAGGCGATCCAGGGCGGGCCTGTCTATATCCCGCTAAATGTCGGGATCGGGCTCAATACCGGCATCTGCGTGGTCGGCAATATGGGGTCGGACCTACGCTTCGACTATTCGGTGCTCGGCGACAGCGTGAACCTGGCTTCACGCCTTGAAGGGCAATCGAAGGAATACGGATTTCCCATCATCGTCGGCTCGAAGACTGCGCTCGCAGCCAAGGACAAGCTCGCGATCCTCGAACTCGACTTCATCATGGTGAAAGGCAAGACCGAGCCGGAAGTGATCTACGCCATCGCCGGCCGTGAGGACATGGCGCATTCGGAGCGATTTCAACAGCTCCGCAATCTCACCATCGAGATGCTCGCCTGCTACCGGAACCGCGACTGGGACGGCGCATTGTTCGCCATCGAACGCGGGCGAAGCTCAGACGTCGCTCAACAGCTGGAGGCGCTCTACAAACTTTATGAGAAGCGAATTCGGGAATATCTCGTCAGCCCGCCGCCGGCGGACTGGAACGGGGCATTTGCGCTCCTGACGAAGTAGACTCAAATCTCCCGCAAGGCGCGCGGCGTCGGCAGGCTGACTTCCGCGAGCTTTACGTTGTCCTCATCCTGGTCGATCGCCACATACTGCCCGTCCCAATAGGCCAATGCCGTATGCGGCGACGCGGTGACCACATCGCGGACGCGACCGATGACGATGGCATGGGAGTGACGCTCGATCACCTCCTCGACTTCGCAATCAATCGCAGCCAGGGCGCCGGACAGCAGCGGCACGCCGGTGGCACGGGTAAGCCATTGGGCCCCGGTAAAGCGCTCGGCGCCCTTCAGGCCTCCCTTTCCCGAAAAGCGCTCGGCGATATCGACCTGATCGGCCGAGAGAATATTGACTCCGAAGGCGCTGTAGCGCTGCAGCAACGGCCAGGTGGAGGACTGCCGGTTGACGCTGACGATCAGCGTCGGCGGCTCGACCGACAGCGACGACACCGAGGTCACCGTCATGCCGGTGATGTCCTTGCCGCGTCCGGCCGTGATGACGCTGACGCCGCCCGCGAGTGATCGCATGGCGCTGCGAAACAGATCGGACGGCGCATCGCGATCGAAGGTCAGATTGCGCACGATGGAGTTCATAGGAGCCTCGCAGGTAATGACTAGACGTCCGTGCCAAGCAGATTGCGGAGAATTTCACCTTCAAGCGCAGCCTGATCGGCGGCGCCGTGCTGGCGTGGCCGAGCGATATCGACGGTGATATCGTGGGCGATGCGTCCTTCCTCGATGACCAACACGCGATCAGCCAGCGCGACCGCTTCCGACACGTCATGAGTCACCAGAATCGATGTAAAGCCCTGATCGGCCCACACACGATTCAACAATCCCTGCATCGAAATGCGCGTCAGTGCGTCCAGCGCCCCGAGCGGTTCGTCGAGCGCGAGCACGCGCGGATGGCTGACCAACGCACGGGCCAATGCGACGCGCTGTTTCTGGCCGCCCGACAGCACCGAGGGCCATTGGTCACGTTTCTCCGCGAGGCCGACTTCGCCAAGCGCATGCTCGGCACGTGCCTTCGCGCCTGCCTTCTGGCGATCGCGACCGAGGCCAACCTCGACATTCGACAGAACGCTGGCCCAGGGCAGCAGACGCGGCTCCTGGAACATGACGCGGATATCTTCAGCGCGGGTATCTTCACTGAAGGTGATCGAACCGGCGGTCGGCTTCTCCAGCCCGGCAATCAGGCGCAACAGCGTGCTCTTGCCGCAACCGCTCTGGCCGACGATGGCAACGAACTGGCCGGCAGGAATATGCAGATCGATGCCGCGCAGGACTTCGTTATCGCCAAAGGCCTTGCGCAGCCCGCGAATGGTGAGCGCCGAGCCACCGCGCTTCGGCTGCGAGCGGCGAGCCTGTTCGGCGAGCGCCTGTTCGACTCCGGCAGGTGCATTGACGCGCTGGGCTTCGGCGTGGCTGAGGCGAAGGGATTGCTGAAGGGTCATGTCAAAACGCTCGCTTTCGAATTCACTCAGTGTTTCTGAAAGGCGGGGTGCCAGGACAGCGTCAGCCGTTCGAGCAGGCGGGAGGCGCTATCGGCGACCTTGCCGAGCAGCGCATAGATCAGGATGCTGAGCACCACCACGTCGATCTGCATGAATTCACGCGCCTGCATGGCCATGTAGCCAAGGCCCGACGAGGCAGCGATGGTTTCGGCCACGATCAGCGTCAGCCACATGATGCCGAGCGCAAAGCGCACGCCGACGAAGATCGACGGCAACGCACCGGGGAAAATCACGCGGCGGAACAGCTCACTGTTCGACATGCCGTAGATGCGGCCCATTTCGATCAACTGGGGATCGACGGTGCGGATGCCGTGCAGCGTATTGATGTAGATCGGGAAGAACACGCCGAGCGCGACCAGGAACAGCTTGGCCGACTCGTCGATGCCGAACCACAGGATGACGAGCGGGATCAGCGCCAGATGCGGGACGTTGCGCACCATCTGCAGTGTGGTGTCGGTGAGATTGCTCGACAGTTTCGACAGGCCGTTGGCGAGGCCGAAGGCGAAACCGATGCTGCCGCCGATCAGGAAACCGATCGAGGCGCGCCAGAACGACACCCAGATATTCTGAGCGAGTTCACCCGACAGCAAAAGCTTCCACCCGGCAACGGCCACTTCGCTGGGCGCCGGCATCACGCGCGACGGCATGAAACCGGTGACGCTGGCGGCCTGCCAGGCGATCAGGATCACCAGCGGAACAATCCACTGCGCGATTCCATCGATACGCGGCAGACGAAGATTGCGCGCGCGCGGGAGGATTTCAACGATGCTCATGATGGGATTGCCTGTCGAATTTACGACGCACTTTGCGCGCGATGCTCATTGGCGACGATCTCGCCGACCGGCCCGGTGCGAGCGCGGAATGGCGTGACATTGTCGTGCTGCTCCAGCGACAGCCGCGGGAAGACGAGTTCGGCAAAGCGATAGGCTTCTTCGAGATGCGGATAGCCGGACATGATGAACGTATCGACGCCCACGTCCTGATATTCCGTGATCCGCGCCGCGACGGTTTCTGCATCACCGACCAGCGCCGTGCCTGCACCGCCGCGCACGAGGCCCACGCCCGCCCAGAGATTCGGGCTGATCTCAAGCTTGTCGCGGCGACCGCCATGCAACTGCATCATGCGCTGCTGGCCCACTGAGTCCTGTCGCGCGAGCGTCTTCTGCGCGTTGGCGATGACGTCGTCGGTGACATACTGGATGAGGTCGTCGGCCGCCTTCCATGCGGCTTCATTCGTCTCGCGCACGATGACGTGCAGGCGAATGCCGAAAGAAAGCTTGCGGCCCCGCTTGTCGGCGGCAGCCTTGACCCGGGCAATCTTCTCGGCGACCTGCGCCGGCGGCTCGCCCCAGGTGAGGTATTTGTCTACGGTATCGACGGCGACATCGATGCCGGCATCCGACGATCCGCCGAAATAGAGCGGCGGACGCGGCGACTGGACCGGCGGGAAGATCAGGCGACCGTCCTCGATACGAATGTGTTTGCCCTCCACATTCACCGTCTTGCCGGCGAGCAGATCGCTGTAGACGTTGAGGAACTCGCGTGTGACGGCATAACGCTCGTCATGCGGCAGGAAGATTCCGTCACCCTTGTTTTCGACCGGATCGCCACCGGTGACGACATTGATAAGCAATCGACCATTGGTGACGCGGTCCAGCGTCGCGGTCATGCGGGCGGCAACGCTGGGAGATTGAAGCCCCGGCCGCACGGCGACCAGGTAGCGGAGATGCTCGGTCCAGGGCGCAACTGCTGACGCAACGACCCATGAGTCCTCGCAACTGCGACCGGTCGGCAGCAAAACGCCGTAATAGCCGAGTTGATCAGCCGCCTGTGCGATCTGGCGGAGATACTTGAAATCGACTTCGCGTGCGCCTTGCGATGAAGCCAGATAGCGGCCATCGCCGTGGGTCGGCAGGAACCAGAGTACCTTGGCGGGCGACGTGTTGCTCATGGAAGATCGGTCCTGGCATGCGACGATTGCGGATGCTGATGATGGGGACCCGTTTCCGACCTGTCGAGACGGCGAGAAAAATAGCGACATGCGCACTGTGACTTAGGTCAATGGCGCTGCGTTCGTTTCGTTTTCATGACGCGATGAAGGGCATTTTTCTCCACGCGACAGGGGCGGTTTCGGCGTCACGCGATCGTCGACCGCAGCAAGGCGCGATCGCAGCGCCCGCCCCTCCGGAGACACAAAACAGGTTTTCTCCGATGCGGGACGAGCGGACAAAAAATGTCTCATCGACCGGTCCGCCAAAGGATGGATTTTCGACGCAGGCATTGACGGTCTGTTAATGACGTCGGTACCCCGCCCCATCAAATTGCACGGGAATTTACACAACTACCGTCTTTCCGAGATCGGTTTAACCAAACCTACAAGGCATTTTGTCAGGTTCCGCAACCATGCAGAATGCATCCTCCCCACGCTCTCCGCTTGTCCCGGAGCAGACCGACCTCCCTGCCGCCAATGCTTCGCCTGGCGCGAAAGAATCGGCCGACAATGTTCAAGCCACCGAACTCACGATGCTGCGCGAGATTGTTCGCCTGCTGCCATCGGCGGTCACGGTACAGAGCGACACGGGCGAATTCCTGCTGGTGAACGATGCTGCTGCCGCGCAATTCAATGCCGCACCGGACAGTTTCAAAGCCGACAGCGCGGCATCCGACTTTCTGCAGCAGGCATTGACGCATCGTCGCCTCACGGCGCTGAACCTGATCCAGTCGGGTCGCACCGCCGTGTTCGAGGAGCGCGTCAATTCCGAGCTCGACAAGCGGGTTTTCCTGACCACGCATCGCCCCGTCCAGATCGACGGCCAAACGCTTCTGCTGTCCAGTGCCAGCGACGTCAGTCGGCAGAAAGCTGTCGAAGAAGAGCTTTTCCGTCGCGCCTACTACGACGAACTGACCGACCTGCCGACGCGGCGGGTGATCGAGAAGCATGTCGGCAATTTGATTGCCGAAGACTCGGGTTGCCCGGAGGGCGGCTATGGGCACTTCGCCCTCGCCTTCCTCGACATCGACAATTTCAAGCACATCAACGACTATTACGGCCACGGCACCGGCGACGGATTGCTGGTGCAATTCGCCAAGCGCATTGGCCTAGAACTGCGCTCGACCGACATGCTGTCGCGCATTTCCGGTGACGAATTCCTGCTGCTGCTCAATCCGATCCAGAGCCAGCAGGAGGTCGCGGATTATCTGGAGCGGCTGGTGCAACGCCTGCGGGCGCCGTTCTTCATCGAGGATTCCGAGGTTTTCGCCACCGCCTCGATCGGTGTCAGCCTCTATCCCGAGCACGGCCGGTCCTACGACGTTCTGCATCAGAACGCCGACATTGCCATGTATCAGGTGAAGAACGACACCAAGGGCGCCGCGGTGTTCTTCAATGCCGGCATGGAGAGCGAGGCACTCGCACGCATGGCCACCGAACAGGCGCTGCGCCTGGCCATTCTCGACAAGCGGTTCTGCTGCGCCTTCCAGCCCAAGGTCGATATCCGCACGAACGAGATCCAGGGTATCGAGGCGCTGGTTCGCCTGCGCGACGACAATGGCGTGATCCAGGCACCGGGCGAATTCATCAATCTCGCCGTCGAGCTCGGCCTGATCGATGAACTGACGCATCTCGTGCTCGCTGAAATCATGAAGTCGATCGACCTGATCGATGAAGCCTTCGGCGCGGGCGCCACCATCAGCATCAATGTCGCCGCCAAGCAGGCCGGCAATGCCGAATTCATGCAGTCCTTCGCCCGCGCCCTGGAAGAGACGGGATGCCCGACACGTTTCATGGTCGAGGTGACCGAGGATGCGTTCGTCGCCAAGACGCATTTCCAGGACGATATCCTGCCGATGCTGCGTGCCATCGGCGTCGGCGTGTCCATCGACGATTTCGGCGTCGGCTACTCTTCGCTCTCGGCGCTGGCGGACATCACCGCGGACGAGATCAAGATCGATCGTTCCTTCATCACCGACATCCATAAGCGGCCGCGCAGCCAGGGCATCTTGCGCGCCATCGAGTCGCTCAGCGAAGCGCTTGGCATGAAGGTGATCGCCGAAGGCGTCGAGACCTTCGAGGAGCTCGCCTATCTGCAGGCCGCCACCAAGATCCGCTATGCGCAGGGCTACTATTTCTCCAAGCCGATCTTCCTGGAGGAATTGCAGCCGCAGACGCAGGCCAATAGCGACGTCCGGCTGGCGCTGGACACGCGACCGGCGGACAGCGCCCGACCGTCTTATTCCCGCGCAGGCGGACGGGGATACTAGGCGCAGTGCTTCGAAGGCGTGAGCGGGGATTCGGCCCCCCGTTGCACGACGGCATATTGTCATCCCGCGGGCACATCCCATCTGTTAAGGGATCGGTAACCACGCCGCCGCCGGCGCAT
Organism: Tardiphaga sp.; assembly: GCF_044340795.1. Classification (GTDB taxonomy): domain Bacteria; phylum Pseudomonadota; class Alphaproteobacteria; order Rhizobiales; family Xanthobacteraceae; genus Tardiphaga. The sequence goes on from NZ_JBIISY010000100.1 coordinate 14,374, forward strand.
CACGCGAGAGATCCATGCCCATTCTGCCGCTGTTTCTGAACATCCTCTGGATCGTCTTCGGCGGCTTGTGGATGGCTGCGGGCTGGGTGCTGGCTGCCGTGATCATGGCGATCACCATCATCGGCCTGCCCTGGGCACGCGCCGCGTTCAACATCGCCGCCTATACACTGCTGCCCTTCGGCCAGCGCGCCGTGCGCCGCGAACTCGTCACCGGACGCGAGGATATCGGCACCGGCCTGCTCGGCTTTCTCGGCAACCTCATCTGGCTGGTGCTGGCCGGCTGGTGGCTCGCCATCGCGCATCTTGTCACGGCGCTGGGCCTCGCCATCACCATTGTCGGCATCCCCTTCGCGTGGGCGCATCTCAAGCTTGCCGGCATCGCGCTGTGGCCGATCGGGCGCGCGATCGTACCTGCGTGACACGCACAACATTGAAATGTGACGAATTTTCCCACCGGGAACGCGCGCTGCATACGCTCGGTTAACTATTCCGCTCAATGGTGATCCGAGGTGGGCCCCGGGCGCCGGAGTGGATATGCGTAAACTTCCTTTCTTGATTGTTGCTGGTTCTGTTTCGGCGGTTGTCGCTGCAGGTGCGGGCGCGTGGCATTTTCTTGGCCCCGCCGAGGTCACGTCGACAGCCAAGAGCGACAAGGGCGAGTTGACCACCGGCTCCATCGACACCCGCTGGCCGAAGCCGGCTTCGACGAGCCCGGCCGAACCGGCACCGAAGGTTCAGGCCGTTGCCGCTGCACCGAGCACGGCGCCGATACCCGCGCAGCCTGCTGTCGAGAAGCGCCCGGCCTATACGAAGCCCGCCTGCAACAATCCGAATGCGCTCGGCGTTGCGCGCACCGTGCAGATCGACACCACTGGCGGTCCCGGCCTTGGCATGTCGCAATATCGCGATTACGATTTCCTGCAGCCCGGCGAAGTGGTGCTGACTTTCGACGACGGCCCGTGGCCGAACACCACGCCCGCGGTGTTGAACGCGCTCGCGGCGCAATGCGTGCAGGCGATCTTCTTCCCCATCGGCAAGCATTCGACCTGGCATCCCGCAGTGCTGAAGCAGGTGATCGCGGCCGGCCACAGCGTCGGCACCCATACCTGGTCGCACCAGAACCTCGCCAGCAAGACGCCGCAGGAAGCCAAGGACGAGATCGAGCGCGGCATTAGCGCCATCACACTGATGGCCGGTCAACCGCTGTCGCCATTCTTCCGCTTCCCGCAGCTGCGCCAGAATGCCGAGCTGAAGGCCTATCTGGCCGAGCGTAACATCGCTGCCTTCTCCATCGACATCGATTCCGAGGACTTCCGTGTCCACAATGCGGGCAAGCTGGTCACCTCGGTGATGGAAAAGCTGAAGAAGAAAGGCAAAGGCATCATCCTGATGCATGACCTGCACAAATGGTCCGCCGCTGCCGTGCCCGACCTGCTGGCCCAGCTCAAGGCCGGCGGCTACAAGGTCGTGCATATCCGCGCCAAGGACACGCTGCGGACGCTGCCGGAATACGACGCCGCGATCCAGGCCGAGCTGCAGCCGGTCAAGACCAGCAATGCCCGGCCGATCTCGAGCGTGATCCAGACTGTGGACTAGGCGCCCGCCCGTTTTTCGATACCCAATGGCGCCCATGGGCGCCATTTTCATGCCGGACGCCGCGGATCCGGAATCGGGCATGTTTCGCCCGTTGCCGCAGCGCAGCCAATCGGCTAAATCATGGCCATTGCACCCGTAGCTCAGCTGGATAGAGCGTTGCCCTCCGAAGGCAAAGGTCACACGTTCGAATCGTGTCGGGTGCGCCAGTGATTTCAAGAGCTTAGCGGGTTTTCGCGCTGCTCCCACCGACTGGCTCGGCAAGCACCGGATCAGAGGTCACGAGAACCTCGCTCGGGTGCCGAGACCGCCCACCAGCACGATCAGAGTGACATCCCCGACCTGCACTGGTCGGCCTCGCAACCATCGAGCCAGCGAGTTCGATCTCATCGCTGGCGCAAGACAGTCGCCAACATGCCGGCCTACATATCCGATGTGCATACGCTCGCCCTCGATGTCGCCAAGGGCATCGTTCTCACCGAGCGTTTCCGGTGGGACCTGAAGCGGCACATGGGCATTCAGCAAGCACACGGCGGTGGGGATGAACGGCAGCATGCCGACCTCGATGCATGCGGACGGCCATTCGGCGACACTTCATTGCGTGCAAGCAACGGGGGAGATGGCTTTCATCAAGGATGCATCGCGATAGGGGCGAAGATAAAGTCGATGCCTGCTGACAACGCCTTTCGAAGGGCTGCGTCCGTGAGGACGGCCGCTAGATCGCTAACGCATATTACTAAGTGCAGCGACCCGAAGTATCCAAAGGTGCCTGAGAATATAGCAAACTGCCGGCAACGATCCGGCCGAAGAAGCATGCCGTCCGATGAAGAATGGTGAACGTCCGCTGGTCAAGCAATGACGACGCCGAGCGATCCCGTCAGGCCGACATCAAGGCCGCCCCGTACCAGCGAGGCGGCCGTTTGCAAGCTCGGTTCGAAGAGCTCGTTATGCGGTAGACGTTCGTGATCGCTTCGCCGATGTCTGTTTCGAAATCGCAATGGCCTTCAAGTCAGTTCGCCTCGCGAACGAAGTCAGGATTCGTCGGATGCACGGTCATCGGATGGGCTGCTCGCGCTCTTCTGTTTGTTACGCAGCCGCTCTTCCTGAACCCGGATATTGTGCATCAGCGCGGTCAGCCGTCGTCCCGTGATTGGTTCGCCGTCACCTTGCGTTACGCCTTGCGCTGCGAGGCCCGCTGCAATTTCGGTCCATGTGGCGCCGTCTTCACGATGCATACGCTCCAGTTCCTGACGATTCTTCCGAATAATTTCGGTCGCACCTGATTTAACTTTTCCGATTGGCGAGTCCTGCCGCTCGGCCTTCAGCGATTTCACGTAATCGCGCAAACGTTCAAGATCGATACTCATGAGCCCGGCAATAGTGGTGGTTTCTTAAAACGTCACTTCATCGTTCGATGAATAAGTCCTGCCAACGCGTTATCGCCGGCCAGAACATTAGATTCAACATTTCGAACACGCAGCGCGATTCGGCAGGTTTTTCAAACGACGCCTTCCGCCGCAAACAGCATTTTAGAAAATGAACTCGACAATTTTTGGAAAACTAGACTTGATTGAAATGAACTGCGTTGATCGTACTGCCTCGACTATTCGCACGATCAGAAGCGTTGTAGAGGCATGACGCGGATCACTTAATACCACACTGATACCACACAAAATCCAAGCACGACCTTATCCATCTTGACGCACCCGCTCGCTTCGTCTGGTCGTCACGTAGACCGGCGCCATGACCCGAGCGTGATCTGCACGCCCCGGCTTACGCGCTTTCGTGCAGCCCGCTTCTAATGCCTCGCACAAGCTTCGCTTGTTACGCCGCTGCTACAGATCGCAATCCGTCGATCGCAGCTAACGCAAGAATCCGCATCATGATGTCATCGTCGACATCCGATTCGAGGTCAAAGACTGTGAGCAGGAACGAACCAGCGCATGCGAAGGCTGCACGCAACGCGCCGGCGAACCGTCCTCATGTCGCAGCTGCGGCGGCGATCGACGAACTGCTCGCGAATGAAGCACGTGCGAGCCTGCGACGGACGCGTGACGCCTTGCGCGACGAACCACCCAAAGTCCGCCCACGCATCACGGTTCCGCCTGCGCGCATTGTCGCAAAACCGTTGCAAACTGCAGCGTGGCGCGCCCCGTTCTTTTCGCTGGCTGTTGTTGTCGGACTCTCAACGCTGATATCGGCAGGCAGCATTGCCTATCTTTTCATGCGTCCCCAGGCAGCACGCGCTGTTGCCGATGCGGAGCTTCGCGGCATTCGCGAAACCGTCTCACAATTGCGACGGCAAGTTGCTGAACTATCGTTGAGCGCGGCCAGCAATCGCGTAGCGAACACGCCGCAGCCGGCGGCCGAACGCGTTGCTGTCCGGCAGATCGAGCGCGATCTCCCGGCGCAACGCATGAAGATCGCCCGACTTTCCGACGACACGAATACTGGACAGCCAACGACGCAAGCCCCTGAATTCACAGGGTCCGTGCAGCCTTCGGCTGCGGCAAACACGTCACGTAGCGTGATCGAAGGTTGGCATATTCGACGTGCTTACGACGGCGCCGCGGTGCTCGAAGGCAAATCCGGAATTATCGAAGTTTCCCCCGGTCAGGACGTTCCAGCGCTGGGCCGGATCCAGGAGATCAGGAGCGAGAACGGTCGCTGGCAAGTCATCACCAGCAAAGGGATCGTTGTTGGACGCTGAACCAACCTCTCCCGGAAGCCACGATCGAATAGCAACGCACAGGCAGGAAGCTAGCGATGCAGACAACGAATGAAAAAATGGGCAGCATCCGCAGAACATTGCTGCAGAAAGTGGCGCTCATGAAACGCGGCACCATCACGCCTGCATGGGAGCTAACGCCACCGCGCGATCGTACGCATGCGCTGCGTGACATTCAGTAGCTCCGACATGTGCCTCGCCAATTCATACTTCGCTTTCGGCAGCCTGCGCCCCTCGCGCGAGCTCAAGTACATCACGTTGCCATATGGCATGAGCCAACCGATGTGCTCCGTGACATCGCGAGCGTCGTCATCGAACGCATTCGTTGTGAATTATCCACTTATTCGTTTGAGCAGAAGCCATGATCGGCATTGACGGCGCTATGCAAATCTTTGCGGCTCGTCTACTTGATGATGAGGTACCATCTTGACGTATCGACTGAGGTGATTCCGACACCATTCGAATTCGGCGGATCGCTGCCCGTCACGGCATCTCTTTGGCGGCAACGACCTCTGTTTCGAGCCTGGTGACTGTTTACGAGCCACGAGTATGAGGTGTCATCTCGTGTTTATCGATGACACATCCATCGAATGAGAGGAACTCTCATATCTATCGATCGAGCAGACGACACTAAAGAGGCTAGCCGACCGCATCACTTGCTTCCGATCCGGTAAAAAGCGACCCGGCTTTGAAGTATGTCAGCAAGTCTCCGAACGCCGTTCTCTCCATCGCTCGCAGTAACTGTTGTGTTGCGTCTCCAAGGCAAAAATGGGGCGAGTACGCCTAGTTCGACCCCATGACGACATTCAGGCGAACACGCAGGGGATTAAAATGTTTGTTGTGATCGATGACCGAGAGGGCGTCACACAAGGCTATGCAGCGGGCTTTGACCGCGAAGGCGTCGTTTCGATTGGTTTTACTTCTACTGACTTCCGCGATTGGCTCGAAGGAGCCGTTGGCAACGATCTAACCGCCATTCGTGCTTTCCTGCTGGGCGACTGCCCGGACCGCACGAGCATTCCATCGAGCATCCGCAACAGGTCACGCGCGCCGATCATTGCGCTCAACAGCCTGAAGCACCTCAAGCAGACGATCGAACTGTTCGAGGCCGGTGTCGATGACGTCGTTCACGCACCGGTCCACGTCAAGGAAATCATGGCCCGCACGGCTGTGATTCGCCGGCGCAGCATTGATCAGAACGAACCGGCACAAACCAGCATCATCCGTGTGTTCCTCGACGGGCGCGACCCCGAGATCGCTGGCCGAACCCTGGCGCTTCCGCGCCGCGAACTGCGCATCCTCGAGCACCTGGTGGGACATCAAGGCAAGTGGTTGACCAAGACCCAGCTTTTCAATGCCGTCTACGGTCTGTTCGATGCGAGCTTCGACGAGAACGTCATTGAAAGCCATGTCAGCAAGTTGCGCAAGAAACTGCGCGATCATCTCGGTTTCGACCCGATCGAGTCCAAACGCTACATGGGCTATCGGCTGGACGACATGAAGTCCCGCTCTATCGGCGAAATGCCGGTATCGAAAGCTAACTGAGGCTCACGCCTCGCGCGCAAGAGGACGCCAATATCTGGCGTTGGCGTCCACCGCCGCCTCTCAACTCCCGCATCTGACAGGGAGTCTTTCGCGCAAAGAAAAGTACCACACGAAGACCATCGCGGATCACTTGGCGTCATCGCCCCAGACAGCGGCCACAGTGCGGGCCACCTGCAGATCCATCAGCGACGAAGCTGGTCCTTCGAGACATAATTGAAATCCTGTACAAGGACTTCCTGTAGCGCCTCGACCTGCAGACGCTTGTTCACTTGCGCGCGCACGGCCTGAGCGAATTGCGCGAGATCATATCGCGCGAGATTCTTGAAATCGAGTTTCTGATCGCCATACAGCGTGCGGAACGCTTCATCGACAACAAATGGCTCCGGCGGAACCGGAAGCTGGCGCAAAACCTTGGCGTCGGCAGTGAAGACGAGCTGGGTGATGATGTATCCCTGCACATTTCCTTCGGCGAGCATCGGTACGTTGATCACCTTCACCTTCTCGTAGACGAGGCCTTCCGGCTGCTCCTGCTTCACCGGCAGTGCCGCAGCCGTTTCCTTCCAGTAGGAGATCCCGAGGCTCGTTCCGACCGTGACCAGACAGGCCCAGACTCCTGTCAGCAGCAGCTTCATCATGTGCGGACACCCGGGGCCGGAAGCGAATAGGTGCCGTCAGATTCGACCTCCTGAATCGACTTCGCGATGATCGAAGACACTTCGCGCACGGCATCGAGATGGATCTGTAGCGCCGCCTGATTGCGGATCAGGCTCGCCCGCAGATGCGTCAGATTCGGCGTCAGACGCGGATCCGCCTGCACATCGGCGACTTGACGGATTGCCCGGGTCAATTCGAGCAACCCGCGGTTCTTGCGTTGGCTGAACGTGTCGAAATCCACGACGGCACGAGCTTCAAGCTTGTCCGTTTCTTCGTCGATCGTCGCTTTCAGGCGCTCGATTGCAACCAATGCATTGCTCTGCGTGCCGAGCCATTCTGCTGGAGTCTCCCTGGACTCGACGGGA
>NZ_JBIISY010000339.1:0-4977 GCF_044340795.1 Tardiphaga sp.
ATCGACGCGATCTGCTCGTTTAACCGAGAAATAGTTGTAAGTATCTACTATCGATCCATGTTTCTCTTCGGCAATAACTTTTCCTGGTATTAAAAATAGGAAATCATAATCGTGCAGAGAACGACCTCCTGTCTGTACGGTTCTCGTATCGGGAAGTTTAAGTTGGAGATGCTGTTTGGCTAGCTGCTCCATGTCTCCAGCTCGCACGTATATGCCGGATCCATCGTTCCGCTCCCAGTTAGCAAAGCTGAAAATCTCGCCATCAGCCCTCCTGAGAACCGGCCGCATAGATGCGCTTTCCATGCGCCGGAAGTACTCGCGCACCTGGTTGTGGGGCCCGACGCTCACGACCTTCCAGTCTTGATGAGCGCGCATTTCCGCGAGCAGCGTCGGATCGTATGTACTCCGATACGCCGCTTGGAGCTCGCTGGGGATCGGCTCCCGCGAAATCTGCATCATCCCCGACATACGACGATAAGCATGCGCCCACGGCACAAGGTCGTCATCTTGAAGGCCAACGAAAAGCCGTTTCTCCGCATGTTGGCGCTTGAGCATCTGCCTCTGTGGCGCTGTTACTTTGAGAACTGCCGTCACGGCTTCTCGAACGATAGGAGCGAGCAGATTTGGAACATGGTGGGTCGCCTCAACGAACTCCTGCCCTGGCCCGTCTTGATGCTGTTTCTCCGCGAAGTGCGTTAGGCTGGTGATGGGCTCTGGTGGTCCGAACCTGCGGCCAGGCATGATGCCGTCATCCCTGACGATGAGCGTTTCTGCGGGAAGATTCACCATTTCACCTAGCCGGAACCCAGTGGCCGCAAGGATGCGTGCCTGATGGAAGCGGATGAAGTCGGACGTGGTGCGAGGGCTCTCGTTAAAGATGATGCGAACCAACTCAACCATCGCCTCCGGCCGAGGCAGCTTCTCTTCGTAATGCCGCCTGCTAAGGTCTGATCGAAGACTATCTGGGCGCTTCGCATCCAATTGGCGCCGTAGGGTCGTCGTCAGCTTGTCTGCTTGGGAATGAGACTGTGCATTGTCTGGGAAAGGCGCGCAGTAGGGCGCTAGGGGCCGGAAGTCGGCGAGCTGGAAAGTGTCGAACCAAGAGACGATGAGCCCCTTCAGCAGACGTGCCCATTGACCTGAATCACTGGCCCCCAAGGCAACGTTAAAGCTCAACTGAACGCGATCAGGTGTGAGCTGTGAGGGAGCGGACGCTCCGACACATCCTGCGAGTAGGCGATAGGGATTTCCGAGATTGGACAATCCATTACGAGGTTTGTTCCGCTTCACGAACAGATCGTGTAGGAGGATTGCCTTATACAACTCGATCCATTCAGCGCCCATGACGGGAGGCATCGAGCTGCCATCAAGACGTTCGAGCATATTCGCGCCTGACGCCAGCGTCGCAAACGTGGTCATCTGCGCTGCTTGGCCAGCTCCGTGCCCGGCCGCTGCCGACAAATCCCACCGCGCCAGTCGCGGTATTTTTCCGGTCGAGAGGTCGTAAGGTACGTTCCAACTGAGGCCCCGATCGTCCGCGATCTGCCGCGCCCGTTCGATAAAACTACTGATCTCAGATGTCATTTGCCCTGTCTGTCGCCGCCGCGGCAACCTCCGCAATAGCCTCAAGTGTGGTCCGAAGCTGCATCATGGCGGGACTGACGCGAACAAGTTTCTCAGGCTGATCAAAGTCCAATACGACCTGCCTTAACTCGTCGAGCAACGCATTGTGGACGCCGGGTTCGCTGACGGGGAGAAACTTGTGACAGGTGTAGCAAGCGAGGACGGGGTTCCGTTGGCACGAAGACTGTCCTGACTGACACGCTCCAATGCCGGTGACCGGAATACCGTGGGGCATCCCAGCGATCTGCCGATCCCCCGGTTCCCGCAGAAGCTGTGCGGCAGTGATCATGTCGCCTCGAGCTGCCGCAGCGACGCCCTGGTAAGTAGGGGAGTAGCCTAGCGCCATATTGATTTGTGCAGCTTGTCGAGTAGATGCGGAGAAATACACCTGAGCCGCCGTTGTATCTGAGTGCCCTAAGAAATCGCTTAGGCTCTCATTTGAGATACCGGCATCGGCTAAACGCTGCGCGCTAGTGTGCCGAAGCGCCCCATTGGCATATGCGACCCCAGTAATATTCTCCAACGCGTCTCGTACCAATTTGCTCAACTCGTCAGGACGAAGCGCAAAGTACTTTTGGTGGATCGGCCTAATCTCAGACCAACGCCGAAATATTGGAATCCATCCAGGATTTATCTTCCGCGTCACGATCCGTCGGACTTTGATATGGCGTTGCTTCAACAGTTCCACTTTCATGTGCAACACATCGGCGTCGTGAAAAGTGAAGTCCGTCGGCTCGAGTGATGCCAGTTGTTGTCGCCGCAATCCAAATTGGAAACCGAGAGCTATCACAGCAGCAATCTGCAGTTCTTTGCGGCCTACCTCCATGGATCTCCGGGCGGTGACATCTAGAAAATCGACCACACGGCTCTGAGCCGATGCGGACAAAAAACTCGTTCCGTTTCGGACGCCAGCGTACTTGTCTAACGCATGCCCTGGAAGCGCTCTGACAATCTGACTGTCGCTCTCACGCCAAAGGCCAATCTCCCACCTACAAGCGAACTGTGCAGCCGACCTGACAGCAATGGCATGGTGGCGGGAAAGCATGTCGCGAAACTCGTCGATCCAGCGCCTCTGGAACTCGATCGCTGTACTCTGTCCAATCGCAATGATGATTGGAATCAGTAAGCTTTTCTGGTGGAGCGCCTGATAAACGTGCGCGAAGTTCACCACGGTAGTCACCGATCCGAGTAGCTTCTCGCCGAGGTGAGCCCGCAAAAAATGATCAACCCACGGATCGCCAAAACTCAACGATAAGCTAGCTACGCCTCCGTTATTATGCAGGCGCCACTCACCCACGCCAGGCTGATGCAACGTAACATCGCATCGTCTGAACTGATCTCTATATCGGATCAGCGATGGCAAGGCAGGAAGTGAGGGTAGGGGGGCGGCTGGTTCCTCGTGATGGAACAGATCGTACTGATCCATTAGCAACCTATCCCTTCGCGAAGGGCGGCCAACGCATCGTCGAACGTTTCGTCCCACAAATTCGCATAGCGCGGCTCGAAGAATTTCCGCGCGTAGTGGAACGGCATTTCTGATCCAGGCGCCCAACCCATGAAAGGCCGGATTCTACGGCTCATCTCCTCGTGATCCATCCCGCTTGAGGAGAACCGCTGATACCTAACAACGCTGGCTGTATGACGAAGACTGTGCGGCGAAAGCTGATTACCTGCGCGCGCTGCAAGACTTTCGTGCGCCGAGGGACTGAGGTTGCGCTTGATGACCTGGAATATCTCTTCAACAGACTGTTCTGAGAGTGGCAACCGCTGAGCGGATGAGAAAAGGAATTCGTGATCCGGATCTCCACGATATTGGGAAATGTAAACGTCAAGTGCAGATACCAAAGTATGAGACAAAGGCAATTCTCGTACTGCCCATGCATTCTTCAGCCTTGGCGGGCTTGCCCGACTGTCTTCGCAAGCAGGTTGATTTATATCGAGCCAGTGAACTTGTTTTCCCAAACGAAAGTCGAACTCGGAATGGATGCTGTCCGGCGTCAAAAGAAGCATTTCTCCACGCCGGAGACCTAGCTGAAAAAGCAGCAGGACCATCGTGTAATTTCGCCACCGAGCTATCGTCGTTCTGAAAGGATTCCGACGGCTCGTGGGGTCGACAAGCTCGAACATGTCTTCGAGAACGTCCGCCGGCAACGACCTAGCTGTCTGGCTGATCGGCTTCGTAGGTGCTGCACTTCGTATTTGAGAATATGATCTTTGGAGCGTTTTGAGCTGCCGTGACAGTTCAGGCACCTGACCGCCGTTAACCATCTCGAGTATGCCGAACACAAACCGCTTCTGAAGAGCCCACCTCTTGTCTGCCGCTTGGCGTGTCTGATGGCCTAATAGCGCCGAGGAGAGAACTGCTCTTAAGGCCCCCAGATCCGTCTCTATGAGGGCCTTATCAAGGTCCACCGGCGGCTGCATGGCTTCGGCATCGCAATAGAGACCCGAGATTGCGCGCGCATACTTCTCACGCGTCGCAATTGCGGCATGCGCATTTAGGAAGTCGAGCCAAATGGTGGCGGCGTACCGAGGAAAGCCCAATGCGTCGACGCATGCAGGACCGCTTAGCGATGGAGGTAACAAACTCATTCGTGGGCAGCTGATAAGTGCGTAACTAACGGAAGCTACAGCAGCTTTAGTTCAGTGCGATCAAGCCTAATATGGGTCGAGGCGGCCCGCCCAAACCCACGTCGCTGCGCCATTTGGATAGCTGCGCGTCGTGGGTTTGCGCTACAGCTGCAACAGAAATGAGATTGGTCGGCCTTCGCATAATATATCTTAGGCGAGAAAAGGACACTCGACCAAAGTCGCCCTGACGCTTGTCTCAGCCCTGCGTCACTCTCTCGGCCAATCGCGCACTTGCGGCGTGAAAACGGTCGGAAAGACCAGACAGCTGGGAGGCTACGCTATGACGGACAGCGCCATCGGTGCGCCGGTCGATGAGTATGTGGTGGGTAAGAACGACAAGCTGGTGATTCTGGCGTCGTCGGTCGGCACCGTTATCGAATGGTATGATTTCTATCTGTACGGGTCGCTGGCCGCGATCATCACCGTGCAGTTCTTCTCGGGCGTCAATGAGACGACCGGCTACATCTTCGCCCTGATGGCCTTCGCCGCCGGATTTGCGGTTCGACCGTTCGGGGCCGTGGTCTTCGGGCGTCTGGGCGACCTGTGGGGTCGCAAGAACACCTTCCTGGTGACCATGCTCCTGATGGGGCTTTCCACCTTCGTCGTGGGTCTGTTGCCGCCCTATGCGGCCATCGGCATCGCCGCGCCGATCATTCTGGTGCTGATGCGGCTGATCCAGGGTCTGGCCCTGGGCGGCGAATACGGCGGCGCCGCCACCTATGT
>NZ_JBIISY010000101.1:0-21090 GCF_044340795.1 Tardiphaga sp.
GCCCTCGAAAAAGAGTTGTCCGAACTCGACAGCGCGATCTCCGATCACATCGAGGGCACGCCGGTCTGGGCGGAGAAAGAAGATCTGCTGGCCTCAGTGCCCGGCATCGGCCCGGTGATCGCTAGCAGCCTGATCGCCGATCTGCCGGAATTGGGCGTGCTCAATCGCCGTCAGATTGCAGCGCTTGTCGGCCTTGCGCCCTGGACCCGGCAATCCGGTCAATGGCGCGGCAAGAGCTTCATCGGCGGCGGCCGGGCCAGCGTGCGGCGCGTGCTGTTCATGGGGGCGATGGTGGCGGCGCGTCGCAATCCGGCGCTGAAAGCCTTCCGCGACAAGCTCGTGGCCGCCGGCAAGCCCAAGCTCGTCGCCATCATCGCCGTCGCCCGCAAGCTCCTCACCATCCTCAACGCAATCCTCCGGGACAAAACGCCATGGCAGCCCAAAAACGCTTGACCCGGAAGACAGTCGCTCCCCGCTGCGCCGCTACGCGGCTTGGGGGAGGGAAAGAGCCCGTCACACCTCTTCCGCCACCACCATGTAATTCACGCCCATATCGGACGAGATCGACCAGCGATCAGCCAGCGGATTGTAGCTCACGCCGGCCTGTTCGGTGATGCCCAGCCTGTTGCGCTCGAGATGCTGCGTAAGCTCGTCCGGTGTCACGAATTTCTCCCACTGATGCGTGCCGCGCGGCAGCCACTGGAGGACATATTCGGCCGCGACGATGCCGAGCGCAAAACTCTTCCAGTTCCGGTTCAGCGTCGAGACGACCATCAAGCCGCCGGGTTTCATCATCGATGCACAGCGATCGAGAAACGCGCCGACATCGACCACATGCTCGACCACTTCCATCGCCAGCACGACATCGAAGCGCTCATTGGGATCGAGCTCCTCGACCGTGGTGCAGCGATAGTCGACCGACAGTGCGCTCTTCTCCGCATGCAGTTTTGCGGCGGCGATATTGGTGGCCGACGGATCGATGCCCGTCACCTGTGCGCCAAGCCGGGTGAACGGCTCGCACAGCAAACCCGCACCGCAGCCGATATCCAGCAGGCGCAAGCCGTCGAGGCAGTTCAGGCTGCGCGCATTGCGATCGAACTTGCGGCAGGCGGCGTCGCGGATGAAGGACAGCCGCAGCGGATTGATCTTGTGCAGCGGCGCCATCTTGCCGCGCGGATCCCACCACTGCTCGGACAGTTTCGAGAATTTTTCGATCTCGGCCGCATCGACGGAAGCGGCGGAAGCATCGGCGAAATGGGTCTGTGTGGTCATGATAAAACTATCGGGCCGTGATGTGGCTGCGGAAGGCGAGCGGCGAGGCGATCAATTCGATCTTCTGGTCATCCTCTCCCATGCTTTCAATGAAAACGTCGCCATAGTTCAGAATGCGCCCGGGGATGCTTTGATCCACCCTGACGCTGGCCACCTTGTCGACGCTGATCTCGAAGGTCTGCCGGGTGATGAAGCCTTCCTTGTGCACCACCCGCAAACTGGTCACATCCGTCTCCGTGGTCCAGCGACGGAACCAGGCTAGCACCGTGAAATAGAGGGCCACCACAGCAACGACACCCGACGCGACAAGCCCGGCCATCGTCAGCGTGCTGTTCAGCGTCTGCCCGGACGCCACGAACAGGGCGGCGGCGACGATCCAGCCCAGAATGCCTTTCCAGTAGACGATCCAGTGCAGGTTGCTGGAATACAGCACCTTCTCGTCCGGCTGCAGGATATCGTCGATATAGCGTCCCATAAGCCGTCCAGATTGCCTGTTTTGGGGCTTTCCAAGCTGTATTTGGCCGGGTTGCTTGCCCACACACCCGCCGCTATGTATACGCGCCGTTTCACCCGCTCGCGTCGCGAGCGCGGTATCTTTACCCACTGTCGCCAGGGAATGCACCACTCGTCATGGGCCGTCTCGTAATGAAATTCGGCGGTACGTCCGTCGCCAATATCGATCGCATCCGCAACGTCGCGCAGCACGTCAAACGCGAAGTCGATGCCGGTCACGAGGTTGCGGTCGTGGTGTCGGCGATGTCGGGCAAGACCAATGAGCTGGTTGCCTGGTGCAACGAAGTCTCGCCGATGTATGACGCGCGCGAATACGACGCCATCGTCGCCTCGGGCGAGCTGGTGACGGCCGGCCTTCTGGCCATCGCGCTGCAGACCATCGGCATCGAGGCCCGTTCCTGGCAGGGCTGGCAGATCCCGATCCGCACCTCCGACGCCCATGCCTCGGCGCGCATCGACGAGATCGACGGCGAAAAACTGATCAAGCGCTTCAAGGAGCGCAAGGAAGTGGCCGTGATCGCCGGCTTCCAGGGCATCCATGAAGCCACCGGCCGCGTCACCACGCTCGGCCGCGGCGGCTCCGATACCTCGGCCGTGGCTGTGGCCGCCGCCATCAAGGCGGATCGCTGCGACATCTATACGGACGTCGATGGCGTCTACACCACCGATCCGCGTATCGTGCCGAAGGCGCACCGCATGGATAAGGTGGCGTTCGAAGAAATGCTGGAACTGGCCTCGCAGGGCGCCAAGGTGCTGCAGGTCCGCTCCGTCGAGCTCGGCATGACCCACAACATGCCGATCTTCGTCCGCTCCAGCTTTGACAAACCCGAAGATATCGACCCGCACGGCACGCCGCCGGGCACGCTGATCTGCAGCGAGGAGGAAATCATGGAAAGCCACGTCGTCACCGGAATCGCCTTTTCCAAGGACGAGGCCCAGATTTCCGTGCGCCAGATCGAAGACAAGCCGGGCGTTGCCGCCTCGATCTTCGTGCCGCTGGCCGACGCGAACATCAATGTGGACATGATCGTCCAGAACGTCTCCGAAGACGGCAAGACCACCGACCTGACCTTCACCGTGCCGGCCACCGACTATGCCCGCGCCAAGGAGACCATCACGGCGGCCAAGGGCAAGATCGGCTTCGCCCGCATCGACAGCGCCACCGACGTCGCCAAGGTGTCGGTGATCGGTTCCGGCATGCGCAGCCATGCCGGCGTGGCCGCCCAGGCTTTCGCCGCTTTGTCGGAGAAGCAGATCAATATCCGCGCCATCACCACGTCGGAGATCAAGTTCTCGGTGCTGATCGATGCGGCCTACACGGAACTCGCAGTCCGCACCCTGCACACGCTGTACGGCCTCGACAAAGCGTAACGTTTTTTCGGGCGTAGAATATTTTACCTGAAACATCCGGTATCACGATGTGAACGGGATGTTTCGCGTCTGGCAGGCGTTTTGCTTGGCAAAACAAGCCTCAAACCGGTATACGCCCTTATTAGGGGCAACCGTATCGGTTGAGGGCGCCGTTTCGGACAATCTGATTCGGTTTCCACGGTCGCGCCTGTTTGCGCGGCCGCGCAAATGCTATTGATTTCTGAGGTTTAGTGCCAACGCTCGATTTCCCGCGCGTTGGCCTCGCGGGGAGGGTGTCGGCACATGCGGAGCGCGTCGGGCGGCCCCCGAGTCTTGCTGCGACGGCTCCGTGAGGTGATGGCGGAGCAGGTCAGCGCTCAGGAGCGTCTCGACAAGATCGTGGTGCTGATCGCCGCCAATATGGTGGCTGAAGTCTGCTCCACTTACGTGCTGCGCGTCGACAACACACTCGAACTCTATGCCACCGAAGGTCTGAACCGCGACGCGGTCCATCGCACCGTGCTGAATGCGCATGAGGGCCTGGTCGGTCTCGTCGCGTCCGAAGCAACGCCGCTGAATCTCAACGACGCGCAGAGCCATCCGGCCTTTGCGTTCCGCCCCGAGACCGGCGAAGAAATCTATCACTCGTTCTTGGGCGTGCCGATCCTGCGCGCCGGCAACACGCTCGGCGTGCTGGTGGTGCAGAACCGCGCCAAGCGCACTTATGTCGAGGAAGAAGTCGAGGCGCTGCAGACCACGGCGATGGTGCTGGCCGAGATGATCGCCTCCGGCGAACTCTCGTCCCTCGCGCAGCCCGGCGCCGAACCGGCTGCACGGCATTCGATCCACAAGACCGGCGCGATCCTGTCCGACGGCATCGCACTCGGCCATGTGGTGCTGCACGAGCCGCGCGTCGTCATCACCAATTACATCGCCGAGGACCTGCCGAAGGAAATCAAGCGGCTCGATGCGGCGCTGGCCAAACTGCGCGCCGATCTCGATCGCATGCTGGAGCGCGGCGACGTCGCCGAAGGCGGCGAGCATCGCGACGTGCTCGAAGCCTATCGCATGTTCGCCAATGACCACGGCTGGTCGCACAAGCTGCACGAAGCCGTGGCCACTGGCCTGACAGCAGAAGCCGCCGTGGAGCGCGTGCAGTCCGACACCCGCGCGCGCATGCTGCGCTCGACCGATCCTTACTTGCGCGATCGCCTGCACGATCTCGAGGATCTCGGCCATCGCCTGATGCGCCAGCTGGTCGGTCAGGATCACGCGCCGTCGCGCGAGCAGATGCCGGACAATGCGATCCTGATCGCCCGCGCGATGGGTCCTGCTGCCCTGCTCGACTACGACCGCAAGAAACTGCGCGGTCTAGTGTTGGAAGAAGGCACGGCGAATTCGCACGTTTCCATCGTGGCGCGCGCGCTCGGCATTCCCGCACTTGGTGAAGTCGCCAACGCACCGGGCATTGCCGATCCCGGCGATGCCATCATCGTCGACGGCACGTCGGGCTCGATCTACATTCGTCCCTCGCAGGAAATCGAATCCGCCTATGCCGAGCGCGTGCGTTTCCGCGCCCGCCGGCAGGCGCAGTATTCGGCGCTGCGCGACAAGCCCTGCGTGACCAAGGACGGCGTCAAGGTCGACCTGCACATCAATGCCGGCCTGATCATCGACCTGCCGCATATCGACGACACCGGCTCGGCAGGCATCGGCCTGTTCCGCACCGAATTGCAATTCATGGTCGGCGAAAGCCTGCCGCGCTCCAGCGATCAGCTGCAGCTCTATCGCGCGGTGCTTGATGCCGCAGGCTCGAAGCCCGTCACCTTCCGCACGCTCGACATCGGCGGCGACAAGGCGCTGCCCTATATGGAGACCGTGGTCGAGGAAAACCCGGCACTCGGCTGGCGTGCGATCCGTCTCGGCCTTGACCGTCCGGGCCTGCTGCGCGGCCAGATCCGTGCACTGCTGCGCGCCGGCGGCGGCCGCGCGCTGCGCATCATGTTCCCGATGATTTCGGAAGTCGCCGAATTCGATCAGGCCAAGGCGATCATCGAGCGCGAACTGACCTATCTGCGCCAGCACGGCCATGCACTGCCGGAGCGCATCGATGTGGGCACCATGATCGAGGTGCCGGCGCTGGTCTATCAGCTCGATGAACTCCTGAAGAAGGTGGATTTCGTCTCGGTCGGCTCGAACGACCTGTTCCAGTTCCTGTTCGCCGTCGATCGCGGCAATTCGAAAGTCTCCGATCGCTTCGACACGCTGTCGGCACCGATCCTGCGCGTGCTGCGCGAGATCGTGCGCAAGGGCGATGCCGCCAAGCGCCACGTCTCGCTGTGCGGCGAGATGGCCTCGCAGCCCATCGGCGCACTGGCACTGGTCGCGCTCGGCTATCGCACGCTGTCGCTGTCGGCCACCGCACATGGTCCGGTCAAAGCACTGATCCTGGATCTCGATGCCGGCAAGGCCGAGGCCCTGATGACAAAACTGCTCGACGCGCCATCGGGCAGTGTCTCGATCCGGCAGAAGCTGACCGAATTCGCCGAAGCAGAAGGCCTGTCGTTGTAGCGAGGCTCGGCCCCACGACGTCATCCTGCCCTTCTGCGTTTTCTTGAGAATCCCATATGTCTGCACTTCCCGAAGCCAAACTCGACGTACTTCTCGCTCATCACGCGTCCCTTGAAGCGGCCGTGCTCGGCCAGCTTGCCGCCGACGAATATGTGAAGACGACGCGCGAGCTCTCCGAGCTCAATCCGCTGATCGACGCGGTGAAGACCTATCGCTCGGCTGTGAGCGAGCTGAAAGACATCGATGCGATGATCGCCGACGGCACCACGGATGCCGAGATGCGCGAGATGGCAGAGATGGAGCGCCCCGCGCTGGAAGAGCGCATCGAGACCCTCGCCCAGGAAATCCGCGTGGCCTTGCTGCCCAAGGATGCCATGGACGACCGCAACGTCATGCTGGAAATCCGCGCCGGCACCGGCGGCGACGAGGCTTCACTGTTCGCCGGCGACCTCTTCCGCATGTATGAGCGCTTCGCTTCGCTGCAGGGCTGGAAGGTCGAGGTCGTGTCCGCCTCGGATGGCACGGCCGGCGGCTACAAGGAAATCATCGCCGAAGTGAAAGGCCGTGGCGCTTTCGCAAAACTGAAATTCGAATCCGGCGTGCATCGCGTGCAGCGCGTGCCGGATACCGAGACGCAGGGCCGCATCCATACGTCGGCCGCGACCGTCGCCGTGCTTCCCGAGGTCGAGGAAGTCGATATCGAGATCAAGAATGACGACCTGCGCATCGAGACCATGCGCGCTGGCGGCGCTGGCGGCCAGCACGTCAACAAGACGGAATCCGCAATCCGCATCACGCATATCCCCACTGGCATCGTCGTGATGATGCAGGACAGCCGTTCGCAGCATAAGAACCGCGCGTCGGCCATGAACATCCTGCGCTCGCGCATCTACGACGCCGAGCAGCAGCGCCTCGATGCGGCGCGTTCCGCCGACCGCAAGGAGAAGGTGGGATCGGGCGATCGCTCCGAGCGTATCCGCACCTATAATTTCCCGCAGGGCCGCGTCACCGACCACCGCATCAATCTGACGCTCTATAAACTGCCGCAAGTAATCGCCGGCGAAGCCCTGCACGAACTGACCGATGCGCTGACCACCGAGCACCAGGCCGCGCAGCTCGCCGCGCAGGGCGACGCGTGAGTGCCGACGGCATTTTTACTGACCTGAGCGTCGAAGCAGCACGGCGCGCGCTGACAAACCTGCTTCGCGCAGGCGACATCGACTCCCCCGAACTCGACGCCCGGCTGCTCGTCGGCGCCGCGCTCGGCCTCGATCTCACCGGTCTGATCTCGGCAGCCAAGCGTGTCCTCACCACCGACGAAGCTGCACAGCTGAAGCAATTCGCCACACGGCGCCTCGCCGGCGAGCCCGTCGCCCGTATCGTCGGCACCAAGGAGTTCTGGGGCCTGCAACTGGCGCTCTCTGCCGACACGCTGGTGCCGCGTCCCGACACCGAAACCATCGTCGAAGCCGCGCTCGCGTGCCTGGATGCCAGTGGCCCACGCTCGCGCGCCCTGCAGATCGCCGACCTCGGCACCGGCTCCGGCGCAATCCTGCTGGCGCTGCTGTCCGAACTCCCGAACGCAATAGGCATTGCCACCGACATCAATGTTGCGGCCTTGCAGACCGCGCGCGGCAATGCCGAACGCAACGGCCTTGCGCACCGCACACATTTCGTCGCCTGCGACTACGCTTCAGCCCTGAACGGGTGTTTCGATCTGATCGTGTCGAACCCGCCTTATATTCCATCTGCCGATATCGCCGGCCTCGACATCGAAGTCCGCAATCATGATCCGCTCCGCGCACTCGACGGCGGCAATGACGGCTACGACGCCTATCGCATCATTGCACCTGAAGCCGCGCGGTTGCTTGGGCCCGAAGGCCTGCTGGTCGTCGAGGTCGGTCATGATCAAAGCGATACCGTTGCCGATCTCTTTCTGGAGGCTGGTCTCGATCTTCCCGCACCCGCCAAAACCGACCTCGGAGGCATCCGCCGGGCGGTTATGGGGCGAAAAAAGCCGCGATAAAGCCTTCTTAGATCGAAAAAAACCGCTTGGAATATCCCTTGGGAGCGACTACCTTCCGTGCAGCATCGGAACAGGGTTGGTTCGCCCCAGCGGTATTTGGGTGACCAGTAATCTCGGAAGAGAGCCCGTCCGGATACAGGTTCCACAGGCAGGTCTGGTTGAGCGCGAAGGCTGAAAGTGCTGCGCAGCTCACGACCGCAGAGCGAACGAAAGCCTGATTATTGCGCTTCGAATTTCACGGACAACAGCCGCGCCGGGACATAAGCCCGGATATGGCAGACGTCTGACTTGGCCGGTTTGATGGGTTCAACCGGCGATTGGGGAACGCGTCTTTGCTGAACGCGACTTTGGGCAAAATCGATGCAGCGATGACCTGCACGACGGATTTGGACGCACGCCTCCGACAGGCCAGTCCGAATCCCGCGGAATGCTGCCGCGGCCGAATTCAGCGCATAGCAACTCAGTAATCAGCTCTGTGACAAATCTCAGTAACGAAAGCGACACATGAGAAACGGTCAGAACAACAACAAGCGGATGCGTAACAACAACCGCAACAACAATAATAACAACAACAATAACAACAATCGGCGCGGCCAGAACCCGATGACCCGGGTCTACGAATCGAACGGCCCCGATATCAAGATCCGCGGCACCGCTTCTCACATCGCCGAGAAATATCTGCAGCTCGCCCGCGATTCGCGCTCCTCGAGCGATCCGGTCGCCGCCGAGAACTATTACCAGCATGCCGAGCACTATTTCCGCCTGATCGCCGCAGCGCAGGAGCAGTTCCGCCAGAACCAGCCACAGCAGCAGCAGCGTGCCGACAACGGCGCCAGCGATGCGCAGCTGGAAGATGGTGAGGACGAGAGCGAGAACTTCTCGAACTTCGGCGCCGAGCCGGGCTTCGTGCCGCAGCAGCGCGAACAGCAGCAGCCGCGGGAACGCGAGAACTATCAGCCGCGTAACCAGCAGCGCGAGCGTGGCGAACAGCCCTACCCGCGCGATGCCCGTCAGCCGCAGCCGCAATACCAGCCGCAGCCGGCAGTACAGGCCAGCGAGAATATCGGCCTGCCCTCCTTCATCACCGGCGGCGCTCCGCAGCCCGCCAATGGTGCGCCCGTCGAGCAGAACGGCGGCGAAGGCAATGGCGAGCCGCGCTTTCCGCCGCGCCGCCGCCGCCGTCCGCATGGTCCGCGTGCCGATGCGGCTGCTGCGCCGGCTGTCGCCGGCGAAGACTTCAATCCGGGCAACTCGTAAAATCGCCCTGCGCTAGACGTCGCTCATCAGAGCGACGTTATCGTGCCTCATTGCTGGCCGTAGCCGATCCAAAGGCTGCGGCCAATTCTTTTGCGCCGGGCAGATTGCTGTTCACGTCCATGCGGTTGTTGGTGATCGCGAGCAGCTTGGCCACCGTATTGTGGCGGATCGCCACCGGGTTGCGCTCATAGCCGCCACGCTGGAAGAAGTTCGCGGTCGGCACCTGCTCCCGCATCGCCTGCGGCATGGTCACCATGTCGAAGCCGTTGCCGTCACCCGTGAGATTCATCATTTCGAGTTCGGCTGCGCTGAGCGGACGATCGACACCGCGCGCACGGGCAAAATTCACCGATGTCAGCAGCTTGTGCACCTGCAATTGCGGGCCGATATCCGCGTCCAGCACCAGCGCATGCATGGCCCAGCCCTGCGGCGTGGTGCCGAGCTTCTCGAAGGCGCTCCAGCTTTGCGGATGGCTCTTCACGACCGCATGCATGCGCTTGAAGACCGCGATCTTGTGGTCCATCGCCTTGCGTTGCGGCCCCTGAAGCATCGCAGCCCGTTCGTTCAGGACCTTCAGGAGCTGCGGCCCCTTCTCGGCAATGATCGTGATCGTATTAGCGGTCAGGAGCTGGTTGTAGCCGATCGCCGTGGAGATCGCGCGCGACCCCGGCTTCGACGGATTGAGGCCCGACTGCATGTCGTGGCCGCCATTGCCGCCGGTTTCGAACGAATAGACACGCACCCCGATCTCGCGCGTGAGCCCCGCCTGCAAGGCCGCGCGGGCATAGGCGCGCTTGAATTCCATCTCGTTGCCGGGACGCTGTGGCGCAAACTGGAATTCCGACCGCGCAGCTCCGAGGAAGTCAGCCACGACCGGCAGGTCCTTGCGCACACGCGGGCCGCTGTCAGGCTCCGGCTCCGGATTGACCGGCCGCTTGGGGCCGTCATAGAGCGGCGCCTGCTCCAGCACGTAATCATTGAGCGTCACCGCCTGGCCTTCGCGGCGCTTGGCGAAGCGGATCTTTCGCTTCTCGGCGATCGCATTCCAGTAGGCGCCCGCATCGGCATCGAAGGCCGCGCGTGCCTGCTGGTATTCGGCAAGCTTGCGACGGTATTCAGCAACGGCCTGCGGCGATGCGCCCTGCGCCATCGCATTGGCCAAGGATGGCGGAAGGGCGGGCAATTCCAGCGCAAGGGCCGAAGTGCCCAGCAACGCAGCGAGCGGAATGGCAGCAGCAAATATGCGAATTGAATGGGACATGCGACCTGTCTGGTTCGCGCGCCATCAACAGCGCGCATCCACGGAATCATCGGTGGTCACACGCCGCCCCGCGCGGACCATCGGTTCTTGATAGCTTTCAGCCCTCGTCACGTTGGAGCAGTTTGGTGAATTTTGTCTTGCCAATAAGGCCGGACAGGATGACCAAACAGCGCACCACGCTTCGGTGCTGTCGCGAACTCATTCTTCCTTGGCGCCACTCGATCTGACGATCTGCGCCCACTTGGCTTCGTCCTTGTCGATGAACGCCGCATAGTCTTCGGGCGATCCCGGCGATGGATCGGTTCCATCCTGCTGGAGCCGCTTGCGGACATCCTCGGACTGCAGCGCCTTCCGTAGTTCCGCGTTCAATCGCTCGACAATCGGCCGCGGCGTGCCGGACGGCGCCACGAGTCCATAGGCGAGAGATGCGTCAAAACCTTGCAGACCGGATTCCGCCACTGTCGGGACCTCCGGCAGCAGGCTTGCGCGGGTCAGGCTGGTCACCGCGAGCCCGCGAAGCTGGCCGCCAACGATATTGGCATGAGTCGCCGGGACGGGTGCAAAGGCCATCGGGATATGACCGCCGATGAGATCCACCAAAGCAGGACCAGTCCCCTTATACGGCACATGGACCAGCGTGATCCCCGCCGCCTTGGCGAAGTACTCGCCGGTGATATGGCTCGCCGTGCCTGCGCCGGCCGATCCGAAATTCACCTTGCCCGCATTCGCCTTGGCATAGGCGATCAGTTCGGCCACCGTCCTGGCTGGAAATGACGGATGCACCACCAGCGAGTTCGGCGAATGGCCGATCATGCCAATTGGCGCAAAGTCCTTGCGCGGATCGTAGCCGGCTTTGGCATAGAGCGTCGGCCCGATCGCCAGCGTGCCGGTATAGCCGAGCCCGATCGTATAGCCATCGGGCGCGCTCTTCGCGACTGCGCGCGTACCGACGGTTCCTCCCGCGCCGGGCCTGTTGTCGACGATCACCTTTTCGCCGAGCGTCTCGCTCATCTTGTCGGCAATGGCGCGGCCGACAATCGAGGTGCTTCCACCGGGCGCGAACGGGATGATCAGCGTGATGGGATGATCGGGAAAATTCTGGGCGCTCGCGCTTGTCGCGGCAAGCAGTGCGGCGCCTGCGCAAAGGCTCCTGGCCCATGACGAGGTCATGACGTTTCTCCCGGATGCAGTCTTGTTGGATGCATCGTTGCGCAAACAACGGTGCCGCGCAACGGCCTGCATCATCGCCAGGCGAAGACGGGCTGCTCCAGTTCCGCCACGCGCGTGACACGCCCCGCCAGCAGTTCGGCGAACTGATAGACCAATGCCGCGGTGGGCGCATGGATCATGTGACCAAAGTGGCTGTAGCGGATCACGCGCCGCTCGCTTTCGGGAATGCTGATGAAGTCGAAGGCCTGCGGACGCAGCAGCTCGGTCAAGGCAATCCGGTGCACCGAGGCCACTTCATCGGGATTGGGAACGAGCTTCCGGCTGTCATCCGCCCACATTACCACCGGCGTGATCAGATAGCCGGATCGCGTCGGATAGTCGTCGAGCATGCCGAGCACGGCATCCGTGCCGAGCCGCAAGCCCAGTTCCTCGTCGAGCTCGCGCAGTGCGGTTTCGACCGGCGTCTCGCCGGGATCGCAGCGCCCGCCCGGCAGCGCCCATTGATTGCTGTGGGCGCGGAGACTGGACGCGCGCAGCGTCAGCAAAAGTCCCGAGGCTGCCTCATTATCCGCGTGGGCAAGCACCAGCGCCACCGCCGCGCGCTTGAGCTGCTGCGCGGAGGTCGCTGCGTCTTCGAGGCGGGTGAATGCGCCAACACGGGCCTCGATCGTCGACCGCGTGGCTGGATTGAAGGGTGCCATCACCCGCGACCTTAGCATGGCCGCGGGTGATGCAAAGATGCCGTAGCTCGATGCGCTATGCCAGTTCTGCAGCGGCGCGCTGCATATTGTCCGACATGTCCGAGGTCACCGTGCTCTGCTCCTCCACCGCTGCGGCGGTCGAGGTGACGAATTCGTTCACGTGCTCGATGGCCTGTTTGATGGTCACCAGCGCACTCACCACATCGCCGGAAATGCCGTTGAGCGACTCGATCTCGCTGGAGATCTTGTCGGTGGCCTGCTTGGCCTGGTTGGCGAGATTTTTCACCTCGGATGCAACCACCGCAAAGCCGCGACCGGCCTCACCGGCACGTGCCGACTCGATCGTGGCATTGAGCGCCAGCAGGTTGATCTGGCCCGTGATGTCACCAATCAGCCCGACGATGCCGCCCATGGCGTGGGCCGCCGATGTGAGCCGCTGCGCCTGCAGGTCGGCTGTTTCGACCTGGTTCACCGCAGCCTCGGCAGTCTGCCGCGACTTGACCATGGTCTCGGAGATTTCACGGATCGAGGCATTCATCTCCTCGCTGCCGGCCGCCACCGACTCGATCAGCGAGCGTGCCCGCTCCGCCTTCATCCGCGCCATCGCCTGGGCCGTGATGTCGGTGGCGTATTTCACCACCTTGAACGGCTTGCCGTTGAGGTCGAAAATCGGATTGTAGGAGGCCTGGATCCAAACCTCGCGCCCGCCTTTGCCGATCCGCCTGTATTCCGCAGCCTGGTAGACACCGCGATTGAGGCTGGCCCAGAACTCGCCATAGGCCGCGGACGACCGCTCCATGGGATCGACGAACATGCTGTGATGGCGATCGCGGATATCGTCGAGCGTATAGCCGAGCGTGTTCAGGAAATTCTGGTTGGCCGTGATGATGTTGCCATCCATGCGGAACTCGATCACCGCCTGAGACTTGCGAATGGCCTCCATCTGCCCGTCGCTATCCGCAGCCTTGAGTTTCTGCTGGGTGACGTCGGTGGCAAACTTCACCACCTTGAACGGCTTGCCGGCTTCGTCGAGGATCGGATTGTAGGTCGCCAGAATCCAGATCTCCTTGCCACCCTTGCCGACCCGCTTGTATTCCGCCGCCTGATATTCGCCGCGCGCAAGTCGCGCCCAGAAATCGCGATAGGCACTGCCATCACGCTCCTGCGGCTCCACGAACATGCTGTGATGCCGCCCCTGGATCTCGGAAAGCCCATAGCCGACCGTCGTGAGGAAGTTGTCATTGGCCGTGATGATGGTGCCGTCGAGATTGAACTCGATCACCGCCTGGGCGCGATCGATCGCTGCGATCTTGCCCTGGGCATCGAGACTCGCCATCTTGCTCGCCGTGATGTCGGTGGCGAACTTGATCACCTTGTACGGCTTGCCGCCGTCATCGAGGATTGGATTGTAGCTCGCTTCGATCCAGATCTCGCGATTGCCCTTGGCGATCCGCCTGTATTGCGACGCCTGAAACTGCCCCTTGTTAAGTTTACCCCAGAAGTCCCGATAGGCGACGCTCTCGCGCGTTGCCTGATCGACGAACAGGCTGTGATGCTTGCCCTTGATCTCGTCGAGAGTATATCCCACCGCGGAAAGAAAGTTATCGTTGGCGGTAATGATCGTTCCATCGAGATTGAACTCGATCACCGCCTGAGAGCGGCTGATGGCAGCCGCCTGTGCCAACGCATTGCGCAATTCCAATTTGCTGCGTCGATTGAACATTGGTTGCTCCGTGGCCAAAAAATGCCAATCGCTGAAAAAGTCACGCGTCCGACGGCGCGCCCCATCGCGCGTCGTTGTCTCAAATTCCATAAAGTCTGATCGTGACAGCTGGCCTAGTCGGCCAGCTGCTTGTCGTTGCCGATCCGGCTCCAGTAAGCGGCGACCTTCTCGGCGAGCTGGCCCTGACGTTCGCCCTGCTTCGGAACGACGCTCGGCGTGGAGCCTTCCGGCATGCCGGCAACCATGCTGCGCGCGGCGATCTGCTGATAGTATTCCAGCACGGCGATGCGCAGGTTCGACGACAGGTTCGGCGTGTCGCGGCGGCGCTCGATCTTCTCGATATACTGTTCGATCGTCGTATTCTCCATCTTCACAATTGCCTGCAGGCTGGCCCAGAAGCTGTCCTCCAGGCTGACGCTGGTGCGCTTCTTCGACACGACCACCGAGCGCTTGCGGTTGACGTTCGGGCGGTTCATCGAGGTTTCGTAAGGCATAAGTAGCTCCCTTTCTAAAATGGAAATTCAGTTCTCACGCACGCATACACATCAGTTCACGAGCACCGCACCATCGCAGCGGATTCCGTTGACCCAGACGTCGGCCTGACCGATGCCGACACCGAGTGTGGAGAGCACCCCCACCAGCAATTGATCGAGAACGCCCGTCGCGAGGCTGAGGACGCCACCGACCAGCGCGCCCAGTCCCGGGATCGGAATGCCCAGACCGAGCACGTTCACGGTGATATTGAGGTCGCCGAGCAGGCTGCCGATCAGCGATGACGTGAAATTGGTCGAGTTGACGGTCTTCTTCGTCTGCGCCGTGATGTCGGCATAGCTGAAGTCGACATTGACCGGCGTCGTGTTGCCCATTCCGACATGAGCTTTGCCCGTCACCGTGATGAGGCCGAGATCCACAAGGGTCACAGGACCGGGATTTGGCTTGGTCGTGACGTTCTTCACGTCGGCAGCGGAGACATTGCCGATCCATGCATCGACAACGCCTGGCGTCACGCCGAGCGTGACCGTGGAGGTATTGATGTTTGGATAGCCGCAGCTGACTTTGTTGAGCGTCGCCGTGCCCGAACCGACTTCCACATAGACGGGCAGATTGACCGCCGAGAACGTGCTCGCACTCGACGTGGAATTGAGGACCTTTACTTGCAGGAAGATGCGGGTCTGCGCGGTATGAACGCTGACACCTTGCGTGCCGACGGCAACCCAGCTCGACCCCTGCGGCCGCTCGCCGATCTGGACGATCAGCTGCACATTGGCGAGGCCAGGTAGATTGACATTGAGGCCGGTGTTCACCTGATTGCTGCCGGTGGCGAGACCGGCTGTCGCCTGCAGCAGATCATAGAGCGAGATGCCGACGCCGATCTTCGGCTTGGTCCCCACCTTGAGGTCGGAATATGGCCCGGCGTCGATCAGGGACAGCGGCGTGATTTTGGCGGTGGAGGCGGTGGCAGCCTGGGAAATAGTCGAGAGCGCCGTCGTCGCCGTGCTTGCGCCATTGGTCGATTGCTGGGCTCCGAGGGCAGCCGCGAGAATGTCACCCACTTTGACATTGGCGTTCAAGACCGACTCATACGTGCCGGCCGTGAGCCCGATGCGGGTCGAAAGCGCCGACAGGAAATCAAACGCGTCGATCCTGGTATTGAGCAGCGCCTGATAGTCCATCACCGACAACGAGAGAGTCGTGCCGAGCAACGAACCGAGCACGCCATTGAGCAGGCCGCCATTCAGCGACGCCAGCCGCGAGCCGATCGCGAAGGAGGCGATCTGCGTATTCGCTGCGATCGCCTGCGTCTTGATCGTGAACGCGTTGCTGCCGGTGAAAAATTTGCTGAAATAGAGCGGTGTCGATGTCTGCACCGTCACGCGCGCTGCATTGGCGATACCGACGGCCGGCGTGACGAAACGGTTCTGTGGGGGAATTGTCGAGTCGGCCGTGTAGGTACCGAGCTCGATATTGGTCAGCGCACTGGCCGGAACATTGTTGCTCGTCAACGCCGCCTTTGCAGCGTTGGTGGCATTGGTCAGGTTGCTTGCGGCGACGATGGCCGCAAGGTCCGCGGTGCTCTGCGTTTTGCGCCGGTCGGCGGCGATGGTGCCGATATCGACTCCGAGCGCTGCGCAGGAAATGGCAAGCGTCATGCCCACAACGGACATCAGCGCGAAGTTACCTCGCTGGTCGGCGGCAAAGCGGCGAAGAAGGGCCATGAACGTCGCCATGCTCAGAACCCTCCATACGGGATCGAAGCCGAACGCGTGATCAGCGTTGCCGGCTTCGGCACGAATGGCAGCGTGTAGATGAACATGGTCGAAGCGTCGTAATTGACGGTGACCACGAACACATTCGCATTCGAGGACGATGTCGCGGCGACCGTCGTCAGCTTCGCCGGGATGATCAGCGGATAGGTCGCGGCATTATTGGTGACATAGGTCGAGGCAAGCGAACTGCGCTCCGCCTCGGTCATCCCGGCCACCGACGACCGTGCAGCCTCGGCGGCAAGTTGCTGCACGCCATGAATGACGGCGAGATAGGAGCCGAACACGACGATGCCGAACACGATCGTCAGGAAGACAGGGAGAAGCATCGCGAATTCGACGGCGCTTGAGCCGCGCCGGCACGATGCGAAGGTCTTCGAAGGGTTGATGACGAATCTCGACATGATGCGAGCTTCGCAATCGCGGGTGAAGACTACCTATACAACTTCTATTACCACAAGCGAGTGGTGATCATGCTAGATGTGGAAATAGCGCACGATACCTGCATCGAAAGTGATGACGTCATTACATTCGATAAAGGCAGGTAGCAGGTTCCGTCAGATATCCATGAAGCGCGAGCGCAGCGTTGCGAGCAGCTTCTCGCTCTTTGCTCCGCCATCATTCCGTGCGCCGAGCAGCATCATCGGCATGCCCGGCGTTGGAAGATAATACTCATTGGCGATCATCAGGGATGCTGGAACCAGCCGTTTCGGCAGCAATGTCAGGCCAATTCCAGCCTTGGCCGCTTCGATGCGGGCGTTGAAATCCGGGCTGGAGAATGCGATCCGATAGATCATCCCCTTGCGCTCCAGCGCCTGAACCATGAGTTCATGGATGATCTGGCCCGGCCATGTCAGCAGCGGGATCGGTGCGCCGGGGCTCAGCGTGAAATCCTTCGAGCGCACCCAAACCACTTCATCATCGCGCTTGTCGATGATCTCGACCATCGGATCCGGCGGCGTATCAGTGAGGCTCAGATAGATACCAATGTCGACAAAGCCGTCGATCAGGCACTTCGCGATCTCGGCGGAATTGTCCGCATAGATGGAGATATTCGTCATCTCCGCCTTGCTGAGCACCTCCATCATGCGACGCGAATAGATATTGCTGAGACCGACCCGGATCGGCGTGTCGTCCGGCGCGCCGCCGCGCAGCATCAGCAGCTGATCATTGGCCTCCAGAATCTTCTTGGCCTGGATCAGCACCAGCTTGCCGAGTTCGGTCGCCGCCGAACCATTAGCCGATTTCTGGAAGATGCTGCCGCCGACGGCATGTTCAATTCGTTTGATCTGTGAGCTGATCGCAGGCTGGCTGAGACCAAGGACCTTGGCCGCCTTGGTGATGCTGCCCGTTTCGGAGATTCCGACGACCGAACGCATGATCTCGGTAGGAATGCTCGAACTTTGATATCTGCGATGCATTGACGTGGACCTTCCAGATCGGCGGCGCTCATTATTCGTTGACGATGCCTCCGTTCAGTTCGCACGAATAGTTCACAAACCGACGCAGATCATCTGAAGGCATCGTTGCCGCGCAACCGGTTGCACGCAACCAGCCTTGCACCTAGTCAAGGTGTATCCATATTCCCTCGCTGCCAAGCTTTTTCGCGCATTTTCACATGCGGTACCCAGATTGAGTTTAACGCGACTGTGGCTGAGGTTTTATTTTACCCAACATCGATGATCGCACGATGTGGCCCCCACAGCTGACAGACGGCCATCTCGCCGCCGCCGTTTGATTCGCCTAGCAGTGGGCAAGAAGCCAAACGGGTGATTTCAGCCTGAGGATGAGGCCCGCCGCATCATCCCGCCAAGGGCGTAAGCCAGTGCGGTTCCGGCGACAGCACCGGCCAGCTTGATCAGCGCGTCGGGAATTCGGCCGTGACGATCCGGGGTCAGATGCTGCAGCACCTCGAGGCCGAGCGCCGTGCCGCCGACCAGAAGAGCAACCAGCCAGAGATGCCGCGGATAGGCCAGCCCGAACAGGAGGCCGACGGCGGCAAATGCCCAAAACCGCTCGATGCTGACATCGCCGACATGCGGACGAAGTCCAATGGGGGACAAGGTCGCAAAGCCGATTGCGAGCAGCGCCGACCAGGCCAGGATAATGAGGATTTTCCGAAACATCGCACGTTCATATCGCAAACCAACTCCGGAGCGCTGGTCATCGCGATGCAGGGTTAATCGGCCGGAATGGATTGGCGATCCCGGGAAGACTCGAACTTCCGACCTACGGTTTAGGAAACCGTCGCTCTATCCGGCTGAGCTACGGGACCGCTCGGGTGGCGAGAGGGCCACTGGCCAGTTCCATATCAGAGGCAGATACAGCTCGCCACCTCTTGTTGCTGGGAACACGTCTCGTGCTGAAAGCACCTCACATTCCTTTGAAACGCTGAAAAACAGAGAGGGGAACGGCGCCTGCCATCAGGTGTTGGGCAAGGGATAATGGCAAAGATGGAGAATCCACATGAAAACCATGACTTTTCTGACCGCAGCAGCAGTTGCAGCCGGCCTGATGGCAAGTCCGGCGCTCGCAAAGGATCAGACCAAACATCGCGCCAAGATTAAGGCCGACACCAGCATGCAGATGAGCGACAGCGGCTATCGCGATAGCAACTATCGTGACGGCGGTTACCGAACCGGCATGCGCGCTGATACCGGTTTCTGGCCGGGCGACGTTGCCGCAGGAGCGGTGGGTGGCGCCGTAGGCATTGCAGGCGCCGCTGTGAATACCGCAGGCGCCATTGCCACCGCCCCATTCCGCTCGTGGGATAATAGCTACGCCTACTATAATGGCCCCACCGATCGCTATGATTCCCGCGACTCCTATGCGCGACGTAATAATTTCGTCTGCCAGCCCGGCACTTGGGTCCGTGGTGAAGACGGACAGCGTCATATCTGTCAGTGAGTTCTGATAGTCAGCAACGACGATCAACAAATAGGGCGGCTTTCGAGCCGCCCTATTTTTATGATCATTGCACTAATCCCCTTGCGTTCACCCACTGGCGGCCATAAGAGGCCACACGCGTCGATTTACGCATCAGCGGCCTCGTATCTTTCATTTACATGACAAAGTTCGGCGAGTTCCAATCCTCGTCCTGCTCTTTGGTTTGTGTCTGAATCGGGGGAGAAATGCGTCGGGCGCGGTTGAAAAGTGACGCTTAAATGGCGACAATCCGCTCAGATACGACCACGGGGGCGGGCGTGATCAAGTCGAAACCATTGCATTTGACATCAGTGACATCGGCAATCGCAATGCTCGTGACCTGCGTCGCGATGCTGCCCGATCGCGCATATGCCCAGTGGTGGACGGCAGCCCCGGCGGACTATGAAGATTGTGCGGATCGCGTCGAGAAATCTTCGCTTGGGGGCGAAGCGAAATCGTCGGCGCTATCAAATTGTGAAAGTCAGTTCGCCGGTCGTCGCAAGCGCGGCGGCGGTTACACTTATCACGACTTCATGCAGAATCGCACTTTCGATATCGCCGGGCCGAACCCCAGCCCGGCCGAACAGAAATTGATCGATGAGCAGTATGCGATCTATCTGAACAACCAGCGGCGCAACATCATCCTTGCCGCTTTCGCCAAGAAACAAAGCGAAGCTCAGCAGCCGGATGTGGTCGACACCGATTTTCGCGATGATGCAGCGGTAAAGGTGGCCCCAAAGACCACCCCGCAAATTGCACTTCCCCGCCCGCGCCCGAAACAGCCTGCCGCCAAGGGACCGGACTGCGCCACCGAGCCACTCGCCTGCGGCTGGTCCAAATTGTCGACGGGTTTGAAGGATATCAAGGACGCGCTGTTCGGCACGCCACCCCCGGGTAAAACAAAGCGAACCTGACCAGGCAAAGAGCTTCGCCGGGCATCCCGACAGTTAGACACGCATTCTAGTCTGCAATCACCATCGCCCAGAACATGCGGTAAGGCGATTTCGGATTGGCCACCGAAGCCACGCCCACCTTACGCGCGCCTGCCATCAACAGATTGGCGCGATGACCAGGGCTGTCCTGCCACTGCTTCAATGTCTCCGGAAAGGTGAGAAATCCCGCCGCGACATTCTCGGCGGCTTTCGATCTGCGCAGTTTGGCGACGCGGGTCGTGAACGATCCAGCGACATCATGGCTGACCTTGCCACTGGCCGACATGGCCTGCGCCTGAACCAAAGCGACCGCGGCCAGCTTGCTGTCCGAAGTCACCGCCGGGAGCTTGTGGGCCTGCCGGAACGCACTGATCTGGCTGGCATAATCCCCGGCCTGGGCAGGCATTACGGCAGCTGACGCAGCAAACATGCAAACAGACAGAACGGCTCTGATAACGCGTGATCGCATCGGTGTCCTCAGCGCTTGTGACGATGCCGAACGACAGATCGGCGCCGCAGCGGCTTCTCGACGATGGCGGGCGGGGGCAGTTGCGCAGCGCGACGCTGCTCGGCGAGACGCGCCTCATAGCCGGGTGACGGCGTCACCGTCGGCGGCACCGCCCAAGCCGGCAGTGAGGTCGCGCATATGAACAGGGCTGCGCCCGAAAGAGCAAAGAGAGGTCGCATCCGGCAACCTTCCGCTTCATCTCCCAAAAGGGAGGCTTCTTCAAAAAGGGCCTGAAGCGCATCGGCGCTTCAGGCCAAACTTTCAAAACCGAAGCTTACTTCTTGGCCTTCTTCGCCTTGGCGGCGGTCTTGGCCTTCTTCACCGTCTTCGCGACCTTGGTGGTCTTCGCGACTTTGGTGGTAGCAACCTTCTTCGCCTTGCGGCGGCGATGTCCGAGCGGAATGCCAAGCTTGATGGCCTTCTGACGCAGCGAACCACCGGTACGCTTCATCTCCTTGGCAATCTTCTCAAGCGGCGTCTGGGCCTTCGAATGCGCGCGGAGGGTCTTCTCGTCTTCCTTGGTGTATTCGCGACGGACGAGTTTCTTTTTTGCTTTCTTGGCCATAAGAGCTCCGATTTGTAGTTGAGAATTTCAGCCGGCACACGTTCTGCCGATG